>CAKSFK010000013.1 GCA_934454655.1 uncultured Eubacteriales bacterium | reverse complement strand
TTTTTAAGTTTAAGAGTATCAAGCATAAGTTTCTCTCCTATATATTATCACAAAAGGGGCTGCAATAACAGCCCCTACAGTCTGTCGATAAACCCCAAAGTCTATTTTTGCGGCGTTCATGCCGCATCTCCGTTTTTCCGCTGACATGCGCGGCGGAAAAACACCTTGTAAGCGAAAAATAGCTTAAAAAGCTATTTTTCAAGGGCACTGGGGTGGTATTGGCGGGGATAGAGTGCAGTCAAAAATCTCTGATTTTTGAGAACGGCATTCCCGCCCAAGAGCGTGTCGATTTTTCGACACGCTCTTGGGGCTGCAATAACAGCCCCTATGTATTATTTCTTTTCTATCCACTCGTGGTCGGGGTCCGAGCTTCTGTTAAAGCCCTGATGATCGCCCGCCATAAGCCACAGGAAATATGTCTGATACCCCGGCGTTGCCACGGTGGTATGGTAGCCGTAGGGGAACTCAACCAATTCGTCGTTTTTAACGCGGTAAGCCTCGTCTATACTGCCGTCCGCCGTGTAAAGGCACTGCACCGCAAAGCCCTGCTTGGGGTCAAACAGGAAGTAATAAATTTCCTCGGCTATGCACTCCCTCGGCATATCGTCTACGTCGTGCTTGTGGGGCGGAAAACCCGCCCAGTTGCCCTCGGTAACATAAGCCTCGCCCACGGTTAAGTGCTTGGCATTTGAGTTCTGGTCTATAATAAAGCTGGTCTCGCGCTGATAAGGCTGTTCCCCCAACAGCTTTAACACAACGTGATCCTCGCGCAGTACCTGCGGCTCGGTTTTTTCGTCTATTAAAGAGGCGCAGACCGCAATCTTAATGTGATCCCTTGCAGTAATTGTAAGCTTTTGATCACGCGGCATATAAAAGCTCTCGGCCTTTCTGTTTTCAAAAACAGTATTGCGGTTGCCGATGTTTTCCCACTTTTCGCCGTTTGCTTCAACATCGCAGTGACCCTCAAGCATTATAAAGGCGGTTTCCTTGTCCTCGGTATTGTAGCTGAGTGTTTCGCCGCCGTCAAGCTCTATCATACCGAATTCAAGCATTTTTAATGAACACTCGCCTATTTTGCTTATGGGCGTATAGCCCTTTGTCGGCTTATATGTTTTTTTAAAGTTCATAGCCGTTCTCCTCCAAAAATTTTTTTACGGTTTCAAAATCGGGTACGCTTTCTCTCGCCCCTACGCCGGTGCATTTAACGGCGGATACTCCGCTTGCAAAATAACAGCATTTAAGAAAATCGTAGCCTTTTAAATAGCCCGCGGCAAACGCGCCGTGGAAAACATCCCCCGCACCGTTTGTGTCTGCTGCCTTTACGGAAAATGCCGGGTAAGCGGTAAGGCGTGTTCCGTCATAAAGCGTGCCGCCGCGTTTACCCTCGGTCACAACCACAACGTCGGGGTTATATTTTTCGTAAAGCCTTTTAGCGGCGTTCTCCGCCTTTTTTTCGCCCGTAATACCGAGAGCGAATTCCTCAGACGGGATAAGTATATCGGCATACGGCAGCAGACATTCCACGTTATCGTAAAGCCCGCCCGCGTCGTAAAGCACCTTTGTGCCGTTTTCACGCGCGATTTTTACTGCCTCCAGCGCGCCCGACATTTCGTTGCCGTCTATCATAAGCAGGTCGGCGTTAATTATTGCTTTTTTCTGCTCGTCATTAAGCTTCAGCGGCGGCAGATTGCCCTTATCGAACACGCAGGTGCGGCTTGACGCCTTAGCCGAAAGCCATATAACCGAGGTAAAGGAGCGATAGCCCGAAAGCACTTCTATATTATCGGTTTTAACGCCGTATTTCTTAAAATCCTTTATTAAAAAGCCGCCGCCCGCGTCGTCGGACAAAACGCCGATATATTCGGCTTCTGCGCCTAATTTTGCCGCGGCGACAAGTCCCGTTGCAACGGGACCGCCGCCTGCCTGCTTTGACGACTCGGCGCGCATTTTTGTATCCTCTTTGGGGTAATTCGGCACGTTTATCAGCGTATCCATAACGCACGCGCCGATACCTACTGCTTTGTTCATTTTATCTTGCCTTTCCGTCCGCACCCGTAAGCGCTATCTTTGAAAGTGCCAATTTCTTTACGCTTTCAATCGGCTTTTTCATAAACATATCAACCGCAAGGCTTCTGTTCGGGTCGTTAAGGCTTTCAAGCGTGCCGTCCGCAAAGGCACAGCATACGTCCGTGCCGATATTCATTTTGCGAATACCCGCGTTTATTGCCGCCTTAACCTGGTCGTCCGGTATGCCGGAGCCGCCGTGCAGAACAAGCGGAATACCGCCCGTTGCCTTTCTTATTGCCGCTATTCTTTCAATATCAAGCTTCGGGGGCTTTTTGTAATGACCGTGCGCGTTGCCCACAAGCACCGCAAGGCAGGTAACGTCTACCTGTTTTACAAATTCCGCCGCTTCTTCGGGGCTTGTAAATTCGTCCATAGCGTCGTCGTTAACACTGCCTATGTGACCGAGTTCGCCCTCAACGCCTACGCCTATCGCCTTGCAGCTTTCAACAATATGCTTTGTAAGCGCAACGTTTTCTTCAAACGGGTGAGTTGAACCGTCAAGCATAATGCCCGTAGCGCCCAGTCTTAACGCCTTCATAACCTCAGACTCGCTCGGTCCGTGGTCAAGGTGGAAGCAAACCGGCACGGTTGCCTTTTTAGCCGCTGCCAAAATTGCAGGGGCTAAATAATAGCCCACATACTCATTAAATAGGCGGGGATAAACCTGCATTATAACAGGAGCCTTTGCCTCTTCCGCCGCGTCAAACACGCCCATAACGGTTTCGGTATTGTATACGTTAAACGCCGGTATACAGTAATTACCTTTTTCCGCCATTCCTATTATTTCCTGTAAAGTTACTAACATTGTATTATTCTCCTAATATCAGATCTTCAATTGAAAGAACGGTTATTTTATCCTGCTCTACGGATTTAAGCGCCGCATATTCCGAAACACAGGCTGTTACAACTGTATTTTCGTGTATGCTTTCAACATTGTAAAGTCTGCGTGCGGCAACCTCTTTTATAACCTCGGGCAGATACTCAGCCATTAAAATATTTCCCGCCCAAACGGTTTCGCGGCGGTTCAAAAGCATTTCGTGCAGCGTGGCATAAGCCTTTATTATCTCGCGCGGCTCTTCGGTTTCCTCAAGGTCGCGGGACAACTGATACGGATCCTGGAAAACAACGGTTTTGCCGGTGTTATGCGCCTTTAATTTGCCGTCCTTCAAAAGCATGGCGACAAACGAGGTATATGTAACGGCGTCCGCCTTTACCTCTATGCCGTATTCCTTGTAAAGCTGTTTTACTGTCTTAGCGTCGTTCGGGTCGTAAAGCACTACCGTTTTATAATCGGCAAATACCTTTGCCGCGGCTTCCATCTGTTTCTTTGTTTCGTCTGCCGCGCTGATAAGGAAATCAAGCTGTGAACCGCTTGCAGGCTCGTCGCAAAGCACGGTAAACTCCACGCCCGCCTTTTCGAGTACCTTTATTGCCTTAACTGCCTGACAAGATACTTTATACCGTGCGTCCACGCCAAGATAAAGGAGCGTATCGGTCTTGGCAGAGTGAGCGGCTATTGCCTTTTTAAGCTCGTCTGAAATTCCGGTTTCGCCGTAGGCGTTGCCTGTTTCAAGGCAGTTATCCACAAGCTTGTTTATGTACTCGGGCAGTGCGCCCTCAAGCGCCGCCTTAAGCCTTGTTTCCTTTGTGAACATAACCGGGTCCCAGCCCGTAACGCAAACGTTTACGCAGCCGCCGCAGGTGCAGCACTCGTAAATATTATCCATTATTTCGGAAAGTTCAATAGCGTTACGGTTTACAAGCGAAATACCCAGTGCGCGGGCGCGGGCGGTGCTTCTTTCGTGACCCGTTGCGTTGCCTATCGGACAGATATGGTGGCACATCCAGCAAAAGCGGCAGGAATCAACATGCTGTTTAGCTTTATCAGATAAATTCATTTTCATTTCCCCCTATTAAAGACCTAACTTAAACGGATTCATAATGCCGTTCGGGTCAAGCGATTTTTTAAGACCCTCAAACACCTGCATTGCGGGGCCGTACTGCTCTTTCATAAGTCTGCCGAGCTTAATGCCCACGCCGTGGTGGTCGTTAACAACGCCGCCGTGAGCCAATGCCGTACGAACGCCGCAGGTCCAGACAGCCTGATGAAGTCTGAGCGCCTCAACAGGGTCTTTCGGCACGTCCTTACCGTCGATAATAAAGCGGTCATAAACCATTGCGCCCCACTCGTACCAGTGCGAGAAGTGGGCTATAAACTTAGCCTGCGGGAAGTTCTTTTCAATGGCTTCCTTCATTGCCCAGTAAATCTCCTCAATCTTGCCGTAAGGAGCAATGGTATCCATTGTGCCGAACATCTGCGGAATGTCCATCATATAGCCGGGGTAGAAGAATGTAATCTTTTCGTCCCACCACTTTTTGCCGTAGTCGCTTCCCATATCCTCAGCGCCATATTTCGCAAAGGTTTTAAGCAGTATCTTCTCCTCAACCTCTACCATTTCGCGGTCGCCCTCGTAAGCGATGTTCATAAACGCACCCTTGCGCTCAACGCCTACTATCTTCTTTATAAGCGAAGCGGTCTCCGCCTCGTCGTAAAGGCGCATAACAGAGGGCTTGAACTTCTGCAACAGCTCGCGCGCCGCCTTGAAAGCGCCCGTCATATCCTGGAACAGGAATCCGCGGAAGCGGCGCTCCTCAGGCTGGTCGAAAATTCTTATCTGAGCCTTTGTTATAATACCGAGCGTACCCTCAGAGCCTATGAATATCTGGTTTAAATCGGGTCCTGCGGCGTGTTTCGGAGCGGAAGAGGTGTGAATTATATCGCCGTTGGGCAGTACAACCTCCATTTGCAGCACCATATCGTCAATTTTGCCGTATTTTGTGGAGCAAACGCCTATGCCGCGGTGCGCCAAAAAGCCGCCGACGGTTGAGCAGGTAAGGCTTGAGGGGTAGTGCATTGTAGCCTTGCCTACCTCGTTTGCCGCCCACTCGATATGCTTATATATAGCGCCCGTGCCGCACTCTATATACATACCCTCGGTGTTTACCTCATAAATTTTGTTCATACGCTTTGTATCAAGCAGTATTCCGCCGCAAACCGGTATGGCGCCGCCCTGCGTGCCGCCGCCCGCGCCCCATGTGGTAACGGGGAGCTTATAGTAATTGGCAATTTTAACTACCTTTGAAACCTCCTCTGCATCTTTGGGGCATACGATTATGTCCGCCTCCGGCATACGGCAGCCGCGGTCCGCCCACATACGGGAAAGCCAGTAGTAGTCAACACTGTGGGTAACCCTGTCTATAGCGCGGGTAGAGCAGTTTTCCTTGCCTACGGCGTCCTCAAGCTCGGTTAATATCATTGCAAATAAAAATTCATTCATCTGATATTGCATTTCTTTTTTCTCCTTAAAATTATTTAACTGTTTCATCAACCTTAAGGTTGGGGAAGTACTTACAGAATTCTTTAATTTCTTTCCTGTAATCGCCCCGCATTTCAACAAAGTGGTGAATGTACGGTCCGTCAAGCAGTCTGTCCTCAACCGCCTGCAGGTCCTCAAATTCGCCCCATATGTATGTGCCGTGGGTCTGCGGTCCGTCTGTTGTGCGGCAAATAAGCGGAAGTACCATATAATCGCCGTGCTCCTGATCGATACGGGCAACCGTGTACTCGCCGTCCCTTCCCCTGAGCCATGCGCGCTGGTTTACAAGGCGTGCCTTTGTACCCTCAGCCATTTCGCTTACGGGGAACGGTCCGCAGTGCCACAAAAGCTCGGCATTTCTGTTTTCGGGGTGACGTACGGTAAATTCGCCGAAGAGCGGTCTGCCCTTACCGAGAGTGGCGCACCTTAAAAGCGCCATTGTAACAGCGCAGTGTATATCGCTTTCGCACGAAACCATAAGCCCCATTTCGTTGAGCAGACCGTAAAGCGCACAGGGGGCTAAGCCGTCAAACATAATAGGCGTTGCGGTCCAACATTCCGCCGAAATAACATCAAGGTTAAATTCCTCAAAAAGATGCTTATACATAGCGGTCATTGTTGCCATAGGCTTTATGTATTTGGGGGTCAAATCGTCAAGTTCGTAATTTGTGAGGAAATACTGCTCGTACTCCGCTATTTCGTCGGCGTAGTCCGTTTCGGCAGATTTCATTCTCTGCTCAATTATCGCAAAGTTTATCGGTACTATTTTTATGCCGAACTTCTCCATCAGCTCGCCCTCGTTCCATATTACCGAGAAGAACGGAGCGGGACGTGTGCCGACCTGACCTATACGCATACCCTTAAAGTTCTTCACCATACAGGCTACGCGCACAAAGCTGTCAAAGCCCTCTTTAAACTCGTCCGACTCAACGCGGCAGCAGGGCAGATGCGAAAACGGAATGTGAAAACGCTGGAACTGGCGCGAGACCCCGAAAAGACCGCACTGTGAATCGGTCGGTCGCATACCGTCGGCATAATATTCATCGTCAAGCGGCGCCCACAAAAGCACCGGTTTTCCGAGCGCCTTTGCTATGTCCGCCGCCGCCTCTTCGTTACCGAAGTTGCAGTTTATAATAACAACGGCGTCAACCTCTTCCGCTTTGAAACGCTCCACCAGTTCGGCTGCGGATTTATCGTCGAAAATCAAGTCGGAACATCCGAGTCCCTTACTGTCCGTAAAGGTTACATTTTCGCTTTTAAAATTTTTTTCTATGTAGTCAACAAATCTGTGACCGCGCTCCTCTGCCGAAACCCAAGTCAAAAAGGTTTTTGCAGGGCGGTTGGTCGTGTTGCGGCGCATAGGCACAAGACCTATTTTCACCTTGTAATTAAGCATAATATCCCCCCGTTTATATTTATAATTATAAAATACCAAATTCAAGAGCCAAAAGCAACAGCAAAATGAAATTTATTTTTATTTTATTGACACGTTTTCAAAAAAATGGTATAATGATGAAAATTTTTTCCGTTTTGAGGTGCGTAATGGAATCAACGGCGCATAAAATAAGAAAACTCTACCCCGAGATGGGCAGAGCCGAGAAAAAAATTGCCGATTATATTCTTGAAAACAGCCGCAATATAACCGACTGCTCGGTAACCGAACTTGCGAGATCGTGCGGCTGCGGCGACGCCACGGTAGTGCGTTTTTCCCGCCGTTTGGGTTACGACGGCTTTCAGGCGCTCAAAATAGGCATTGCGGGGGAGCTTGGTTCGGCGTCTACCATAAGCGGTGAAATAAAGAAAACCGACAGCTGTTATGACATATTCAAAAAGCGTATAAACGACATATCGGTATCTCTTCAAAGCACCGAGAGCATACTTGACGAAACCGCGCTTGAAAACGCGGCAAAGGCGATAATGCACGCCCGCCGCATAGCCGTTTTCGGGCTCGGCAACTCCGCGGCGATAGCAATGGACGCCGCGCACAAATTTTTGCGGCTGGGGCTTGACGCACAAAGCTGTACCGATAACCATATGCAGGCGATAATAGCCTCTCATCTTGACAGAAACAGCGTTGCGATAGGCATTTCACACTCCGGCTCATCAAAGGATATTGTTGAAGCGTTAAGGCTTTCCAAAATCGGTAACGCAACAACCGTTTGCGTTACAAACTATGCCGCGTCGCCCATAGTAAAGGCGGCGGATATTGCGCTGTTTACAAAATCCGAAGAAACAAAGCACTCTATCCTTGCAATGAGTTCAAGAATAGCTCAGCTCACCATTTTTGACGCCATATATACCTACTTGGTTGTAAACTCCGACAAAGCGGCGGTTCAGGCAATTTACAATACCGAAACAGCCCTTCAGAACAAGAAATATTAAATAATGTCTACTGATTTTAAAAAGAATCAAAATGTGATTCTTTTTAAAGTGCAAGGTTTTTTCGCAATATTGCGCAAAAACCTTGCACCTGAACAATTCAAAAGTTTACACCAACATGCTTGGTTAAGGTACTTTTGAATTGTTCAGCAGGCATTAGATAAAGCCCCGCGGTGTACCGAAAGAATACGGTACACCGCGGGGCTTAAATTTTCGGTATCTCACGAATACATTGCGTTCGCTGACATATAATCGTAAATTGCTTTTCCGTGACCCTGCTCCTGCGACTGTATGCTGTTAAGCACGCGGCGCAGACTTTCCTGTGTAAATTCAAAAACGCAGGTGTCATACAGGTGGGAGGCGTGTTTTTCCATTGTAAGCACATCGGTGCAAAGGTAGCAGTCGTGCTTTTTCTCCTCGCTGTCAGCCATGGAGTAGTTCGCCGTAAATGTCGGCTGGCTGCCCGCCGCACCGCCGACAGCCGGCGCAGTTCCGCTTTCTATTTGATTAAGCATTTCAAGATGGTGCCTTTCGGTTTCGGCTATCTTTGAAAAAAGAGTTTTAAGCTGCGGGTCGCAGGCGGTTTCGGAATACTGTGCGTATTTTTCGGCGCACAGTTTTTCCTGTGTTTTAAGATCCTTTAAAAGCGATGTTTCTTTTTGTGTAAGCTGCATACATAAACTCCGTTCTGTAAAAAAATCGGGTAATAATACCCACACTGAGTATTATTACCCAAATAACCGAACGGTAAACTATAAATTCAATTTTTTTATTATTTCGTGCGCAGTTTCCTCCGCCGCAGAGCCCGACACGGTAATGTCGGCATATTTGCGGTAAAGCGGTTCTCGCTTTTTGTAAATATCACCGAGCGTTTCGCCGCTTTGCATTGCAATTCCTCTGGTTTCAAGGTTGGTTATGCGGCGGCATATGTCGGCAAGGTCCGTTTTCAAATAAACCACGGTGCCGCTTTGCTTAAGGTTTTTCATGGCGCCGCCTGTCAGCACGGCGCTGCCGCCCGTTGCGATAACGCTGTTCTCAAACTCAAGCGACGCTATTATTTCGCCCTCAAGCCTTATAAACTCATCCGTACCCTTTTCGTCAATAATTTGCTGAAGCAGTTTTCCGGTTCTGCTTTGTATTAAAAGGTCGGTATCAACGAAGCTCAGTCCCGTCATTTTTGCAAGTATAACGCCGGCGGTGCTTTTGCCCGAGCCCGGCATACCTATAAGTACAATATTACTTTTCATAATCAGTTTTTAAGGCTTTGCAGCGGCGCCGGAATTCTGCCCGCACGGTCAATAAACCGCTTGGGGCTTTTATCAAGATTGACCTTCATAATCGGTCCCGAGCCGAGAAGTCCGCCGAAATTGAGTTCCTCCCCCGCTTTTTTGCCTATTGCCGGTATAACCCTCACCGCGGTCGTTTTGGAGTTGACCATACCTATTGCCGCCTCGTCCGCAATAATGGCGGAAATGACCTCTGCGGGGGTTTCGCCCGGAATGGCAATCATATCAAGACCGACCGAGCAGACCGCCGTCATAGCCTCAAGCTTTTCAATAAGCAGGTCGCCCGAACGTGCGGCGTCTATCATTCCCGCGTCCTCCGTTACGGGTATAAACGCGCCAGAAAGACCGCCTACGGACGATGAAGCCATAACACCGCCCTTTTTAACCGCGTCGTTAAGCAACGCAAGCGCGGCGGTAGTTCCGTGCGTGCCGCAGGTTTCAAGTCCCATTTCCTCAAGAATATGCGCCACCGAATCGCCCACGGCAGGCGTGGGTGCCAGTGACAGATCCACTATTCCGAAAGGAACGCCCAGCCTTTTTGAAGCCTCTGTTCCCACAAGCTGTCCCATTCTGGTGATCTTAAATGCCGTGCGCTTTATTATTTCCGCAATTCGTCCGAGATCGCCGTCGGGGCATTTTTTAAGCGCCGCCTGAACGACTCCGGGACCCGATACGCCGACATGCACCACGCAGTCCGGCTCACCGACGCCGTGAAAAGCTCCCGCCATAAACGGGTTATCCTCAACCGCGTTGCAAAAGACCACAAGCTTAGCGCAGCCTATGCACTCGCGGTCGGCGGTTTTTTCCGCGGTCTTGCGAACGATCTGCCCCATAAGCTTTACGGCGTCCATATTAATTCCCGATTTTGTTGAGCCTATATTTACCGATGAGCATATGTTTTGGGTTTCGCTAAGCGCCTCGGGGATCGACCGTATAAGTGCCTCGTCCCCGGCGGAAAAGCCCTTGTGTACCAGTGCCGAATACCCGCCTATAAAGTTAACGCCGGTTGAATCCGCGGCGCGCTGAAGGGTTTTTGCATACATAACCGGGTCTCCGCCCGCCGCTGCAAGCAGAGCAATAGGCGTTACCGAAATGCGCTTGTTTATAATCGGTATGCCGTACTGCCGTTCGATATCCTCCCCTGTTTTAACAAGATTGCCCGCAAGTCGGGTTATTTTATTGTAGACCTTGTCGCAGGAGCGTTTTATATCCTCATCGGCGCAGTCCAGCAGAGAGATACCCATTGTTATGGTGCGTATGTCAAGATTTTCTTCGGAAATCATATTAATGGTTTCCATTATGTCGTTAATGTTAAGCATAAGACCGCGCCCCCTTATATGCGGTGCATTGAATTGAAAATATCCTCGTGCATAACGCGTATGTCAAGGCCCCTGCCTGCCCCGACAGCCTTTATTTTATCCGCGTATTCATTGAACGTGCAGTTAAGACCGCTTATTTCGGTAAGCATTACCATAACGAACATATCCTGCAATACCGACTGCGTTATATCCACAATATTAGCCCCGCACTCCGCGCAAACGGCGCTTACGGCGGCAATAATTCCCACGGCGTCCTTACCTATAACGGATACTACTGTTTTCATATGCATTTCCCCTTTGTTTTATGAGCACGGTTTAACACCTGTGTTATTGTAACACAAGTTTCGGCATTTTTCAATTGCAAGCGGGACGATTTTAAACATTTTTCGGGGTTTTCTTGACAAAACGGCGCTTCGGTGTTATAATTTCCTTGCAATTCGGGAGCTTGATGAAACTCAGGCTGAGAGGGAATCCGCTTTTATGCTATGGTTCCGACCTGTGACCTGATACGGATAATGCCGTCGTAGGGATATACTTTGTAAGTATTACCGCAGATGTGTTACCGTCTGCGGCTTTTTTATTCGCCGGGAAATTGCAAAAAAACAAAGGAGTATTAAAAAATGGAAACAACAAAAAAACCTGTCTACAAAACGACCCTCTGCGCCGTATTCATCGCTCTGGGAACGGTGCTCAGCCTTATCACCGTGTTCAAAATGCCGCTCGGCGGTTCGGTAACCCTGCTTTCAATGCTGCCCATTGTTATGATATCGGTAATGTTCGGGCTTAAATGGGGCTTCGGCGCGGCGTTTGTTTACTCGCTGGCACAGCTGGCTCTGGGATTGCCCGAAATTCTCACCTGGGGACTCACCCCCGTAATGCTTGCGGGAACAATTGCGTTCGATTACATAATTGCGTTTACCGTTCTCGGAATATCGGGAATATTTGCGAAAAAAGGATATGCCGGAGCGTGCGGAGGCGTTGCGCTTGCTATTGCTTTAAGGTTTGTTAGCCACTTTATTTCGGGTTATGTTATCTTTAAAAACCTTGAACAGTTTGAGCTGTTCGGCGGCGTGTTTACAAACCGCCCCTTCCTTTATTCTTTTGCCTACAACGCGTTTTATATGCTGCCAGAACTTGTACTCACAACAGCCGCCGCAATGATAATTTTCCGTATGCCTGCCGTTAAAAAAATAATCGGAATAAAATAATATGCGGCGTTCACGCCGCAACAAAGTCAAGCTGGGGCTTATCGACAAGCTGAAATCCCGTAAAAGACTTTTTGAGTCTTTTACGGGATCTTTATTTTAAAAATATCATCCGATTGTTTTTGCCTCTTACATCCTAATCCAACGCTGTTTTTGAAAGTTCGCTGCCGTCAATATCCGCGCTGTGCATACACACCCGCCGCACGGCGCGGTTTTCGTATGTGGTGTAATAATAAATCCCCTTATCGGCATTTATACAGGAGGAATAAACGGTTATTTCATATTTGCCGTTTTCAAGCTTACAGCAGCCGCGCTGCTGTTCAACCGAGCCTAAAATGTGAAAAAACTGGTTGACGCTTTCTTTTTCGCCGCTGCATGACACGGAATTAAGCTTAACAAACGCCGCCCTCACAAAACGCGACTGCGAAGAAAGGTCGCCCGGCAGACCGATCGCCCCCATACCGCGGCTGTACTTATTAAGCGAAAGCCCCTTTGCAAACCTGTTAAGCGGAGGTTCGGGCGACAGCTGCATATAGTTGTTAAGCGCCGCTGTTTGGTACAAAAACGGCGGATTGTTTGTAAGAACGCCTATTTCGTTATCATATATTTCCACCCCGTCACGGGTCGATTCCAGCGTTATGCTTTCGTTTTTATCGGAGATCATCCAATGCAGTTCCGCTGCGGGAAATCGCTCGGAAAATGGCACATCTGTTATGTTTATACCGCAAAGCGCCGCTCTTGCCTCCTTAACCGTCGCACATTTGCCGAGTATTCTCGGTATAAGCTCAAAGGACGCAACGTTCTCTTTCCCGACGATCGGCTTGCGGTAATATGCGTTGCCCACGAAATTAAGCCCCGCCATACAAAGCCCTTTTTCGTTTGCGGCGTCATAAAACAGCGGATACCCGTCCGCCGTGTGCGCCATTCCTATTATGGCGTAATGCTCCGCCACGGTTGCTCCGCCGCTCATTTTAAATTTAAATTTGCGCGGCACGGTTACAATGCTTTCGCCGTACATTACGTCATAATCGAGATTACGTCCAAAATAAAAATCGTCTGTTTTATACGTTACCGCCGTACACATTACGCCAACTCCCTTGCTGTGTTACAACCTTATTATTATCCGATAACTCGGTTTTATTTGTGGTAGCTTCCGCCTGAATTAATTTTAAAAGCCCTGTAAAGCTGTTCAAGCAGCATTATTCTGAAAAGTCGGTGCGGAAAGGTCATTTTGGAAAAGGAAAGTCTTTTGCCCGCCTGCTTAACGCTTTGCGACAGTCCGTAAGAACCGCCGATAACAAAGGTTATGGGTCTGCCGCCGTCCGTATCGGCTTTCAGCTCACGTGCCAGTTCCTCGCTGGAAAGCTCCTTTCCCTCAATGCACAGCACAAAAACATCGGTTTCGGCACTAAGGCGTTTTAAAATTTGCTCGCCCTCCTTTTCAAGAGCGGCGTTTATTTCTTTTTCGGACGGTTTTTCGCTTAATTTCACCGGTTCAATTTCGGTAACGCTTAAATTACAGTAACCGCCCAGTCTTTTAATATATTCGTTTGCCGCCTCTTTAAAATATTTTTCCTTAACCGATGAAACGGCAATAATATTCACCTTTATCAAACAACCGTCACCCCGTTATCTTTGGGTTTTGCGGCACTTAGGGTGTAATCCCTGTTCTCCGCCGCGCCCGCGTCGGTTAAAACCGCTCTGGCGGCGGAAAGCGCCAAAAGCGGCGTGTTGTTATTAAGGCTTATGTGTCCGAGTATGAACCGTTTTGTCCCGCTGTTTAAAAGCCGCGGCAGTTCCGAAGCGCAGGCATTGTTTGAAATATGGCCGTTATCCGACATAACTCGAACCTTAAGCTCGGGCGGGTACGGTCCGTTTTTAAGCATTTCAACATCATGGTTAGACTCTATAAGCACCGCGTCGCTTCCCGAAAGCGCCTGTCTTACCTCAGCCGTCACCTTGCCGAGGTCGGTGCAAACCGAAATTTTGCGCCCGTCCGCCGCCGAAAAGCAGTAACCACCCGAACCGGGGCAGTCGTGCATTGTGTTAAAACGCGTTATTTCCGTACCGCATACTTCGGCAGAGATTTCAAATGTTCTTACATCATCCCCCGCGCCGAAAATTCCCGCGGCTATAAGCGCGTCGGCGGTTTTCTCGGACGAATAGACGGGTATTTTGTTGTTTTTAAGCAGTACCTTAAGCCCCTTTATGTGGTCGGTGTGGCTGTGGGTTATAAAAATTGCGGATATTTCGTCAATACCCCCGCCTACACCGTCAAGCGCCGCGCAAAGCGCACGGTATGAAACGCCGACGTCCACCAAAAAACTGCCGGACGGCGTTGCTATGTACGTGCTGTTTCCTGTTGAACCGCTGAAAAGCGGACATATTCTTGACATAACACTCTCCGTTAAAAAGGCTGTTACTTACAGTAACAGCCGCATTTTGTTTTTCCGCCGACACGCGCGGAGAGAAAACACCTTGTAAGCGAAAAACCGCTGAACAAGCGGTTTTTCGGGGATACATCGGGTTATAACTCGCCTGTCTAGGCAAGTTTCTGTACCGGGTTGTTATCTAAAATCGGGACGCGTTTTATATCCGCTCCCAACCGTGAGAACTTTTCCACAACATCCTCGTATCCGCGGTCTATGTGGTCGATTTCCTCAATTTCGGTAACGCCGTCCGCCGTAAGACCCGCTATTATCATTGCGGCTCCTGCCCTTAGGTCAACCGCGCGCACCGGAGCGGGATTTAACGCCTCAACGCCGGTTATGACCGCCATTTTACCGTCCACCTGTATATCAGCCCCCATAAGGGTAAGCTGGTCAACATATCTGAACCTGCTGTCCCACACGCCCTCGGTAACAATACTTGTGCCGTTTGCAATGCTTAAGACAACCGCAATTTGCGGCTGCATATCCGTCGGGAAGCCGGGGTGCGGCATTGTCTTTACGTTGCACTTATGCGGTCTGTCCGTCATTCTGACCCTGACCGATTCATCAAACTCGGTTATTTCGGCACCCGTTTCTGCAAGCTTTGCTATTATGGATTCAAGGTGCTTGGGCGTTACGTTGGTGACAAGAATATCACCTCTTGCCGCAACCGCCGCCGCCATATACGTTCCCGCCTCTATCTGGTCGGGGATAATGCTGTATGCCGTGCGGTGCAGATGCTTTACGCCGCGTATTTTAATAACTCCCGTACCCGCGCCCATAATATCGGCGCCCATTGAGTTAAGGAAATTGGCAAGGTCAACAATATGAGGTTCTCTTGCCGCGTTTTCAATTACCGTAAGCCCCGAAGCTTTTGCCGCGGCAAGCATAATGTTAATTGTTGCCCCGACAGACACTACATCAAGGTACACCGAACAGCCCGAAAGCCTGTCCGCCTTGGCGTCCACCATTCCGTTTTCAAACGTTATTTTAGCGCCGAGCGCCTCAAAGCCCTTTATGTGCTGATCGATAGGTCTTACGCCGAAATCGCATCCCCCGGGAGGTGCAACCCTCGCCTTGCCGAGCCTGCCGAGCAGCGCACCCAGAAAATAGCTTGAGGCGCGCATACCCTCCGCCATCTTTTTTGAAACAACAAAGGAATTTACATGGCGCGGGTCTATTTCCACCGAAGATTTATTTATCGGTCTTATCTTAGCTCCGAGGCACTGCATGGTTTTTAATATTGTGGATACATCCGAAATGTTGGGAAGATTGTCAACAATGCAAGGCTCATCGGAAAGCAAAACCGCAGGCAAAATGGCTACCGCGGCATTTTTGGCACCGCTTATACGCACCTCGCCCTTAAGAGGTTTGCCGCCTTTAATTACAAATTTATCCAAATAAGGCACTTCCAGTCAAAATTATTTAAATAAAAGCCGCGCGGAGGCAGTCACGAAAAGTCCTTCCCACTGCACCGTCCGTATATAGTTTAACCTTTTATTTTAATTAAATCCGTCTTTATATGCCCGGAAAATTAATTAAAAAATTAATTAATTTTGCCGTAAAGCGGAGTATCGCTGTCGCGCCTGGGTTCTCTTGCGGGCTGTGCGGACGCCGACTGCGCCGACGGAGCGCGCCTGTCCCTGAAGCCCTCACGTTTTGAACGGTCGCGCCTGGGCGGACGCATATCGCCGCCTTCAACCGCAATATATACGCGCCTTGCCGCTCCCTCGCCGTAAGAATTTGAAACAACGCCCTCAATTTCCTGAACCGCGGTGTGGATTATTCTGCGCTCATACGGATTCATAGGTTCAAGACTGCGGCTTCTGCCCGTTTTAAGCACCTGTGCCGAAACACGCTTTGCAAGGCTGACAAGCGCCTCTTCGCGTTTTTGGCGGTAGTTTCCGATGTTTACCGTAACCTTATAATATCCGCTGCCGTTGCCCGCCGCAAGGCTTGTGAGGTACTGCACCGAATCCAGTGTTTCGCCTCTGTGACCTATCACAGCGCCGAGTCCTTCGCCGTCAACCTCGATAAGCGCGGCATTGCCCTTTGTTGCAACGCTCATTTTAATATTGCTGCATCCGAGTCCCGCCAGTATGTTATTAAGATAACTTACCGCGCGGCCCTCGCGGCTGTCCGCCGCAACCTCGGAAGCGTCCACGGCGTCGCCGTAGCCGTCGGCGGCAGTGCTCTTTTCCGTCTGCGCGTCGTTATCAGCCTTCTTTTCCGCATCGACCTCGGGTTTAACCTTGGCGGTCGGCTTCGGCTGACGTTTTTCAGCCTTCGGCTTATTTTGAACCGACTTTTTCTGAGCCTTCGGTTTTTCATCGGGCAGTTCGACAAAGACCCTTACCTCCGCACGGCGGCCGCCGAAAAGACCCAGAGTTTTCTTCTTGGGTGTTGCTATAACCTCAAACTGTATATCCGCATCTTCCGCGGCATTTAATTCTGCTATTGCGTTTTCTTTCGCTTCGTCCACCGTAGAACCGAAGCCTCTTGCCTCAATTATCAAGAGAAATCCTCCTTAGTTATTGTTTTCTTCGCCGTCGAGCGCCGACTGCTCCGCCTTTTTTAGCTGTTTTTCCTCAAATTCACATTCACGGTTAAGTTCTTTAAGTCTTTCGCGTGAGAGCATTTTGTGCGGTCCGTAGAACTGCTGTACTCCCATTTGAATAAATCCGCCCACAAGCGATGAGCACGCCCAATAAAATGCCACTCCGCCCGGGAGTGAAAAGCCTATTATGAGCGACATAAGCGGCATTGTGAGCATCATACCCGCCATATTAGGTGCGTCCGGGTTAATTTTTTTCTGCATTACAAGAGAGAGCGCGCTTGTAAACATCTGCGCCAAAAATGCCAGAACGGGCATTACCCAAATCAGCTGCGCGTCATGGAAAATATCAAAGGAGAATTTTGGCGTTTGAGTAAGGTCTATTCCCAAGAACGTATAATTGATATCCGCGTCCTTATCAGCCTTTGTAACGGCGGCAAGGTCCTTTTCTATCTTCGAGTATTCCTCGTCCGACATTAAGTCCTTTATAACATCCGGCTTTTCACGTATTATTTTAACAATACTGAGCTGGTTGTTTCTGCCGTTTTTCCACGAAATTTCCTCAACAATTTCCTTGTATTTGCCTTCGTCGCTCTTCTGAAGCTCCGTAAGGCTTTCGGATATTGCGGTTGTAACGTTATCAACCTGTGTTGCGTTTGCGTGCGACATATAGGTAAGCGGGGAGAGAATGAGGTAATATATGCTCATCATAAGCACCAGACGCAATATCATAGGCAGGCAGCCGCCCGACATAGATACATTTTCTTCCCTGTACAGCGTTTGCATTGCCTCGCTGTATTTTTGTTTATCGTCGCCGTATTTTTTCTTAAGCTCATCAAGCTTTGGTTTTATTCTTGTTTGCTGCACCGAGGATTTCTGGCTTTTTATACTAAGCGGAATAAGCAGCAAATTTATAAGCAAAGTAAATACAAAAACCGCGGCGGCAAAGTTTCCGCCGAATATTCCGGAAAGGAATTCAAGCACCCATCCGAAAGGAATGTTGATTAAGTTAAATATCGTTTGCATTTATACACCGTCCAACGGTTTATTTTTTAGTTCTGCGGCTCTGCGGCTGTTTTGCTTTGTTCTTTTTTTCCGGCACGGGGTCATACCCGCCCTTGCAAAGCGGATTGCACCGCAAAATTCTTGCAATGCTCAGCAACAGCCCGACCGCCGCTCCCCTTTTTTGTATTGCCTCTATTGCATAAGCAGAGCAGGTAGGCGTGAAACGGCAACACGGAATTTTTCGGGGAGAAATGTTTTTTTGATAAAATCTGATCAATCCGATAATAAGTTTGCCCATAATTTAAAAGTTTTCCGAAAGCCCTGCCGATTTTAAAAGTTTTTTCATTGACGCCGCGGCTTCTGTACTTTTAATGCCGAGTATACGCGTTCTGGCGACAATTACGTAATCATATCCCGCGGCTATACCGGGCGCGCACTCTCTGAACGCCGCCGTTATAACCCGTTTTGCGCGGTTGCGCTTTACCGCCCCTCCGAGCTTTTTGCCCGCCGTTATGCCAAGCCTTGTGCCTTTTCCGGTTCTTACCGCATAAATAACGAAAAAAGGGGAAACCAGCGCTTTTCCTTTTTTGTAAGCGCGGCGGAAACAGTAATTTTCTTTTATTTTGAATATACGGCTCATAAAATCGCTCCAAACCGATCTTGCCGCACTCGACCCGACGGCACAATAAAAGGAAAAGCCACGTTTAAGTGGCTTTAGTATGTCAGCTGCTTTCTGCCCTTTGCCCTGCGGCGAGCAAGAACCTTACGGCCGTTGGAAGTTGCCATTCTCTTTAAAAAGCCATGCTCCTTTTTTCTGTGGAGCTTTTTAGGCTGATATGTCCTTTTCACTTGTATACCTCCCTTTTAATGTAAGCGGTCATAACAATTTCAATCATAACCTATCAATTATGAATTATAACCCAAATCATATACATATGTCAATAAAAAGTTTTTGCTTTGGGGCAAAAACAAAGAAAATAACTCCGAAGCCCGCCGCGGGCTTCGGAGTCGGGATAAATTATTTGTGTTCGGCAAAATCCCAAACGATTTTATCACTGTTTGATACCGACATTCTGTCGATAATGATAACATCTACCGCTCCGCCTGCCATACCCGAATGCGCGTCGTTGGAGGCGTTATACATTCCGATCGATTTAAAATCGTAAAACTCGGCGTACACGGCGCTGTCGCAGTCGTCAATATAGCCTGCTCTGTACTTTTTGAAATCATCGGTTGAGTTTATGACCACGTCGCCCGAACCCGCGACAACAACATAATCCCCGTCGCCCGAAAGCTCGGGTTTATCTGCCTTTGTGTCGTCGGCACTGCTGCTTTCGTCACTCACGGCGTCCGTACTGCCGAAGGAAACGGTGGGCTGTGACGTTTTAGAGGAGCTGTCGGCATCGGTGCCTTTCTCCCCGCACCCGCAGATTGCGGCGCACAAAAGCAGGGCAGCGGCGGTTAACGCTATTATTTTTTTCATTATTACCTCTCCTTAATGTTTTTAACCGGTAATACCTACGCGGTCAATACTTTTAATAAATTTGTTTTGAAGTATCATATACATTATAAGCATAGGCGCAACAAACATTACGCACGCCGCCATAATAATTGCCGCGGCTTGTGTTGTGGCGTAAACACCCATTGTACTGAGCGTTTCGCGGATTGTGTTAAGGCAAACCGCAAGCGGAAATTTGCCCGACGTATACATAACCGCCAGATAATAATCGTTCCAGTGCCAGATAACCGAAAACACGCTTACCGTTAAAATAACCACGCCGGATGACGGCAGGGCAATTTTAAGATATGTTTTAAGCGGTCCCGCTCCGTCTATCCAAGCCGCCTCTTCAAGCTCTTTTGGCAGTCCTTTAAAGAACTGAATGTAAATGAATATTATTATTCCGGACCTCAGCCCCACGGCAAGAAGGCTCGGCAGGTAGAAAGGCAGCACGGTGTTAAGCGTGTTGACCGTAAGGTCCGTACCCGCAAGCTTTGAAACCGCGCCGAGAATACCGAACAGGTCAAGATTTGCAAAGTTCATCATCATAGGAATGATTATCATCTGCGGCGGAATGAATATAAGCAATATGAGCAGTGCGTTCAAAACAGGCTTTATTTTGAAATCAAACCTTGCCATACCGTACGCCGCGACCGAGCAGGAAACAATTTCAATGCCGGCGCTGACGATCTCGTACAAAAGCGCCGAATATAGCGACGACGGAAGATTAAGCGCCTTTACGGCGTTTGTATAATTTTCCGATGTGAACACCCTCGGTATCCACACAATGCTGGGATCAAGAAACGCCGCGCGGGTTTTAAACGATGTGCTTATCATAAAAAGCAAGGGATAAATAATTACATATCCCATTGAAATAAGCAATACATAGCGATAGAACCCCGCAAGAAACCCTCCGGTTTTCTGGAGCCTTTTCTGCCTGCGGTATACGGCGTTCTTAGAGGACGCGGCGGTTTTAACTTTAACTTTTTCCGACATTTAAGGCATCCTCCTATTCCCAGCGTCTGGCGCAGAACCTGTTGTAAAGATAAAGCACAAATCCCACGCACGCACCGACGGTTAAAAAATAAATCCAAAGCATTGCAGAAGCCTCGCCGTATTTCTGCGACTGCATAAACGTATACGCCTGCGTCATAACCGCGTCGTTCTGGGCGGTCATAAGGTCAACTACCGTGAACACCACCACAAGCACTATAACGCGCGACAGCATGGGTATTGTTATAAACCAAAACTCTTCCCACTTTGTTGCGCCCTCAACGTTTGCAACCTCATAAAGCGAATCGGGTATTGTTTGCATTCCCGCGATAAACAGCACTATCTGAACGCCGCAGTTCCACACAATGTTCATAATGCCGCTCAGCGCCGAGCTTATGTAATCGCCTATCTTGCTCGGCAGCCCGGCATACGCCACAATTGTGCTTACGTCGATCATATTGGCGGAAACGGCGTCCTCTTGATTAAGCGAGGTTATATCGCTTGACTGAACCGTGAAAAGAAGCTTTAAAACCGCCCCCGAAGCTATGATGACAGGCAGAAAATATAGCGCGCGGAAGATAAATCTTCCCTTGAACTCGCGGCTTAATACTATACCCAAAAGAATACTTATAACAAGTATCGTAGGGAATGTATAACATATTTTCGAAACGCTCACACCGAGGTTGTTGGTATAATTGGCGTCGGATTTCAGGGCGTATTTAAGATTTTCAATACCGCTGAACACAACGTCCATTCCGCCGACCTCAAGCGAAACATCGGAAAACATATACACGACAGACTGTATTATGGGCATTATAAAGAAGAGCGCCAGTCCCACCATCCACGGTGTGCAGAACAGAAGTCCGTAACGTCTTTTCAGCGATTCAATGCCCTTTTTGCTCTTTTTCATTTAACGTTACGCCTCCTTTATAAGTTTATAGCTTCCTGCCGGAACGACCGTGTCCCCGGCGGAATAATCGCTGTCGCCGTAATTTACTATTACGGCGGTTTTGTTGCCAAACACGGTTTTTCTGACTGCGGGGCTTATAATTTCGTAACCGATAATTTCAGCGTTGCCCACAGTGCCGTAATACTCGGCATAGTCTTTTAAGGCTTCGGTGATATACGGCTTTAAATCGCTGTAAACCGACGCATAGAACGGAACCTCGGTGTTTTTCCTTAGGGCTACCGAATAGCTGTGCGAAAGGGTGTACTGCAAGCCTATACCGGTTTCCGCGCACCTTAAAAGCAGATTATCCGAATCGGGGGACAGGTTAAGCGACGACGACGACATCGGCTTATATCCCTTGAACACTATCTGATAAAACGGTACGTCGCAATCAAAAAGCTTTTCCTTTGACGAGGTTGTGGGGGTATCGTATATCACGGTTGACGCCGCGGCGGCATAACCGTTTGCGGAGCTTACCAGCACGTTCTTGCCGTTCTTTGAAAAGAGGTTTAAAACTGCGGAAACATCCTCTGCCATTTTCCCCGCCCCGAAATACTTTTGTTCGCTGTAATCGGAATATGATGCGGCGGAAAGGGAGCTTAGGGCAACACCGTCCAGCGACATTTTATTTGCCGCCTCAAGTGTTTTTTCAGCCGATTTGCTTAAAAGCGAACGTTTAATAAGCACCCTTGAGCCTGTTACCGCGGCGGATTTTGTCCCCGGGTTATACACCTGCTGTGACGTTGTGCGCCTGTTTGTTCCCATTGCCGTATCAAAAACAGCGGAAAAGCCGTGGCCCGATTTTGAAAATGTTATAATATCAAAATCCATATAAAGCCCGACGCCGTTCTTACGGCAGTAATCCGCAAGCTCGGCTATGCCCTTTATGCCGCCGAATTTACCGCTTACGGTGTATCCGCCGGCAATTTTTTTAATGTTTGTTCCGTTTTTACCGAAACCTACAAGCTGAACGTTCGGCTTTATACCGGTTGAATTTTTAATATCCTCGATAATGTCCTTTGCCTGTGCCGCGGTTGTTGCGGCATAAAGGGAATTATACGGAATACCGAGCGCCGATTTTTTGATTTCCGCGCCGCCCAGAATTTTAATGTTAAGAGCGGTTTCCGATTTTGTTTCGGTAAGTCCGTATGTACCTTTAAGATAATCACGGTATATATCCGCCATGCCCGTAAGCGAAGCGGAGCTGCCGTTTAAAGGATAAAACCTTACAGCCGCTTTTTGCGACATAATGTTATCGGAATAAATGCGGCTTTCCCATTTCCAGGTGGTAAGAAGGGCAACGGCGTTCTGATAGCCGCGCAGGGCAAATTTCGGATATACGGCGGAATAACCTATTTTGGAGTTGC
Source organism: uncultured Eubacteriales bacterium (assembly GCA_934454655.1). GTDB lineage: Bacteria > Bacillota > Clostridia > Oscillospirales > Acutalibacteraceae > UBA737. The sequence goes on along the minus strand of CAKSFK010000013.1, from coordinate 34,021 downwards.
CGTAATTAAGCTCTATTGTTGCCGCTCCGCCGCCGGAGGTTATTACCCCGCACACTCCGCCGTTTTTGCCGTAAGAGCCGAAAACGGGAAGATAGCAGGACTCCTTTACCGAGGTTTCTATCTGGTCGGGAAGGTAGACCTCAAGGTCGTTTCCGTACACAGGGGTCGAGTATGATCTTGTTGAATCGTACTCATCATCGGCATAAATGACAGCCCCGCTGCCCGACGGAATAAAGATGCTTTCCCCGCTGCCGTTTTTAACGCCCGTGAAGAACGGCGCAATGCTAACACTGTATATCTTGTTTTCATTTTCCTCAACGTTTTTAGGGTCAACGGATATTTCCACAAATCCGTCGCCGAGCGTGTAAGTTACGGGAACGGAAATTTCCTCTTTTTTAAAGCGGTAGGTAATCTTAAAGCCGTTATCCAGCTTTTCTATAATATAGCTGTTCTTTTTAAGCGAGCCGGTGTAACCGTTAAGATTTTTAAGGTTTTGGGTTTCCGGGTCTATATACTCAACAAGTATCGGCGCTTCAAGAAGCGGATTGTTTGCCTTTTCGTCGCCGTCCTCATCGAGAACAGGCACCAAAGCCTCGGACGGGACGTTAGACCAGACCCTGCCGTTTGTTTTATCCTTTAACAGAATTCTTCTGTGTTCGCCGTCCCACACAAGAGAATACGTGCCGTTTTCGGCAGCCGTAAACGTATCCTCTTTGCGGGTCTTGACGTCTTTGTTATATTCGGCAACGCCCGAGATTGCGTTTGAGCCGCACCCCGTAAGCATGCACAAGACAAGCGAAAGGGAGAAAAGCGATGCTGTAATTTTTTTATTTTTCATTTTTCTCCCCCTTATCTGAATGACAGCTCATAAAACAGCGTTGCGGCAAAAGCCAGTATCTGCTGAACCAAAATTACGGTTGCGGCTATTAAAAAGACTATCAGCAGCAGCCCCAAAGCGGAAAGTAACGCCGTGCCGACAAACTTTCCGAACGAGAAATCGTGAACGGTTATAAGCCCCACGGTGAGAACAACGGCTGTGTATATCCACGCGATCGTCGTGATAAGCGACAGCACCGCCGCTTCTCCCGGAAGCATAAAGTTTGAGAGAACCGTTGTAAGAATGTTGGATATTATAAGAACCGTCAGCGAATAGCAGGTTACAATGAAAATATCCTTAAGTTTACCTCTGCCGCCGAACAGCGTGCATACCGCCCAGTTTGAAACCGTCCATATACATACCGCGCCTACCGAACGCACCAGCACAATAACCGAGTTAAAGGCGGAAACGTCGTCCGAAGAGAAGGCAAAGCCGTAAAAATCATTCTTAACAATTTCCGAAATATAGAACAAAACCGTTATCAGAACTGCGGCTGTGACCGAGCCGTTCTTTTTTTCGCTTATCTCCCCGAACACACTCGACGGTCTGAACACGGCGGTTGCCGCAAGCTGTGCCTTGCGGTTTTTAATTAAAACAATTCCCTTTTTCTTTTTATAAACAAGCGCCGCTACCGCTCCGCCGAATACCGCCACCGCAAGCACGAATATCCAGGAGAAGTTCTTGTTAAGCCAGTCGCCGCGGACCTTTTCGTACGCACCCGAATACACTTCACGGTCAAGTCCTTTTCTTGAATAGATAAGGGCGTTTTCGTAATCGTTTTCAGCCAGCGCCGCCTTGCCGAGTCCCACATATGCGTATCTGCAGTTTTTGTCAAGCTTAAGTATTTCCCTCCACAACGGCTTTGCACTGTCGTAATCGCCGTCAATGGTGTACTTTTGCGCCTGCTTTACAAGCTTGCCGTATTCCGTGGGCTCAAAAACCGTAACCGTTAGGTTATTGGCGTCGCACACGTAAATATCGCCGTTATAGGTATCTATTGCACAGGGCAGCTGGAAAACGCCGTCCTGCGTGCCGGCTTTAACGCCGCCGCCGAATGCCGTTATAAAGTTACAGCCGGTGTCGTACATATATATGTTGCCGAGTCCCCTGTCGAAAGCGTATATAAAATCGTTTTCATCAACACAAAGACCCGAAATATCCTGCGTTATAACCTCGCCGGAACTTTTGCGCGCCTCGTCGCTTTCCCCGAACTTTACGTCGTTTGAGTTAAGTATGTTCGTTCCGCCGGGACTCAGCCTGCGGATAGTGCCTGTTTTGGAGCCTGAATTTACAACGCCTGTGGCGGTGTATACAAAGCCGCCCGAATCTATGTAAAGGTCCGTAAACTGGTACGGAAGGCTTTTAACCTGACCCGAACGCTTTTCGTTTGTCATTGTAAGCTTGTTCCACAAGTTTTTAAGCACCGTGGCAATGCTGTTTTCAACGGAGTTTGCGCCGTAAAATCCGACAAATTCGCCCGACGGATTGTAGAACAGCGCGCCGTAGTAAGAGCCGTCGCTTAAAACATATGTGTATCCCTTGCCGTCCACCGCGATTTTAAGCGGTCGGTACATAAAGCCCTCGGGCAAAAGCGTCGAATCGGGAACCGTAAGTATTCTGTTCACGTTCCCGTAAATATCGCCCACAAGTATTCTTTCCGCCTCGGTATCGCAGACGTATACCTCATTCTTTTCCGAAACGAAAACTCCTCTGGGTTTTGTAAGAGTCATATCCTTGCCGCCGTACTTAAATGTACTTACGCGGCTTAATACCTTGTGTTCGGCACTTATGACCGTAAGCTCGCCCGCATCGGAATCAATTAAATATATACTGCCGTCAGGACCGACGCACATATCCGAAAGCTGAGTGAACGCCGATGTATTGAGGCTTTCCGACGAAATAACGTCCTTGACCTTATACATCGCCTTGTTCAGAACAACGGTATTTTCATAGCCGTCCTGCCAGTAGCTGTAACTGCGGTACGGCACCTGATCGTCGACAGATGCCGCACTGACAGCTGCCGACTGCATTATTACCGCAAGTATTGCCGCAAAAAGCACGGAAAACCGTTTTAATGTCTTTCTTTTCAATTAACGTTCTTCCTTTCTGCTTATTCCTTTATTCCGGCACTGCTCATCGATTCGATAACATTGCTCTGAGAGATCATATAAACCGCAATAGGCGGTATCATCATAATTACGGTTACAGCCATCGCACTGCCCGAACGCGCTATTCCGCCCGCGGTTATCTGCGACATTATCGTAGGCAAGGTTTTAAGCGTTTCGTTAAACACCGTGCCGTTAGGAACGGCTGCCCAAATATCGCGGAAACCGAACAGCGTAAGCGTGAGCCAGCACGGCTTTACAATAGGGAGCGCAATCTGAAAAAATATGCGGTACGGACCCGCTCCGTCAACCCTTGCCGCTTCAAGCAGTGCGTCGGGTATAGCACCTTCCATATACTGTTTCATAAGGAATACGCCCATTGTTGAGGCTATATACGGCAGAATCATTACCCAGTAGGTATCAACCATTTTAAGCCATGAAAATATAAGATACTGCGGTATCGAAAGCGTGTATGTGTTAAAGAGAAGTGCAAACTGAATTACTATAAAAAATACTTTTCTTCCCTTTATTTTGGATTTGCAAAGCGCAAACGCCGCCAGCGTTGCCACCACAACATACAAAAATGTTGATACAACCGATACAAAAAGGCTGTTGAATATGTAACGCGACAGCGGTACCCGCAGGTTTGAAAGAAGTCCCGGCAAGGCAAGATAATTGCTTACGGTGGGTCTTAACACAAAGAACCTCGGCGGGAATACAAGAAGCTCGTCGAGCGGCTTAAATGATGTGACCACGCAGTATATAAGCGGAAGAACGGAAAATGCTCCGAACGCAACCAGAAAAAGCACGTAGAAGAAATTTCCCGCCTTGCTTCTGGTATACCGTTTATACTGCTTTTCTTTAGATACCTTTAAACGGGGTGTTTTAACATTCTCGGAAACACTCATCTGCCGTCACCTCCCGATCGACGAAATAATTTTGCCTATGACCCAGCGCGTTGCCGCCATCATTAAAAACAGCACAACCGAGAGGGCGGCGGCATAGCCCATTTCGTATTTAACCGTTCCCACGTCCGTAAGGTAGGAAACAATCGTATCCACCGCGTAGCCGACGCTCGGGTAACCCGCAAGCTGTATTGCAATTGCGCTTATAGAAAAACTGCTCGCTATTTGCATAACCGCGCTGAAAAGCAATATGTGCTGCATTGCGGGGAGCGTTATGTACCACAGCTCCTGCCAGCGGTTGCGTATTCCGTCGATTGCGCCCGCCTCATACATTTCGTTGTTAACGTTCTGAAGACCCGAAATATTAGCAAGGAACGAAACGCCCATACTCTGCCACAGCTGCACGATTATAATTATCGGCATAACGTATGCTTCGGATTTAAGCCACGTTATCGGCTCGGTTATAAGTCCCGAGGACAACAATATGCTGTTTATGTAGCCGTAGCTGTCGCTTGAAAAAGCGATCTGCCACACAAAATATGCATTTCCCACAAGAGCCGGCGCGTAAAACAAAAACGAAAGCACCGTGCGTACTATGGGCTTGAATTCGTTTATAAACCACGCAAGCACAAACGAAAGCAGAAACCCGAGAGGTCCCGTAACAACAGCGAAAAACAGTGTGTTTTTAACGGTTATGGGAAATATCCGATCGTTTAAAAGCATTCTTGCATAGTTTGCAACTCCGTTAAATTTAGGAACGGAAACCATATCAAAATCGGTAAAGCTTAAAACTATTGACGAAGCAACAGGCAGCACCGTGAAAAGAAAAAACAGCAGTGAGAACGGCAGCAGCATACTGTAATACAGCAACGATTCGCTTTCGCCGGAGTTTTTCCTTTTTATTCTTTTCATAAGCACCTTTTCCCCCGTATCATTTACTGTACTCTTTTATTTTGCGCTCAATCTCGCCGTTGGCAACATCGTTCCACTTTATAAGCGTATCCTTTGGATTGCCGTCATTATTGTAGACCTCCCAGAACGCTTGATCGACCGCTCTTGAAAGATAATAGCTTCCCGGAACCTCCGGTATTTCTTTTATGTATTCACGCTGTTTAAGCAAAAGCTGTAAATCGTTTCTGTTCCAGGACATACCCGCGAACGCGTCAACCGTTGCGGTGGTGGTTCTCGAAACCGCACCCAAAATAGATTCAACATCATTGTTGTATTTAAGCTGAACATCGGCTGAGGTCCACCATTTCAGGAACTCCCACGCCGCCTTTTTGCTTTTTGATTTTTGGAGTATGGCGCACCCCGAACCCGAACCCGAAACGGTGTGATCAACCGTTCCGTCGTCCTTTTTTGTGCCGGGAACAAGCGCAATTGCCCACTTGCCGTCAATTTCGGGCGCCGCCTCAGAAAGCGTTGTATAGAAGGTATAGCTTTCTATACCGAGGGGCGAAGTTCCCACACGGAAACGGTTATAAAAGCTTGAAACCGTGGGTATTCTGTATTTGGTGTAAAGATTTGTCCAGAATGTGAACGCCGAAAACGAAACCGCATTGTTAAGGTCGGCACCGGTGAAGTCGTCGTTATACACACTCTTGCCGCGCTGCATAAGTATTGACGGGAAGAGGTTAAGTCCGCCGAGTCCCGTGTTTACGGTTGTTGCCTCGGTTATTTGAACATACGGCAGGTAGACCTGCAAATTGTTGCGCTGAATGGCAACGGTGGTATCAATAAAATCTTCCCACGTTTCGGGTACTGTAAGTCCGAATTTTTCAAAAACGTCCGTTCGGTAGAACATCATATAGAACGACTGGGTATCCGGCAGGGCGTAATTGCCGCCGTTATAGCGGTAAGGCTCTCCCGCGGAGTCGCCGAAGCGCCTCATAACCTCCTCATAATCATCAAAGTTGTTAAGGTCGTAAAGCGCGCCGCGCATTGCCAGGTTTACAGGCTCTGTTCGGGAGAGATGCAGCGTAAGGTCGGGCTGTATTCCCGAAAGAATACCCTTTATAAGACTGGCGTTTGTAAGTTCCAGATTAATGTTTATGCCTGTTTCGGGTGTAAATGATTCACGTATAAGGGAATTTAAGACCATTGCCTGATCTCTTCCCCAGTTGACCCATATTTTAAGCGTTTCGCCGCCCTTCTCGTCATCGGACACGCGGTTGTAATCACTGCTGAAGGAAACCGCAAACCGCCTTATGCCGAACATAAGTCCCTTTAAGAATCCCGCGCGCGTGTTGTTGAACTCGCCCGAGGGCGACGCCAGCTGAATACTGTCAAGCGAAAGCGGCATCGACTTCATTTCCGAAAGCCACGAACCCAGGGTTGTATAATTCGAATAGTAATCGGCGACATAGTTCTGCGCCGTGTACGGGTTTTCTATTATTGAGTTTATAACACGCGCCATATTGTTTACGGCGGCTATGTACTGGCTTCCGCGCCTGCCCGAAAGGGATTTCATATCGTTCGCCAGCTGTTTTAACGTGTTGCTGTACTCGGTAAGGCGGTTGTTGAATTCGGGTATCTGCCTAAAAAGGTCGTAGTCGCGGTTTGCGTCGGGTGATGTTCCCGTTATTGTTACAATTTCAAGGTAAAGGTCGCCTATCTTCTCAACCATATCCTCCATAACCGTATAATATACGGCGGTTTCACCCATAGTAACGCACATTGAGAGGGTGTGACCGCCCTTTGTTAAATAGAACAGGTAATCCTCGCTGCCGTTGCCCGCCGTCATAAACTGCCATGCGGTGCCGTAATTGAATTTAAGATATCTTGCCTCATCAAACGGGTACTCGCCGTCAATTTTAAGGCTTCTGTACGAAATGCCGTTGATAACCTTATCCTGCTTGTAATTAAAGCCTATTTTGTAAAGTCCGTCCTCGGGAACATCTATCTTCCAGATAAGCTCATCACCGGGGCTTGCCCAGTTTGAGTCGCCGATATAGTTCATAACCGTTGTTACCGCGTTGTGGGGATTTACATCGGCAGAGGAATTGTCCGATTTCGGCACAAGCGAGCGCGTGCTTTTAAGGTCCGCCGCCTCTCCCTCTATAACAACGGGAGTTCCCGAATATTCTTTATATCCGTTTGCGGAATACTGCTTTTTAACATCCTCGTACTTTTCCGTGTTCGCGGGCGCCGTGAGGGCAACGGATGAAATTACGACCTCGCCGGACTGTTTTTTAAACGTCACGGTATGACTGCCGCTGCCGAAAGCAAACAAAAGCTCGTACGGCACGGAACCTGAGCGATCATAAAGCTTTTTTTCTGTAAATTCGCCGCTGCTTACCTGTTCGGGGGCATATTCGTTGCCCGCGGAATCCTTTTTCCCGACGCCGCTGTTTTTCCACATCTGCGGCAGCAAGAGCGTTTCGGCGGCTTCAAACGGAACTTTGCCGTCTATCATAAGTGAAAATTCAAAATCCAGTCCGTTTTTCGAAACCGACTGATATGTAACCGTAATATTGTAAAGCCCGTTTTCCGGCACATTGAATTTGTAGGACACCTCATCGTCCTGCGATTTCCAAAGCACACAGTTCGCTGCCGAACCGAACTCCCCGCGCTCCAATGCCGCGGAACTTTGCGAAGGGTCAAAATCCGCTCCGTTCAGTCTTATATCGGTTTTCGCGTCGCCGTATTCGGAACTGCTTACGTAATCCGAATATTTCGTCAAAACGCTTTCAGCCGCCCCGGTAACCGGGGCGGCAAGAAACGCGGCTATTGCCGCAGAAAGGCATACGGCTGTAATACGTGCCTTAATTTTAGTCATATTTCATTCCTCTTCAGACCTTCGACAGGGACTAGACCGTTTCTAACCTAAAAACAGGTTTTTAGTTGTTTTGCCCCTGTCAAATGTTATACAAATCTTTATTTTTTATTGATTATAGCATAATTTCACCAATACTAAAATAAATAATTTGATTAATTTATGTATTTTTTAATCTAAATTGGCTTTTTCGCTTATAACAGCCGTGCCGCAGTTTGAGCTTTGTGCAAAAAGCTCAACGGTCTGCTGTCCCTCGGCGGGTCTTACCGCAACCGATATTTTCCCCGCATACATTCTCCGCTCGGCTAAGGTTACCCTTATGTGGTCGTCGTTTGCGGAGCCCGTTCCGACAATTTTTGCGGGCGCCGTTGCCGAAAAACGCACAAATTCATCTGCATCGGGAACCGGCAAGCCGTCCTCGTCCACACATTCGCAGGTAAACAGCGCAAGATCCTCGCCGTTTGCCCTGAATTTGTTATCAGCCTTAAGAACCAGCCTGCACGCCCTTTTAGAGGTTTTTCTTACATCCTGCGCGGCAGTTTCTCCGCCGCAATACCCGACCGCCTTAAGCTCGCCGGGCTCGTAATCTACCTCCCATTCGCCGTGCCCGAATTTTTCAATCGTTTTTTTACCGAGGCTTTTTCCGTTAAGGAAAAGTTCAAGCTCTTCACAGTTTGTGTAAACCGCAACCGTTATCGGTCTGCCCTCAAGACCTTTATAATTCCAGTGCGGAACTATGTGAACCATCGGTTTTTCGGTCCAGTGCGACCGGTTTTGGTAAAACGCTCCCTTTTTCTGCAAGAACAGGTCCATCGCACCCGATTTTGAGCAGACGACCGGCCATTCCGCCTCTCCGCGGTGTTCAACCGCCGCCCACTGGTATCCGCCTATAACATAGGGCTTGCTGTTAAGATATTTCCATGTTTCCTCGCGGCCTCTGAACCAGTTGTTGGTCATATGGTCCTTGCTTATAATCTTGCCGTTTAAGTTGCCGGGCAAATTCCAGTCCCTTATAGTTCCCGTGGCGCAGCACTCGGACGAGAATATCGCCTTTTCGGGATATTTTGAGTGCACGGTGTCGTATACCTCAAGGTTGTAGTTTATGCCTATAACGTCACAGCAGTCGTATATTGTGGACTTTTCGGGTGAATGGCACTCCGCGGCGGTAATAAACCTTGTGTTATCAAGCTTTCGTATTCTTGCCGCAAGCGCCATATGTATAAGTCTGCCGTTTTCCTGCATATGAAGCGGCTCTTCGTTGCTTGTTGACCAGAATATAACAGACGGTCTGTTGCGGTCGCGCTTAACAAGCGTTTCAAGCTGTTCTATTGCCTCGTCCGTAGCCTCAAACCAACGCGATTCGTCCATTACAAGGAAACCGAGTTCGTCAAACGCGTCCATATTGGCGTCCGAATTCTGGTAATGCGTGGTTCTGAAACCGTTTGCTCCCATTTCCTTCATAAGCTCAATTTTGTATCTGGCGACGTTATCGGGAACGGCAAGCCCCGTAAGGCCGTAGTCCTGATGTGAGCAAACGCCCTTGATGTACGTCTTTTTGCCGTTTAAAAGCAGTCCCTTTTCGGGGCTTATCTCAACCGTGCGGAAGCCTATGCGCGTCACGCTTTCATCCAGACTTCCATCCGACGCGGTAATTTCGGTCTTAACGGTGTACAAATTGGGGTTTTCGGTATCCCACAAAAGGGGCGAGAACACGTCGGCGGAATATTTAATGCAGTTTTTGTCGCGCAGCGGCACTTCACCCTTTGCCGTGACGGCGGCTATCTCCCTGCCGTCCGCTCCCGTTACGGTGGTTTTAACGTCCACGGTGCAGTCGCTGTAGGAATCGTTTACAACGGTTGTTTCAAAATCTATCCGCCACCTGTTATCCTCGCATTTTTTTGTCGGAGCGTAAACTCCGTACAGGTCAATCGCGACGGGGTCGGTTATAAGCATTGAAACGTTGCGGTATATTCCTCCGCCCTGATACCACCAGCCCTCAAACTCCTCGGTGTTTACGTATACCGCCAGAACATTGTCCCTACCGATATACGCGTTGGCGCTTACGTCCACAACAAAGCTGTTATAGCTTGAAAAATTGTGTTTCATAAGGCAGCCGTTGAAGTAAATTGTCGATTTGCCCGTTACTCCCCCGAACAAAAGCAATATTCTTTTACCGCGCGCCTCTTCGCCGATTGTAATATGCTTACGGTACCATGCGTTATCGTATTTTACATAGCCGTTCGCGTTGTTTTCGTTCTCGCTCATATCCTGGTCGATTATATAATCGTGCGGAACGTTAACGTATTTCCAGCCCTCGCTGTTAATTTGCTTATCCGTTTCGTACGAATCGGGCTTATCGTGATAATGATAAGCCGCGGGACCTATTATTTTACGTTCGGTTTTACTGCCGTTGTATACCGGTCCTTTATCTGTGGGACGGCGGACGTTTATATCCCCCTTGTGGAAAAGCCAGCCCTTGTTAAGTGATATTTGTTTTCGCATTTTTTCTCCTCCGGCACTGCCTATTCTGAAAAGCATATTGTTTCAACGGATTTCGGAAGCGCTCTTCTTTCAAGAAGCTTGCCGTGAATTCTGAGTGTGTAGCAGACTTCCGAATTTCCGTTATTATAAACAACAACCGCTATACTGCCGTCCTTATTTTTAAAGGCGGTTGACTCAAGCTGTGCTGAAAAGCTGCTTATGCCCAGTCTTTCGGCGCCCGGTCTTATAAATTTGCTGAATTGACCTATAACATAGTAATTTGGGCTGTATACCAGCTCGTTATTTACGGTATCGCAGTAAATTCCCGCCTCGCAGTAGGCGCGCCCCTCTCTCCAATGGCAGGGACCGTTTTCCTCGTTAAGGGTTATGTTCCAGTCGATAAACATATCAAGACCCGAATTAAGGTCGCCCATAATATCGTGTGCGTACTTTCTCGACTGCTCCCACTCGTTGGATTTGTGCATACCCTTTTCGCCCGAATACGTGCACCCTTCGGACATAATTACCGATTTATCGGGAAATGTTCTCTTGCACAGCTCTATTTCCCCGAAATGGTCGCCCGAATACCAGTGGCAGGCTATTCCGGATATATAATTTTTAAGCACCGGGTCTTTGTAGTATTTAAGGCAGCGTTCAAAAATGCGCTCTTTACAGTGGTCGTAAACAAAAATTTTAATTCCCGTTCCCTCAAGAGCCGGGCCTAAGTTGTTTTTAACGTACTCCGCCTCCTGCTCGGGCGTGTAAACGCAGGACTCCCACATCTGGTGGTGTCTGGTTTCGTTTTGAACGGTAACACCCCAAATGCCGACGCCGCGTTTTTTCATTTCTTCGGCATAGCGGCGTATATATTTTGCCCACGCGCCGTAGCACTCCGGCTTTAGGTAGCCGCCGTGCCAGTCGCCGTTGTCCTTCATAAATGGCGGCGGACTCCACGGGCTTGCCAGTATTTTAAAGCCTTCGGCATATTTCTGCGCCGTCTTAAGGAACGGTATTACCGCTTTTTCCTCCCTTGAAATATCAAAGCTTTCAAGGGACATATCCCCATCCTTAATATACGAATAAGCGTCGAGCGAAAAGTCACAGCTGTGAACCGAAACCCTGCTGACGGTATAACCTATACCGTCCTTTTCGGAAAAGTAAGCCTTTGCAAGCTCATCCCTTTTATCCTCGCTCATCTTCATCCATGCCGTTGCCGATGACTCCGTCACAGCCGCTCCGAAGCCCCCGAACTTTTCGAACGTCGCCTCGGGATGAATGTTGATAAGAGCCTGCTCGGTATCGTTGTTTTTTTGTTTCAGTGTGTCAAGCGAAAACGGTTCTTCCTTAAATTCCGCCGTTTCTGTATGCTTCAACCTGTCACCGGTCGATTCGCACGTTCTGTAAATTTCTGCACGCATTTTTAAACCTCAAATATAATTACTTTTTAAGTGTTTCACGGCTGTATCCGTTATCGCTGCCGCGCTGATACAGTCTTATATAGTCGACCAAAAGCTCCACTCTGTCAGGGTCGCCCGCCTTCCATACGGGGCCGTAGTTGGAAGCGCCCATTGTTGTGGATAAAAGCGTTTGGCACGCCTGACGGAACACCTCCGCTCCGACATCCTTCATACCGTTCTTTATCACGTAAGAGAAGAACACCTTACCGTCAACGCAATACTTTATCTCATCCTTATCCCACTGCAGGGTGTAGATGTGGTACTCGTCGCTCAAAGCCCCGTTTGCAAGCTTGAACACCTTATCCTTAGGGCAGATGCTGTCAAGCGAATAATGCGATTCACCCCAATAATGCAGATTTGACGCAAACTGATTCACGGGATAGCTTAAGTCCTCAAGAAGGTCTATTTCTTGGCTGTAACCGCTCTCCCCACGGCGGGAACTGAACCATATAGCATCAGCACCCGGGTAAGCCGACAGCTTTGCGCGAACCTCCATACAGCCGTAAAGAAATTCATGCGTGCCGTCGGTGGATATCTGACGGTGGGTGAAATCGCCCGTTTCGGGGTCATGGTCGGCGTAAATTATCGCATTGCCGTTTTCAACATAGCAGCCCTCACTCTTGCGCGCCTTGCACTTTGTACCGATGCAGGACACCGTTTCGTATGTGTCGCCGCTGTCCACCCACAGACTGCGGTTAAGCTCGGTACCGTTGAATTCGTCGCCCCAAACATATTTGTATCCGTTTTCGCCCGCGTAATAGTTGCCCGTGAATGAATAATTCGCGTTAAGGCTTAAGGTTGTTCCCTTATTGCAGGTGCGGCTGTAAAAGCCCTTTATGCACATGATCGCCCCTGCAAGCGCCTCATCGCTGCCTGCGCTTATAACAAGCTTTTTGCCTATGACCGCAATCGAATATCTTTCGCTTTCCGAAACCGAGGTATCCGTGGTTCTGCCGACATTTCCTATTAATATTTCATATTCCGTTTCGGCAGTGCTGCTGTCGGTTATTTCAATGTTATATCCGCCGTTTGAGTTAAGCTGTTTAACAAGCTCTTCCGCCTCGGAAGCGGCAATTCTTGTAACCTTGCTCGGCAGAACTATTTTATACCGCGAAATGTCAACTCCGCCTATAAGTACTTTGCCGCCGATGTTTCCTCTGTCGGCTCCGAGCAACATCTGCTTTAATTCCGAAAGGTCGCTGCTTGCAACCGTTCCGTCCCCGTCAACATCGGCAGACGGAGCGTCTGAAGCGTTTTTGTTGCCTGCCAGAATTTTCTTAAGCTCAACCATATCGCGAACGTCAAGCGCCGAATCACGGTTTACATCAGCGACAGGTCCGTTCGGAGTCCATATCGCGCAGACGGTTGCCGTGCCTTTTTTATAAACAACCTCAGCCGCGTTATTTACCTCGTAAGAGTTATCCGACCAGCCCTCAAACGTGTGACCGTTAAGGCTGACCGCGGGAAGCTGTACCGCCGCGCCCGCCGTGCCGACGGAATAGATAATATCCCTTCCGTTATTCGGGTCTACCGCCGCAAGGCAGGTATCGTCGGTTACGGGGGTTACGGTTATGTTATCAAGGTAAAGCTTTGTCGGGTTTGCGTAATTGGATGTAAGAATATAAAGCGAATTGTAAAGCGTGTTTCCGCTCTCGTTAGGCTCTGCCGTGAACACAAACGAGCCGCTGTGCCAACCCGAGCCGCTGTCGGACGGGAATATTCTGAAAGCGTTTCGACTGTAATCGTTACGTCCCGCCCAGACGCTGTCGCCGGCACCCGTTGACGCCCTTACGGAAAGCACGGTGCTGACGTTTTCAGCCAGATAATCAAACGTTACCAGATATTTAACATTCCGCTCTACCGTGTAGTTGCCGTTTCCGCTGTTAAGCGCAAAGTATGTGTAGTCGTTTGTTTTAAGATTTTCTTGAACATTGATTTCCAAAACAGTATCCCCCTGTTTCAAAGTTGCATTAAGAGCCGCAAGGCGTGAAAATCTGGCATTGTAACCCGGCAGCTGCACACGCTCCGTCCAGCCTTCGGGATAATCCTCAAATGTTACGACGGTGCCGTATGCCCAGCCGGCGTAAAGCTTTGTATAGCCACTCACGGTAAATTCGGCGTCCGCTCTTTCGGTCAAATTTTCGTCAAGATGCCAGCCGGTAAACACATATCCCGCCTTTTGGGGTCTCGGCAGAGTTACAGTTTCGCCGTTTTTCGCGGCAACAGGCTGAACCGTGCTTCCCCCGTTCGGTTTAAAATCAATTATTCCGCTGTCGCCGCTTACAAACCTTATATCGTCAATATAAATGCTCAGTCCCGTGGCTGTGCAGGCGGTAATTCCCACATACAGGTTGCCGTTTGTCTTTTGCGGGTATGAGGTAAAGGTTTTGGTTACCGTGTGCCATTCGCCTAAGGGAACGGAGTCCCCGTTTATATCGGTCAGTGAAGAATAGCTGCCGGTAAAGTCCTTTAAAAGCAGGTATGATTTGTCACGTCTTGAGCCGGGTGTGTAATCGGTGCAGAATATGCTTGAGTCGCCCAGCACCGTGCCGAACTCGCTTGCCATTCCGGTATCGCCCGTTATAATGTCCTCGGTAAGGGCTACTCTTGCGGTCTTGTTGTTATCGGAATTGATCTGCGATACATACTTGACCCTCATTGTAACGGTGTATTCGCGACCGGGATAAAGCTCCGGCACTATTCCGTTTTTATTAAGAATAAACGTGCCGTTTTTATATCCGTTCGCGTCACTGCCGTTATAGCCTATTTTAAGTACGCGGTTGCCGTCAGGCTCGGTTATGACAGTGAAATTGTTTTTATCCGCCTCGGTATGGCTTGATACCGGAATACCGTCTGTTTCGCCCGAAGTCACCGTTCCGCTTTCCTCTTCAAAGTCAAACAGTTCGTTGTCCGAGAAACCAATAAACCGCCAGCCGGCATAAAGCTTTGTGGCATTGCCAAGTTCGGAATAATCGGTTGCCGTAAAGGGCACGGTGCAGGCGCTGTCGGTGAACCAGCCGATAAATCTGTGCTCCTCATATTCGGGATTCTGCGGTAAATAAATTTTGCCCGTTCCTGATATCGGCGATATTTTAACATCGGCAAAACCCGTATCAAACGTGATTGTTTTGTATTTTTTTACAAACGTTATATCGTCAATATAAATGTCAAGTCCCGGCACAGCACAGGTTGCAAGTCCGACATAATTGCCGTTTCCGTAATCTTCCGCCGTAAAACTGTATGAAAATGTTGTCCATTTCCCAAGCCGCAGCGGAGTTCCGTTAAGGTCGCTGATACCTGCCAGCGAAGAATTGTTGAACGAGGATATTATGCGTCGGCTCTCTGCGCCGTGTGACGTGCCGAACGCGTTGTTCACGGTTTGCAGGTTCCCCCACAGATTGTTTGTTACACCGTCGTCCGCCAAGGGGCTCTGCATAAGGTAAAGCCACGCTTTATTGGTGTCGCCCACGGCATTTATTTTATACCTCATTGAAACGGTATACACAGCCCCCGGCTCAAGGCTTGCAACCTTTTCGCCGTTGTTAAGCAAGAGCGCGCCGGGCTGGTACGCGTTTTCATTTATCGGGTTGACCCCGGGATATGATATATTAAGCACGCGGTTTCCGTTTTCCTCTTTTACGGACCACACGTTGTGGTTGTTATTTTCGATTGTATCATAGCTTGATACCCTGATATTACCTACCTTGCCCGAAACCGCAATGTTGTTTTCAAAATCAAATGTCTGTTTTTCAATTTGTTCCCAGCCGGCATACAAAACCGTACCCGCAGCCGACGGAATCGTTCCGTCTGTTTCCTTTGTGCATTCGGGGTCCTTGTACCAGCCTGTAAGCGCCCAGCCGCTGCGGAAGGGTGTTTCGTTTATCGGCGACCCTATCTCACCGCTGACGCTTAAATTTTCCTCACCGCCGAATGTTCCGCCGTTTGCGTTAAGCGTAACCTGCGACCTTGTCCTTATCTCAAAATCGTCAAAGAGAATTTCCGTTCCCGATGACAAAGTAAGATATATACCTAGGTACGGGTGCATAACGCTTCCGTCGCTCAGTACCGTTTTATCCATACCTGTAAAGCTGCCCGAAAATGTCTGCCAGCTGCCGAGCGCCGTCGGGTTTGTGCCGGTGTTTGTGTTTCTATTTAAGGTTACGCCGTCCCACTGGGTTATCGTGGGGTTTGTACCCGAGAAATTTTCTATTATCTTGTAGTTATCCTTTGTGTTTGCGGAGGTGACGTTTTCCTCAAAAAGATTTGTAAGCGACTGAATGTTAAACTGTGCCGAGCTTTTAACGCCCTTACACAGGGTCATAAAGCTGTTTGTCGCGCCCGACGACACAACCTTGTACCTAAAGCTTATCGCGTATTTTCTGCCCGCCTCAAGCTCATAAAAGCTGTCGCCGCCGTTCAGCATTATAAGCGGCCAGTATGTGTCGCCGCTGCTGTTATAGACCTTAAGGACGTTGTTATTCCCATCCTTCGCTATTTCACACATATTTTTATCTTTGGCCCAGGAGTTGGTTAAAAAATAAAGCTTATCGCCGTCAACCGTGACATTTTCATCCTTACCGGTGTGAAATCCGTTTCTGTTTTCCTGCGACCAGGTGCCGTTTTCAAAATCGTAAACGGTAGTTCCGTTGTCAATATTTTCAGCTCTGCTTAAAAAGTTAGGTAAGCATGCGGCAGCAAGGGTAACGGCGCAGAGCATACTTAACGATTTTTTAAACAATCTTTTTACTGTAGAGTGTGTCATAATTTTCCCTTTCTTCCTGACGATACAATCGGGTGGTATAATGCTTCCCATAGCGGAAAATTTATCCGATTATACTGTCTACCGTATGTATTATATTACAAGCGCGCCCGCCGCCTGTCAGCGGCGGACGCCGTTTTAATTCTCAGCTTAACTGTTTTTCCATACTGTAACCGTTGTCGCTGTCGCGCTGGTACAGTCTTACATAGTCAATCAGAATTTCGTAATAGTCCTTGTCCTCACGAGTCCATTTTGCACCGTAGGTTGAAGCGCCCAAGGTAGTTGACATAAGCGTGGACATAGGCAAATTGAATATGTCTGTTCCCTTGCCGTCAACATCGTCCCCTATGTCGTAAGAGAAGAACACCTTGCCGTCAACACAGAAGTTCATAACGTCGGGCGTCCACTGATACGAGAAAATGTGGAAATCGTCGCTAAGCGGCGGCTGACCCTCGGCAATCTTATACTGCTTCGGACCTGCATACACGCCGCCGTCAAGAGAGGTGTGTCCGCTGCCTATCTGGGCATCCCACCAGCGGTGAACGTTCGCCGCAAATTTTTTGGCGTTTCCGAAATCCTCCAGAAGGTCTATTTCCTGTCCCGTGCCTTTGTACGAAATTGTTTCGCCGTTTAAGGGTATAACGTGGAACCACAGCGCGTTTGCCGCGGGCGCGGGAGCCAGCTTTGCGCGGAACTCCATTACGCCGTACAGGAACTTATGCGTGCCGTCGGTTGAAATCTGGCGGTGGGTAAAATTATCCGTTTTCGGGTCGTGCGTTGCAAATATAACGGCGTTGCCGTTCTTTACATAGCAGTCCTCGCTTTTTCTTGCCATACACTTAGAGCCGAGGCAGGAAACCGTTTCGTAGGTTGAGCCCGAATTTACCCAAAGCTTGCGGTTAAGCTCTTTGCCGTTAAATTCGTCGCCCCAAACGTATTTGTAGCCGTCTTTTCCGGGGTCGTACTTTTCGGTAACCGAATAGCCGTCGGCAAATACCATTGCGGTATTGTTTGCCAGCGCTTCGCTGTACATAGTGCCGAGCTTTTTAACCGCCCCCGCAAGGGACGCGTCGTCACCCGCGTTTATAACAAGCTTTTTGCCCACAACAGAAATTGTATAATTACCGCTTTTGGGCTTCTGTACCTTTTCGGTGCGGTTGGTATCGCCTATTATAATTTCGTGATCTGCAGGCTCCGCGCTGTCGTCCGCCACGGTCATTTCGAGTCCCGCGTTATCAAACAGACTGTCCGTAAACGCGTCTATTTCACCCATTATAATTCTTGAATTCTGCGCCGCCGTTACTATCTTATAGCTCGAAAGCGCTTCGCCCGCTATTGTATGGTTTGCGCTGTCAAGGGTCGGGGCATAGAGGAACTGATAATCCTTTGAGAGGTAATACCAGGTGTCCTCGTTTTTGCAGAATGTATCGCTGAAGAAATTGACCGCGTTTGTAAGAGCGTCGGTATTAAACGCGTTTATAACAATCTTGTTGCCGTCAACCTTAACAATAAAATCCTTTGAATTGTTTTTGCGGTTGTTCTCAATTATTTTAAGCGCGGCAGCGGATTCGGGTCTTGCTGTATCGCCGACTATAATTTCCTTTGCGTTTTTGTCATACTCGGAGGTATCCTTTGAAAACCTTGCTGTGCATTTAAAGTTGAGCCTTATGGTATTTCGCAGGTCCTTTGCAAGTCCTTCGGTCACGCTGTCGGCTTCCTTACTTCTTAAGACCGACCAGCCGAACGCGCCGTCCTCAACCGGTTTGCCCAGTGATACGTCCGTTGTAACCGCGGCTTTGCTTCCGCCGTTTTTACACGACGAAAGCGAAAGCACCAATATAACGGAAAGCACAAAGGACACAAAAGATAATGCTTTTTGTTTCATATCATTAATCCCTTCATTTCTTTAGCGTGCTTTTTCGGCCCGGTTTGCCCTTGCGTTTAAGAACGATCACGGTAACGGCGCCGCCCGCGGCAACAATTACCGCACCGACGCATATAAGTACCGTTATAAGCACGCCGTTGCCGGTTTCCTTTTCCTCTGCGGCGGCAGCCTTAGGCTTGTGCGAAACAAGTGTTGTATCTTTAATTTCCAAAGGCGCGTTTACAAGGCTTCCGTCCGGATTTCTAAGCAGCGGTTTGTACTCGTTCTTAACCTTAACGGGTGTTGAAACCGTCGCGTCCTTACCGGCATACTTAAAGTGAACATCATCAATGTAAAGGCTTAAGTAACCCGGGGTCTGAATTGAAACATAACCGGTAAAGCTGTCAAATGTGTATTCAACCTTATGCCACCGGTTATCCGCAAGGTCCTCAATGGCAATAACGTCAAAGTAGTCGCCTTCCGCGTCGTACGGGTAGTAAATAGATTTACAGCTTGTAATTCTCACAGCTCCGTCGGTGTGGAGTCCCTTATCCATTTTAATCCAGAATGACATAGTGTATTTTGTTCCCGCGCCGATCACGGTTTTGGTATTAAGCAGCTGTACATTCTGCCACAGGCGCGAATCGCCCTTTCTGTGCAGTGAATATTTACCGCCGTGGACGTTTGATTTGTCATACCCCGCGGTAGAAGGTCCGTAAACCTCATAGTCGCTGCCCATCATTGAAATGCCGGGTATGCCCTCGAAGTCCTCAAAGCCCTGATCCACAAAATCTCTTGCCCAGGAGGCAAACACTCTCGTGTCGTTATTGAGCTTAACCTCGGTTGTTTCGTTCTGATAATCCTTATCAATGAACCAGCCTATAAACTTGAAGTTTCCGGGACGGGTAAGGTTTTGGTCAAGCTTTACGGTCTGACCCTTTTTGCCTATGTAATAAGGTCTGCCGCTTGCCGTTACCTTATCTGTTGTAACAACAACCTCGCCGTCGTTAACGGGCGTCAGGGTGATGTTATCGATATATCCCGAAACGCTGTCGCCCTGATGCAGTACAAAATAAAGAATATTGCCGCTGTTTGCCTTTTCAATTGTAACGGTATCGCTGTATTGCAGCCATTCACCGGTAATTGCGGTTGTTCTTATCCACCAGCGCATACCCTTTTGTCCCTCGGTGTAATTGTACTTGAGCGTCTGCTGAACCGAAGAGCCAAAGCCTGTTTTTGCCGTGAAGAAGGACAGCGACAACTGTTTTGCGGAGTCTACCGGCGCATTGTTAAGCTTATAATCAAACGAAACCGCAAAGCGCTGTCCGTTTGCAACGGTTAAATACTCCTTTCCGAGGTTGAGCGGAATCGCGAATACCGAACCTGTGCTTCCGCAATCGAAATACAGGCTCTTGCTGCCCTCGCTCTTATCGTTTGATACTATTTTGGTGTTTTTCGGCAGTGCGAAATTATAATCCTCAAAGCCGACCTTTATTTTAACCCCCTTCTTGAAATCCCACTTTGCGTAGAGGGTCATATCCTCGGCGGCATGCACGGTTCCGCCGAATTTCTTTGTAAACGCGGCGTCGGTATACCAGCCAGCAAAGGTGTAATACTCTCTGTCGGGCAGCTGCGGAAAGCTTATGGCAGTGCCGATGTTCTTAACCGAGTATTCATCGGAGTTGCCGTCGCCCCTTACAAATGTTACAACGCTCTGCGAGGACGATATCTTTTCAACCGATACATCGTCAAAATAAACGCTCGAGGGGTTGTTCCAACCTGTTGTAAGCAAGTAAAGGCAGTTTAAGTTATCCTTGTCAAAGTCGGTTTTAAATATAAACTCTGCCTTTTGCCATCCCTTACCGACATTCGAAGCCTTAACCGCGGCGCCGCTGCCGGAGTACTGCTTTAAGCCGCCCCAGAGGCTGTAGCTCGCCGAGGTTGCGGCATAAAGGTTAAGATCCCCCGCCAGAGTTTCGGCGTTATACCAAACCGTAACTTTATAGCGCGTGTTGTTTTGCAGCGTCATATTCTTTGATGAATAATCAAGTGCAAAATATGTGTAGTCTGTCGCCTTTATGTCCTCATCAAGAGTTATGTGCATCGACCTAGAGCCGGTACGGGCGATATTTTCGGATATTTCGCCGAACCTTGTAAGTCTGGGATTAAGGTTTTCCTTTGTCCCCTTAAAGTTCCATGCGGACGGATAGTTTTCAAAGCCTGTCGAAATTAAAACCATATCCCATATGGCGTAGAGGTTCGTATCCTTATCCGGGAAAACGGATGATGTGAACCTGTTTTTACCGTCCTTATCGGTTGCCCAGTAAAGGAATGTGAAACCATCCCTTACGGAGGGCGCGGGGAGCGAAATAGCCTCGCCCGGTTTGCCGAAATAGAATGCGGTTTCGGCGCCGTCCTGATTATCAACCGCAACCGTTACAACATCCTCGTCAATAAGGTTAAGGCTGATGTTGTCAACATATACCGAGGCTTTGGAGTCTGCCGCGCCGGTTATGTCGATTGCAAGATGCAAAAACTGCGTCGCGTCGGTCTCGTTTTTGTAAATAACGGTTGCAGTCTGCCATTCGGATGAGTTGCGGGTATAAGCGCCGCCGTTTTCATAACGTGTAACCTTGTACCATCCCGTCGGTGCGGATTCCGCTTCGGCAATTGTAAGCTTTGCTCCCGCAATATTGCCGCTTGCAGTTTTGTACTTAAGCGTTACGCGGTATTTCTCACCCGCCCTTGCGGATATTCCCGAGGGGAACATTTTGTTCCTTAAGAGTGCCGAGGAATAATTGCTTGTGCCGGAATAATTGATTATAAGCGAGCTGTTTCCGCCGAAGCATCCATCCGCCGAGTACTGCGGAACCGTGCCGTGGCTCATTTGTCCCTCTCGGTTAAGCGTAAATGCACCGCCGAAGCTGGACCAACCGCTCACGTTGGTCTGATTCTGAGAATAAACGCCCTCAAAGTCTATTAAAATTCCCTGTACGTTTTTCCACTTTGCGTAAAGGGTTACGCTTTCCTTGCCTACGGTGAAGGGGTCGGACGCCTTTTTGGTCAGTGCGGCATCGGTATACCAGCCCAGGAATTCAAATCCGTCGCGCATAACGGTGGGGAGGGTTATTTTGTCGCCCTCATCGGCAATAATATTGTTTATATTTCCGCCGCCGTCGGTATTGAAGGATATTATCTTCTTTGATGCGTCGATTATCTGGATATCGTCAACATACATACTGAAGCCCGTACCCGTGCAGGCGGTAAGACCTATGTAAAGATTGCCGTTTGTTTTTGAGGGATACGCCGTGAATGTTTTGGTTATTGTGTGCCATTCACCTATCGGAACCGTATCGTTATTGATGTCCTTAACGGGGGTTGCGCCGTTGTTTATATCCTTAATAAGCATATAGTCCGTATTAAGGCGCGACTGTTTTATATACTTGTTCGCAAACGCGCTGGAGTCGCCCAGCACCGTGCCGAACTCGCCCGGCATACCGGTATCCCCTGTTATAATATCCTCAACAAACACAACGCGTACTTTAGCCGCTGTGTTAAGGGTGTTTATCTTAACGCGCATTGAAACGGTGTACTTTTTACCCTCAACCAGCTGCGGGATTTTGCCGTCCTTATTAAGAATAAACGAACCGTTTTTGTAGTGCGCTCCGGCATTCGAAGGATAACGTATTTCAAGCACTCCGTTGCCGTCGCTGTCCTTTGTTATTACAAAGTTGTTTTTGCCCGAGGCGTCGTCGTGACTGGAAACATCGGTTGAGCCTATTTTTCCGGAGGCAATTGTACTTCCTCCCTCAAAATCGAATATCTCGCTGTCGGTAATAACAAACTCTCTCCACTTTGCGTAAAGCGTGGTGGAAGCCGATTTAAGCTCGGAAAACTTTTTGGCGGTAAACGGAGTTTTTAATTCCTTATCCGTAAACCAACCCATAAACTCAAGCGAGCCGTTGGTGGGGTCGGGCGGCAAAACAATTGTATTGTCGTCCTCGCCGGCAATCATTTTAACCGCTGTGCCGCCGTTTGAGTCAAACACAATTTGCTTAAGGTTTGATTTTGAAAATGTTATATCGTCAATATACAACTCAAGTCCGGGTATAGAGCAGGTGGCAATACCGATGTTGTTGCCGTTGCCGTAATCCTGTGCCGTAAAGGTGTAGGAAACGGTGTTCCAAGTGTTAAGCTTAACAACGTTTCCGTTAATATCCTTAACGCTGCCGCTTGAAACCGAATTGCCGTTGAAATTGCCTAAAATGCGGTCCTTTGCCGCGGCGTGTGTGCTGCCGAAGGCATTGTAAGCCGACTGCAGGCTGCCCCATACGCCCGAACCCTTTGTGGGGCTTTGCGAAATATAGAACCACGCGTTGTTGAGCGTTCCCACATTTACAAGCTTATAACGCAGCGATACGGTGTATTTTGTTCCGGGCTTTAGCGAATAGACGCTCATTCCGTCGTTAAGCAGAAGCACCGCCGGCTGGTAAGCCGTTCCCGTAACATTGTTGCCGGGGTCTTTAATCGCAAGAACGTGATTGCCGTTATCGTTAACAACAGACCATACGTTGTGGTTGCCGGTCTGCGCGGTATCGTAGCTTGTAAGCTGTGTGCCGTTAAGCTTACCCGTTGTAAGGGTGTTTGTGCCGTCCGCAGTGGGTTCAAAATCAAAGAATTTTAAATCTCCCGCTTCCAGAGCGTTGTATTTTTTAACGGTTTTGCTCTTTCGAGAACCGCCGAAAACACTAAGGCCGCCGAGCGACGGTATGCACCCGACAATAATAACCGCGGCGCATATTATGCTTACAGCCTTTTTGGATAAATGCTTTATATCATTTATTCTCATATTCTGTCCTTTCCCGCCTCGCTTTGTTTTTCCTTAGGAACAAGGCTTAATTCGAAGAGGGTTGCCGAAAAAGCATTTTTTATTTTACTTTAACGGTAACCCTATTCTGTCAGATTATTTTATGCCGAGAAGTATTTTACGAAGAGCGCCCAGGTCATCCGCGTTAATTCCGCCGTTTGCGGTAACGTCCGCTTCCGGGTTAGCCGATACCGTGTAGGTATTCGGGTCCGCAAGATACTTTTTAAGGCGTATAAGATCGGTTATATCAACCTTTTCGTCAAGGTTAACGTCGCCCTTGTCGCTCCACTTTGCGTAAAGCACGGTATCTGTGCTCGGGAAAACGTCGCTGTCATACTTAACACCGACATCTCTGTGCCAGCGCAGGAATCTGCAACCCGCTCTTACGGGGCTTTCAAGCGCAAGGCTTTCGCCCTCCTTGCCGAACAGATGCTTCTGCCACATATTTCCGTTTCCGATCATTGAAACAACAACGGTTTCATCACCCAATTCCTCGGCGACAATGTCGTCAATAAAGACCTTTGCGGCGTGGTCGGCGGCATTTGTTCCGTCTATACGCAGGTGCAGGTACTGCTCGGTGTCTGTTGTGTTTTTGTAATAGAGCGTTGTCTGCGTCCAATCGGCAGAATTTGTAAGGTATACGCCGCCGTCCGCATAATCATCAACCTTATACCATCCGTCCCTTGTCACCGCGGATGTGCCTACCGAAAGTGCCGTACCGGTAACATCGCCGGACGCAAGCCTGTAATTTACGGTTATTTTGTATCTGGCGCCGGGAGCGGCGGTTATGCCGTCCGGTTTACCGTCACTGCGGAGAAGTGCGCTTGAACTGCTGGTTCCCGCCGCCGCGATAAGCGAGGCGCTGCCGCTCTTCACGCCGTTTGCGTCATAATCGGCTGCTGTTCCGTGGTTTACGGCGCCCTCTTTGTTAAGTGCATACGAGCCGCCGAAGTTTGAGAAGCCGTTTACATCGGTCTTGCCGTCGTACGCGGTTTCAAAATCAACCGTTACGGCTTCTGCCAGGCGCCATCTTGCATAAAGTGTAACGCTGCAGTTTGCCACGAACGGATCGGCTGCCTTTTCGGTAAACACGGCGTTTGTATACCAACCGCCGAATACATATCCCTCGCGCTCGGGCGTCGGGAGGTTAACGGTCGTGCCGTTTTCGGCATATACGGTTTCTGCCTTAGAACCGCCGTTTGAATTAAAGGAAATTATCGATACCGAAGAATCGGCAATAATAACATCGTCAACATAAAATTCCTGATTTGCGCCCGCGCAGGACGTAAAGCCAACAAAAAGGTTGCCGTTTGTCATTTCGGGATATGCCGTAAATGTTTTGGTTATTGTGTGCCACTCGCCCACCGGTACAGTGTTATCGTTAATATCCTTAACCGGAACGGTGCCGATGTTTATATCCTTAATAAGCTCGTAATTTACATCACTGCGTGATTTTGCGGTGTATTTATCGGTAAACGCGCTGGAGTCGCCGAGAACTTCGCCGAATTCGTTTGCGTTTCCGGTGTCGCCTATTATTATGTCCTCAACAAACGAAACGCGAGCCTTTGCCGAGGTGTTAAGAGTTTTAATCTTAACGCGTGCCGAAACGGTGTACTGCTTACCGGCGACAAGCTGCGGTATCGCGCCGTCCTTATTTAGTATAAGCGTGCCGTTTCTGTAATTCGGTTTGCCGTCTTTTGTTTCAAACATATTCTCACAGGCGCCTATGCGGAGCACGCTGTTGCCGTTGTCGTCAACAACGGAGTAGATATTTCTTCCGTCACTGAAGCTTGAAACGGGTGTGTTGCCTATTTTGCCTGAGGTTACTGTGCTGCCGTTTTCAAAATCGAATTTATATACACCCTCAACCGATACGGCAGTCCATTTGGCGTAAACCTTTGTATATTCCGCAAGCTGTGAGAAATACAAGCCGTCCGCGGATATATTGTATCCCTTGTCGAGATACCAGCCGCCGAAAGCGAATCCCGCGCGGGAAGGTGAAGCGGGCAGTTCAACCGCTCCGCCGCCGTATGCATACTCGCCGTGTGTTACGCCGTCGTTATAATCAAACTCAACTACTTTGTAGTTCTTTGCAATTACTACGTCGTCAATATACATTTCCATTCCGGTAACGGTGCAGAACGCAAATCCCAAATAATTGCTTGTTCCCTGCGCTTTTGCCGTGAATGTATATGAAAATGTGTTCCATTTGCCTGAGCAGACAAGGTTGCCGTTTAAATCCTTAACCGTTGCGGTGTTCGTGCTGTTGATTCCGTTAAATATGCGGCTCTGATCGCTGCCGTGCGCACCGCCGAAGGCATTGTAAGCGGATTTAAGATTGCCCCATGTGCCGTCGTTGTTTAATACGCTCGGGCTCTGGGTCATATAAACCCATCCGTTTGTGCCGGCGGCACTGGCAGGAATGCCCGCCATTTTATATCTGAACGAAACGGTGTATTCCTCGCCGGGAACAAGCGTCGCTATGCTTCCGCCGTTGTTAAGCAGGAATACTCCGACTTCCCATGAATTTGTTACTGCCTTTTTAATTGAAAGAACCTTGTTGTCGCCGTCACTTACAACCGAAACAACTCCGTTTTCTTTACTTACAAGCGGCATACCGCCGATAGTGCCTGAGGTCAATGCAGTGTCGCCCTCAAAATCGTAAACATCGGCGGAGGCGCCGGAAAATGCGGCATAAAGCGTGCAGTTCTGCTCGGGATAAGCGGTTACGGGTTCGCCCGTAAGCTCGGCATTGTCATACCAACCCTTAAACGCCTTGCCCTCGGGGGAAACAATTTTTTCGGAAATATCCATGCCGGGCTTTGCGTCAACAGCCTTTTCGCTGCCGTCCTCGGCAAATGTGCCTTCCCCGGCGTTTAATGTAACCGATACCGTTTCATACGGCTGTGCGGTAACAACAATATCGTCAATTAATAATTCCGCACCGGGTTCAAGCTGGAAATAAAGCATAAGGTAAGGGTAAAGCGTTGTGCCGTCATACAAAGCGGTTTCATCAATACCTCTAAAGCTTGTTTCGTAGGTCTGCCATTCTTCGTTAACCGAAGAAAGGGTTACCTTTTCACCGCTGTTTTTGGTATCAGTCGGGTTGGCAACATCCACCGTCTGGTTTACCGCGGTGAGCGACTGCAGGCGGAAATTGCTGTTTTTGTGAGGTCTTACACCCTTTGCCAACTGCAAAAAACTTTCTTTTTGCTTTGTGCCGAGCGCCGTTGTTTTATACCTTAACGAAACGGTATAATTGCGGTTCTCAAGCTTGTAGGAGCCGTTGTCGTCGGTCAGTGCAAGCAGGGCATAATCGAATGCGCCGAAATATTCGCCCTCGTTTGCGTTATAAATCTTTAAAACCTTGTTTGCGCCCTCATCATTTGTTTCGGAAACAATATCGGCAATCTGTGTATCCTCGTGATAGGGGTTGCCCTGATAATAGAGCTTTGTGCCGTTTTCGGTTGTGAAAGACTCTCCGGGATTTGTGTGGAAACCCGAAGTGTTTTCGGCAGTCCAGATGCCGTTTTCAAAATCAAATGTCTTGGTCTGTGCTTCCTCGGCGCTTGCCGCAAAACCGAGAGTTGCCGGAATACTTGTTGCCACCAGGGCAGCCGTACACAAAATGCTGAGTAATTTAGGGAACCTTCCCGATGCTGTTTTTTTCATCTTTAAACCGTTCCTTTCCGTTGCACAGCGGCAACGCGGCGCCCAAAAGCGCCGCATCACCCCCATTTTTTAATTGTAATAACGTAATTACTACTGCTTCGCTATAACGTCGTCAATGATCTTATTGGCCTCGGCAATGCACTTATCAAGCACGCCGCTTACCTTTATTATGTTTGTGGAAATCTGTGAAGAAGAGCCCTTAAGAACATCGCTCATATAATCCGTGCCGCCGTTATAAAGCGTGCCGTAAACGCCGCCGGTCCAGTGCATAAGCTTCATATCGGCGCAGTCCCTGAGTTCGGTGTACCACTTCTCGGCATCCTTGTTAAGGAACACGGTGTCGTGGTCATAATTGTCGCCGTTTAAGAAGTAACGCAGGAAGTAGCCCGAAGCAACGGGGTTTTTAGAGCCTTTGCAGACGCCGTAGCTGCGGAATGTGCTGCCCGAGGGGTAGCTCTTATCGGAAGCGTTGCGCTTAGGCATATAAGCAAAGGCAACATCCTCGGGGTCCATATCGGTAAGCCAGCCTGTGGCTCTGAGTCCGTATGCGCCCGCAAGAGCCATACCGATCTCGCCCTTGTTGAACCTTGAATCAACTCCGTTCGGTGAAACCGTCGCATATCCGGCTTCCTTTGCCTCAAGTATATATTTGTATGTATCAAGCAGTTGTGAATTCTGGGATACGTTGGTGAACTTATCGGTGTCGGGGTTGAAGTCTACCCACAGACCGCCGTAGGTTCTGGTGAAGGCGTTTGTATCAATGCTGGCGCCGAGGAGTGAATCGTCGGACGAAGCTATTTCCTTCATAGTCTTTTTAAAGGTATCCCAAGTCCAGTTGTTTTCCTTTATATATTCGGTAGGAGTTTTAATGCTGTAATCGTCGAATATTGTTTTGTTGTAGTAAACCAGCGCGCTCGACATATTCCAGATACTGTTCTTTCCGTTTACAAGATATGTCTTTTTGCCGATTGTGCTGTACTTTACAACCTGGCTGTCCCAGAACGGGTCGTTCACGTCAACTCCGCACTCGTCAAGCGGCATAAGACAGGTAAGGGTTCTGGGCCAATCGCCGTTTTCAACCACAATATCGGGCGACTGTCCCGCAGCAATTCTTGCCGAAAGCTTTGTTATGTATTCGCCCTGCGGTATTGTGTCAAGCTCAACCTTAATGCCGGTAAGTTCGGTGAATGCCGCCATTACGGGAGCTGCCTCGGTTTTGGTGTGATCTATCCAGGTCGCGAACTTAACGGTGCTCCCGATAAGTTCAGCCGGTATATTATCAAAAAACGAGTCCTCATCCGTAACCGCTGTTTTACTGCCGGTCTTACTGCCCGAAGCATCCTGTTCCGAGGAGGTCTTACCCTTTCCGCAGCCGACAAATGCAACACCTATACAAAGTGCCAAAGTCAAGGCTAACAGTTTTTTAGTGAGATTTTGCATACAAATATACCTCCGTATTTTATTTTTTTGTCACTCTATCCATATAATAAAGCAAAACCCGCACAATTTGAATACACAATTTAACGAATTTATGGATTTTTCAATCCCGTTAACGTTTTTATTTTTATAATTAAAAAAAATACGGTAAAATAATTTCAGGCAAGGTATTTTTTCAATTTAAAATTAATTGCCCAAATAATTTTTAAGAATTTTGTGGACTTTTGCACATAAATAAGTTATAATATTTTAAAGTCGGGAGGGATAGTTCTTTGGACAATACGGTTAATATGCAATTATCGGCGCTCGTTTACTCTGATTTCAGTTTTAAAATTCTTTCTGTAATACGTCAGATGTGGGACAGCGAAAACGACCGCGGGTGGTCTGAATTTACAACAAAGCCACGGTACTCGAGTATGCTGCTTATGGTTATTTCCGATATACACATAAGGTACACCGCGGAAAACTGTTCGCTTGACTGTTCATACGGAGATATTGTTTACTGCCCTTACGGCTCAAGATACAATTTTGAGGTTCTGCCTCCCTACAACGCCGAGCTTATAGGCAAAATTAAGACTATATGTATCAATTTCAATATGGTAAGACCCGACGGTAAGATAATAACACTCAGCGACCGCCCCGTTAAAATGGTTTCGGGACACAATATTCAGCTTGAGCACGATTTTCGGGATATTGCCTGCAGTGTTGACAGTTTTTCCCCGTTTATACGTCAGTATAAAATGTATAAGATAGTGAAAACCATAATAAAACTGCAGCCGAACAGTGACAGAAGGAATGTTTCGCTTAAAAACGCGCTTGATTTTCTGGACAGCCATTACTCCGAGGATTTTAAAATTTCAGACCTTGCAAATTTGTGCAATCTAAGCGAATCCCACTTCAGAAAACTTTTTAAGGAATATACCGACCTTTCCCCCGCGGAGTACAAAAATCAGCTGAGAATCGAACACGCCAAGGAATTGCTGAGCGACGGTAATCTCACACTATCCGAGGTTGCCTCCGCCGTCGGGATAGACGACCAGTTCTATTTTTCGAGGCTGTTTAAATCGATAGAGGGCATTTCCCCCACGCAGTTTAAAAGGAGATCAATATAACAAAATAAGCAGTGATTTAATTGACAAATTAAATCACTGCTTATTTGTTTATCTTTTACCCGAAAAGTTCGATTATGCGTTTTGCGGCTTCCTTTGTTTCTTCGGTATCGCCGAATGAGGAAAGGCGGAAATACCCCTCGCCGCATTTCCCGAAACCGACGCCCGGCGTTCCGATTATCTGCTTTTCGTTAAGCAGGCGGTCGAAACATTCCCAGCTGGTCATATTATCGGGACATTTAAACCAGATATACGGCGCGTTCTCTCCGCCGCAATACCATATTCCGCAGTTGTCGCACGCCTTCATAAGGGTTTTTGCGTTGCCGCGGTATACATCAAGGTTTTGCCTTATCTGACGCTGTCCCTCATCGGAAAACACCGCCGCCGCGCCGCACTGAACCACATAGGACACGCCGTTGGTCTTGGTGGTGCGGTTTCTCACCCACATACTGTTAAGTGACATACCTTTTCTTTTAAGCGTTTTCGGAATAATTGTATATCCGCACCTCACGCCGGTAAATCCTGCGGTCTTTGAAAGCGAGCATATTTCTATGGCGCAGCTGCGGCTTCCCTCTATTTCAAATATGCTGTGCGGCAGATTGTTGTTTCCGATGAACGCCTCGTATGCGGCGTCAAAAATCAGAACCGCGCCGTTTTCGTTTGCGTAATCCACCCACGCCTTAAGCTTTTCATACTCAAACACCGCCCCTGTGGGATTGTTGGGCGAGCAGATATATATTATATCCGCCTTTATGTTACTGTCGGGGAAAGGGGCGAAATGCGTCCAGTTGTCCGACGGCATATGAACGATCTTGTGACCCGCTATTATGTTTGAGTCAACATAGGCGGGGTATGCCGGCTCAATGACAAGCGCGGTATTATCACGGTCAAACAGATCGAGAATGTCGCCGAGATCGTCCCCCGCGCCCGAGGAAATAAAAATCTCATCATTATCGAGCATGACCCCGCGCCGCGCGTAATAACCGGCAACAGCCGCTTTGAGTTTTTCCCAGCCGCACTCGGGCATATAGCCGTGGAAGGTTTCCTTTCCCGATTGATCCTCCACCGCCGAATACATAGCCTTTATAACTGCGTCGCACAGCGGCAGAGTGACATCTCCGACGCCGAGCCGCAGCAGTTTTTTATCGGGGTGTTTTGCCGAATATGCTTTTACCCTTTGCTCTATGTCATAAAACAAGTACGAGCTTTCAAGTTTTTTATAATTCTTGTTAGGTTTCATTTTAAGCCACTTCTTTTACTTGCCGCTGTCGCCGTAGTTTGAAAGAACACGGGCGGACGGGTCGTTTACGTTACAGCCGTCCCACTTCTTGTTGGGCATCCAGAAATCTTTTACCATTTCCGCCTGACCCGGATACTTTTCTTCAAATATTTCGCGGTACAAAAGCGATTCCTTGGTAAAAGGCGCGGCAAAATCATATTTTTTACATTTTTCTTCAAATTCCCTGTCGGTATATTTTGTTTCGGCGTATTCTTTCAGGTAGTCCACCATTGAGTGACCCACCGCATCGGAGAATGCTGCCTTTTCGCGCATAAGTATATCGTACGGCAGGTAATTCCCCTCAAACGCGTGGCGCAAAAGATATTTGCCCTTGTTATACCTGTTCATCTTCATTTCGGGGTCAACGCTCATAACGTATTTTACAAAATCAAGGTCGCCGAACGGCACGCGCGCCTCAAGCGAGTTTGCCGAAATACAGCGGTCGGCACGCAGAACGTCATACATATGAAGCTCGCGCACACGCTTTTGGGCTTCCGCCTGAAATTCCTCGGCGTTCGGCGCAAAGTCGGTATATTTATATCCGAAAAGCTCGTCGGATATTTCACCCGTAAGCAGTACCCTTATATCAGTGGTTTCGTGTATCGCCTTGCAGATGAGGTACATACCTATACTTGCCCTTATTGTAGTTATATCATAGGTTCCCAAAATGCCTATAACATCGGGCAGAGCCTTTAAAACGTCGTCTTTTGTTATAATAATTTCACGGTGGTCCGAACCGATGTAGTCCGCAACCTCTTTTGCGTATTTAAGGTCGATAGCGTCGGTGCTCATACCGATTGCAAAGGTTTTAATCGGCTTTTTTAAAAGCTTTGCCGATACCGCGCATACAAGCGAGGAATCAAGTCCTCCGCTTAAAAGAAAACCGAGCGGTGCGTCGGCGTCAAGCCGTTTTTCAATGCCCCGAACCAATTTATCGTGTATGTTTTTGCAAACGGTTTCAAGGTCGTCGTGACAAATCGCGTCCACCGCCGCTATATCGTTGTAGCAGACAAATTCGCCGTCCTTATAATAATGTCCGGGCGGAAACGGCATAATTTTATTCGCAAGACCCACGAGGTTTTTAGGCTCGGAGGCGAATATCGGCTTTTTGTCTTTATCAAATCCGTAATAAAGCGGACGTATACCGATAGGATCGCGCGCGGCGATAAGCTCGCCCTTTTCGCCGTCATATATTATAAGCGCAAACTCCGCGTCCAGCATCTTAAACATATCGGTGCCGTAAAGCTCATAAAGCGGCAGTAAAATTTCGCAGTCAGACTCACTTTCAAACGTGTAGCCGCGCTTTATAAGGTCGTCCTTTATGGGGCGGAAACCGTAAATTTCACCGTTGCAGACTAATTTGTTATTCTTATATGAAAACGGCTGCATACCTTTATCGGTAAGCCCCATTATCGCAAGACGGTGAAATCCCATAAAGCCGTTATTATTAAGCTCCTCAATTCTTGACATATCAGGACCGCGCGAAACGGTCATATCAAACCCGAGCTTAAATTCCTCTTTCGGAATACGGCTTCCGATATACCCCATAATAGAACACATAAATTTTTCCTCATTTCAGAATTTTTAAATGCGTAAAGGCTTCCCGAAATATTCGGGAAGCTTTCGCTTTTTATAAATTATCAATATTGCTCAACATCCTGAAGCGCATCGTAGCCCTCTTCGCCGGTGCGGACCTTTACAACGTTTTCAACATCGTAAACAAATATCTTGCCGTCGCCTATGTGACCGGTGTAAAGCACCTTTTTGGCGGTTGCTATGACCTGCGATACCGGAACTTTTGCCACAACAATGTCAACCTGTATCTTAGGCAGCAGCGATGTTTCCACCAAAGCGCCGCGGTAATATTCGGGCTGACCCTTTTGTACGCCGCAGCCCATAACATGACTCACGGTCATACCGGTAATGCCTATGCCTACCATTGCGTTTTTAAGACTTTCAAGGCGTGATTCCTTGCAGACGATCTCAACCTTTGTAATCTTCTGTCCGTCCGACCTTGTCGGTACGTCTGCCGCAACCTTGGGCATTTCCTTAACCTCTACCGCTTCGGCAACGGGTGTATCGCCGGTAACAGCGGTTGCTTCGTCGCCCTCATCTATATATTCGGGCAGCATTGCGATTCCCGCATATGCGCTTGTAAGACCGTGCTCTTTAACATCGAGTCCTTCCATTTCTTCCTCACGCGATACACGCAGACCGAAAATCTTTTTGATTATAAGGAACGAAAGGGTGATGGTAACAGCCGTCCACGCCGCGGTTGAAAACATACCGAGCAGCTGCAGTCCCAATTGCTTAAAGCCGCCGCCGTAGAAAAGTCCCTCACCTGCTATTTGGTTAGCGCCGAACGTTACGCCATCGCCTATGCCGCGGGCAAACGCCGGAGCCGATTTAGTGGCAAATAAGCCAACCGAAATTGTACCCCAAATACCGTTGCAGAAGTGAACCGCAACCGCGCCTACCGGGTCGTCTACGTGAAGCTTGTAATCAAGGAACCAAACGCCGAATACAACTATAAGTCCCGAAACGGCGCCTATTACTATTGCGCCGAACGCGTCGCACACATCGCACGGAGCGGTGATTGCAACAAGTCCCGCAAGAGAAGCGTTAAGGCACATTGAAACATCGGGTTTTCCGTACTTAATCCAAGTAAATATCATAGCGACAACCGTTGCAACCGACGGGGCTATTGTTGTTGTAACGAATATAGAGCCCATTTCCTCAATGGAAGTAGCCGCCGCGCCGTTAAAGCCGTACCAGCCGAGCCAGAGAATGAACACGCCGAGGCATCCTATCGGCAGGTTGTGACCCGGGAACGCGTTGACCTTTGTGACCTTGCCCGCTTTATCTCTCTTAAATTTACCGATACGCGGACCTACCATAGCGGCGCCTATCAAAGCGCAGATGCCGCCGACCATATGTATGCAGTTTGAACCCGCGAAATCGTGGAAGCCGAGCTTTGCCAGCCAGCCGCCGCCCCAAGTCCAGTGAGCCTCAACGGGGTAAATAACCGCCGAGATAACCGCCGAATAAACGCAGTAGGAAAGGAATTTTGTTCTCTCTGCCATAGAGCCGGAAACTATTGTTGCGGTTGTGGCACAGAACACAAGGTTAAATACAAAGTTTGCCCAATCGAAATTTGCGTAATCGGTGAAAATATCAAATCCGGGTTTGCCTATAATTCCCACGAGATCCTCACCGAGGAAAAGACCGAATCCGATAAGAATAAACATTACGGTACCTATGCAGAAGTCCATAAGGTTCTTCATAAGTATGTTTCCGGCGTTCTTTGCGCGGGTAAAACCCGTTTCCACCATTGCAAAGCCCGCCTGCATCCAGAATACCAACGCCGCGCCGATTAAAAACCACACGCCGTATACTTCGCTGTGTATAGCGTCATATATTGCTTGACTCATAAA
>CAKSFK010000012.1 GCA_934454655.1 uncultured Eubacteriales bacterium | reverse complement strand
TATATACATTTTTTGCTAAAACAAAACTCATAACCCTAAATCTCGCTTGGAATTTAGGGTTATTCGACAGACTGAAAACGGTACGCACAAGTAGGTGCGTACCGTTTTTTTGTTTTTTGGAACTACTTGTCCTGTCCGTACTTTGCAACGATCTTTTTAATGCGGTCAACAGGGTCAAGCAGGCTGCTTATGGAGTTATCGTAATTGAGCGTATCAATAAGCAACGCAATGTATTTAGACATATTAACACTGCAATACCACTCGCGCTCTAAAAGCTCTTTCGGCTGGTAAATAAGGTTTGTGGTGAATATTTTATCTATTTTGCCGTCCTTATAGTATTCATCAAATTTATCGTATCCCTCAACGAAGAGACCGAACGTGGAGAAAATAAATATTCTGCCGGCGCCCTTTTCCTTAAGCTTTGCGGCAATATCAAGCATTGACTCGCCGGAAGAAATCATATCGTCAACAAGAATAAGGTCCTTACCCGTTATATCGTTGCCCAAAAATTCGTGAGCCTCAATGGGGTTTCTGCCGTTAACAATAACAGAATAGTTGCGGCGTTTATAAAACATACCGAGATCCAGACCCAGAACGGACGAATAATAAATGCAGCGTCCCATACCGCCCTCGTCGGGGGACACTATCATTGTGTGGTCACGGTTAAGCTTAATGTCCGGCACGTTCTTAAGCAATGCCTTTATCATCTGGTAAGCCGCCTGAACGTTATCAAATCCGTCAAGCGGGATTGCATTGTTGACTCTGGGGTCGTGCGCGTCAAACGTTACGATGTTTTTAACGCCCATTGCAACAAGCTCCTGCAAAGCCATAGCGCAGTCCATTGATTCGCGCGTTGTTCTCCTGTGCTGTCTGCCCTCGTAAAGCATAGGCATAATAACGGTTATTCTTCTTGCCTTTCCGCCCAGAGCGGCTATAATACGTTTGATATCCTGATAATGGTCGTCAGGGCTCATCGGCACTGTCTGTCCGTACATTTTGTATGTAACGCTGTAATTAAAGCAGTCGCACAAAATGTATGCGTCAAGACCTCTTGCGGTGTGATTTAAAACCGCCTTTGCCTCGCCCGTTCCGAAGCGCGGACAATTTGCCGGAACAACAAAGGACTCGTCCTCAGGAATATTTCGCCACTGTTTCAGGTAATAGTCTACCTGTGAAGAAATATCCTCGCAACCGCGCATACTTATAAGCGCAAGGTCGCCGTACGGTGTGTGCTTGAAATCAATGCTTGACATAAAAAAACTCCATTCTGCCGCCGAGCCTCGAAAAACCGAAGCCCCACTTAGTATATATCGACAAAAGCCGACATTTCTTCCTTTTATATAATATCACAAAACCGCGATTATCTAAAGACTTTTTTTAAAAAATTATTAATAATTTTTTCTGTACCTTCTGATACCTTTTTTATATGAATTGTATCACCCCGCAAATTGTCCGCTTTTCCCGCTGCGGCACAGCAGAATTGCGGCGGATAAAAGATATTCGGTGTGTTTGTTCGGATCATCGATTTCCACCCCGAATTCGCTTTTTATCTTATTAATTCGGTAAAGAACGGTGTTTCGGTGCGTGTAAAGCATTTCGCAGGTATCCTTAAGCGAATGATGACATATTAAATAAGCGTAAAGTGTTTCACAAAGCGCGCCGCCGTTTTTTTCGTCAGCCAAGTAAAGTTCCTTTATGCAGTCGCGTACAAGCCCGTGTCTGTGTTCAAGCGACCTGAGCGCCGTAACAAGGGCATACTTTTCCGTTTTAACGCAAAACCGCGTCTTTCCCGCGTTCAAGAGGTAATCGAGCACCTCCGCCGCGGCGGAATATGCCTCCTTTGCCGAAAAAATCCCATTAAGTTTTGCGGATACGGCAACGCATATTCCGTCGTCAGCCGGTGTTTCAAGTTCGCCGATATCGTGGTCGGCATGAACAAAAAGAACTATTCTGTTTTTATATACAAACGGGTGTGAGCCGTGAAACCGTGTTTTAAGCCAATCGGTTAAAAAATCACAGCGGTTTTCATCCCCGGCACAAGCGCTTATATCAATAACCGCAAGCCTTTCGGGGCTGAAGTTTGAAAGAAATGTTGACGAAACGCAAAGAGCGAAATGTTCTTCATCCTTATATTTTCCGTCAAGCAAATTCCGCATTATTTCCTCAGCCGTTCCCTCGGCAGCGTTTCCGCTTTCAAAGTGCAGCTGCTTCGCAATAAGCGCCGCGGCAAAGCCCAAACCGTCACCATCCACATCCGCCTTGCCGTCTAAGGCCGCCAAAAGCAAATATCCGAGCCTTGTTCCGTTATAATAAAGCGGCAGGGCGCGGCAACGCCGCTCACCCGAGCCTATCATCGTGCCGTTTTGCGTTTTTTCGTCAAGACTGCTTAACTCCGTGCAGGTTTCCAAAGAAAGCTCTCCGTGTGACACGGCGCGTTCATACACACCGAGCCGAAAATCCTGCGGAGCAAATCCCGAAACAATGCGGAATGCGCTGTCCGCTATAATAATCGGGCAGCCGAATATTTCACTAAGCGCAACCGTAAGCCCTTTTATATTGGTGTTTTCCAAAAAAGCATTTAATATTCTCTCTTTAATCAACACAGCAACCCTCGCTTTGTGCTGTAAGCACAACATAATATACGCTTATTATACATTCGGAACATTGAATAATCAAGTGTTTTGAGTATAATAATAGGCGTAAAAAGAAAAAGGAAGATGATTAAGATGTACAGAGCATCAAATAATAATCATAACAATATAAATATAAAGATAAATTAATCGGAGGCTTTTATATGTTTGAAATGAAACCCTATGCCAAGAAAAATAATTCCCTTTATAACCCGTTCCGTGATATGGATGAATTTGAAAAGAGGTTCTTTTCTTCACCGTTCGGATTTTTTGATAACGGTTCGCTTGATGAGTTCAAAACAGATGTAAAGGACGAGGGCGACCGCTACGAGTTGGAAGCCGATCTGCCGGGCTTTGACAAAAAGGATATTCACCTTGATATTAACGGCGATACGCTTACCGTAAGTGCCGAAAGGCATTCGGAGCACGAGGAAAAGGATAAGAAAGGCAAATATATACGCTGTGAGCGTTCTTACGGCAGTTACAGCCGTGACTTTGATGTTTCGGAAATTGATACCGACGGCATTAAAGCCAAATACGAAAACGGCGTGCTTAAGCTTACCTGCCCGAAAAAGGTAAGCGAACTGCCCGAGGCTAAACGCCTTGAAATTGAATAATACGCAAAAGTGGCTGTACGGCTTATCGCCGTACAGCCTCTTTTTTATTTGTCAATCAAATGAACGTCAAGCTGATTGAACGGAATAGTCATACCGTTTTCCTCAAGCGCTTTTCTTACCTGCTCAAGCAGATCATACTTAAGCGGCATAAAATCGGCGTTTTTACACCACATCTGCATTAATATATCAACCGAGCTTGCGGAATACGCCGTAACACGCGCAAAGGGCGGTTCGGGCGCATTTTTTATAACCATAGGATTTTTAAGCGCCGTTTCTGTTATTACCCTCTGCGCCTTCTCAACATTGTCGGTATAGCTTATCGAAAATACAATATCAAGCCTTCGCATATCCTCGCTTGAGTAGTCCGTTATCTGACTGTTTGCAACCGTGTTGTTGGGAATTACCACATGGCGGTTATCAAGCGTCTTAAGCACGGTGTGCATCATATCTATCTGCAAAACCCGACCCTTTTCGCCGCCTATTTCAATAAAATCCCCGGTGCTGAAACGCTTTGTGACAAGCAGAATGATTCCGCCGGCAATACTGCTGAGCGAATCCTTAAGCGCAAGCGCAACGGCAACTGCCGCCGCCGAAAGCGCCGCAAGCAGTCCCGCGGTTGAAATTCCCAAGGCATTTAAAGCTGAAAGCACAATTATAATGTGCAGAACAATATTAAGCGACTTGCAGAGAAACTTCTCCAAGGAAATATCCATTCCCGTTTTAGCAAGCGATTTCCTTGCAAGCTTTACAAGAAGTACAGTTATATAATGTCCGCCTAAAAGTATTAAAAGCGCCTTTAAAAGCGTTATTCCCATATCGGCAAGCTGGGTCGCCGTGTATTGCTTCATATACCCGCGCTCCTCATATCGCTCTGAATTTGTCTTTTAAGTTCCTCTGTCGAAGAGAATATTTTTTCACCGCGCAGAAATTCAAGCAGCTGTACGGTAATTTTTCTGCCGTAAAGATTGCCTCTGAAATCCTTTATAAATGTTTCGCTTATAATATAATCGGTCCTAAACGTAGGCCTTACACCGATATCGGTTATGCCGTCATATTTCTTTTCACCGATAATAACCGCCGTTTTATACACTCCGAATTTAACGGGAATAAGCGTTTTCGGGTACTTTTGGTTTGCCGTGGGAAACCCGAGTGTTCTTCCCCGCTCGTCGCCCCTTATAACCGAAGCAGAAAAAGAAAACGGTTCCGCCAAAAGCGCATTTGCCTTTTGTATTTCACCGTTTTTAAGCAATTCTCTGATTTCGGTTGAAGAAACGGCAACTCCGTTTTTCATAACGGGTTCGTTAACCTTAAGCTCAATTTTGTTTTTAAGGCAAAAATCACGCAAAAGCGCCGTATCACCCTCGGCATTTTTTCCAAAACGGTAGTTAAATCCGCAGGAAATAAACGAGGGTGAAAACCGCTTTTTTAAAAACAGCAGAAAATCCTCGGGCGTCATATCGCGCACATCCCGAAACTCAAGGGAGCAGACCTTATCCATACCTATCCGCTTAAGCGCTCTTGTTTTATCCTCACTTGTCATAATCGCAAGCGGTTCGCCGCTTATAACGGATTTGGGAGGAACAGAAAAAACAACGGCAATTTTTTTGTAACCGTCGGGCAGATCAAGTACCGCCCTATGTCCCGGATGCACGCCGTCAAACGTTCCGAGAGCCAACGCTGTTTTCATTTTTTAACATCCCCCGGATAATTAATCACACACTTTACGGCAAGCTGATTTTTCACCGTATCCGCCCTGCCTACGCCTAAAAACAGTCCGTCCGATTTAATACGGAATAACTCGCCCTCGGCAAGATCTTTAATTTTAAGCCTGTCAAAATCAAGCTGACCGCCGTTTGAAAATCGTATCGCCTGTTTTTCGGTGACACAGATTTCCCTTAGATATCCGACAGCCGTTTCCTCACTAAGAACATAATCCGAAATATTATTTTCGGTCAGCATTTCCCGGGAAACACATTCCGAAAGTGAGAAGCCGCCCGTGTATGTTCTGCAAAGCGCCGAAAGGCAGGCGCCGCAGCCCAAAAACTCACCGATATCGCGTGCGAGAGAACGTACATACGTACCCTTTGAAACGTGAAAATCAATGCTAAACTCATTTTCGGGCAGATCAAACGACAGTATTTCCGCCTTATACACGGTTACTGCGCGCGTCGGTATATCCGCCGTTTCGCCGCGTCTTGCTTTTTCATAAAGGCGCTCTCCGCCCTGCTTTATTGCGCTGTATATCGGCGGTTTTTGCACAATTTCACCCGTAAAATGCTTTACCGCGCGTTCTATATCCTCTTTACTCGCCGTAACATTTTTTTCATCTGTCACATTTCCCGTAATATCATCCGTATCGGTGGAAATTCCGAGTTTTATCACAGCGGTATAGCGTTTATCCGCATCCAGCAAAAGCCCGCAAAGCGCGGTTGCCCTGCCGATGAAAATCGGCAGAACGCCGGTAGCCATAGGGTCAAGAGTACCCGTATGACCGACTCTTTTTTCGCCCGTAAGGCGTTTAATGCCCGCTACCGCGCCGTAAGAAGTTATGCCCGAAGGTTTATTCAGCAGTACAAGACCCTGCATAGGTTTCCTCCATTACTTCCTTTACGGCATTAAGCACAGCCTTTTTAACCTCGTCTAGCGTACCGTTGACTGACGCGCCCGCCGCGCCCTTATGACCGCCGCCGCCGAGTTTTTTGCATATCATAGAAGCGTCAAGCGGCGGATATGTACGCAGCGAAACCTTAAATTCGTTATCGTCGGTCTGTTTTATCGTAACGCCCGCGCTTACACCCTCAACACTCCTGGAAATAACCGCAATTCCCTCAAGTTCCGTACCGCTGCAACCGGTTTTTTCCTGCATTTCGGCTGTAACGGGCAGTACAATACAGCGCCCGCCGAAGTGAAATTCCGAAGCGTCAAGCACCATTCTTTCAAGTTCAAGCAGTTTTCTTGACTTTGTGTCAAACATAAGCCGGTTTATCTCGGGAGCGTTTATGTTGTACTCATAAAGTTTGGAAGTTATTACATGCGTTTTGGCTGTTACGTTTGAATACTTAAAACAGCCCGTATCCGTTGCAATGCCTGTGTAAAGAGCCTTTGCGGTTATATCGTTTATATTCACCTTCATAACCGATAAAAGCTCATAGATAGATTCTGCGGTAGCCGCGGCGTCTGCGTCAAGATAAAGATTTTTTGCGAAACGCACGTTGGAAATATGGTGGTCAATGTTAAGGTCAACAATATCCCCGAATTCCTCTTCAAGCCCGCCGAGCAGTTTTTTATCCGCCACATCTACCGCGATCACCGTTGCGTTATCACGCGATATATGGTCGGTTATGCGCGCAAAATAATCGTATTTTTTCGGTATAACATCCGGGCATATAACGCACGCGGCTTTGCCGATTTCGTTAAGACCGTAGTACAGCGCATAGGCAGAGCCGAGCGTATCGCCGTCGGGCGAGGCGTGGGTTAAAATAATATATTTATCGTGCTTTTTCAAGAAAGCGGCGGTTTGTTTAAGGGTAAGGTCACGGCAGCCGTCTTTAATTCTCTTTTTCATTTTTTTCTTCCTCACCGAACGATTCGATAATTCTTGAAATATTGGCGCTTTGTTCAATTGAGTCGTCAGCCACAAAACGAAGTTCCGGCACTTTTCTCAGTTTCAGCCTGCCGCCCAGTTCGCGTCTGAGAAAGCCCGCCGCGCCCTTAAGCGCCTTCACCGACGAAACGGTTTTTTCATAACCCTCTATGGCGCTCACATACACCGTAGCGTAAGTCATATCTCCCGAAACGTCAACCTTTACAATGCTTAACAGCCTGCTCACCCTCGGGTCTTTTACCTCGCGCAAAAGCTCTGCCAGCGCAATTTTAATATCTGATGTTACACGGTTAATTTTGTAACCTGCCATTAATCTCTGTACTCCTCCATAACAAAGGCTTCAAACTGGTCGCCCTCTTTGATGTCGGCAAATTTCTCAAGTCCTATACCGCACTCATAGCCCTGTGCCACCTCTTTAACGTCATCCTTAAAGCGGCGGAGCGAATCAATTTTATCCTCGCAAATAACAATTCCGTCACGCACAACGCGTATCTGGCACGAACGTGTAACCTTTCCGTTTGTCACATAGCAGCCCGCAACCGTTCCCACGTTTGAAATCTTGTAAACATTGCGTACCTCCGCCGTTCCGAGCTGATTTTCGCGGAATTTAGGCGCGAGCATACCCTTCATTGCCGATTTAACCTCGTCAATGCAGTCATATATTACGCGGTACATACGCATATCAACGCCGTCGCGCTCCGCCGCCGCTTTCGCAACGCCGTCGGGACGGACGTTAAAGCCCACGATTATTGCGCCCGAGGTTTGCGCCAGCATAACGTCGGACTCATTTATCGCGCCGACTCCGCCGTGAACAACGTTGACTCTTACTTCGTCGTTTGAAAGCTTAACAAGGCTCTCACGTACGGCCTCAACGCTTCCCTGAACATCCGCCTTAACGATAATGTTAAGTTCTTTAAGTTCACCCTCGCTGAGTTGGTCAAACAGATTATCAAGAGTCACCTTCTGTTTTGCGTTGAACAGTTCTTCCTTTGCCTTTTGCTTTCTCTGTTCAACAAGTTCACGTGCCAGGCGTTCATCCGAAACGGCGTCAAAAATATCGCCAGCGTTGGGCGTTTCGGCAAGACCCGTGATCTCAACCGGAACGGACGGACCCGCCGTTTTCAGTTCCTTGCCGTTTTCATTGCTCATTACGCGCACTCTGCCGACAGCCGTACCCGCAACAATAATATCGCCCGTTTTAAGCGTGCCGTTCTGAACAAGCAGAGAAGCCACAGGTCCTCTGCCCTTGTCAAGACGAGCCTCAATAACAATACCCTTCGCGCGTCTGTTCGGATTCGCCTTAAGCTCCATCATTTCGGAAACAAGCAATATGCTTTCAAGCAGTTTGTCAATGCCCATATGCGTTTTGGCTGATACCGGAACGCAGATAACATCTCCGCCCCATTCCTCGGGTACTATTCCGTGCTCGGTAAGCTGCTGCAAAACTCTGTCAGGGTTAGCCTCGGGCTTATCCATTTTGTTTATTGCAACAATTATCTGAACATTTGCCGCCTTTGCGTGGTTGATAGCTTCAACCGTCTGCGGCATAATTCCGTCGTCCGCCGCAACAACCAGCACCGCAATATCGGTAGCCATTGCTCCGCGCTTACGCATTGAAGTGAAAGCCGCGTGACCGGGAGTATCAAGGAATGTTATATCCTCACCGTTACAGTTGACTCTGTACGCACCGATGTGCTGAGTAATTCCGCCCGCCTCGGTATCGGTAACGGCTGTATTTCTTATTGCGTCAAGCAAAGAAGTCTTACCGTGGTCAACGTGTCCCATTACAACAACAACGGGACTTCTGGGCTTAAGGTTCCCTGCGTTGTCCTCGGTATCGTCCATTATCTGCTCTTCAATGGTAACAACAACCTGTTTTTCAATTTTCGCGCCCATTTCGGTTACAACAATTTCCGCCGTATCGTAATCAATAACCTGATTTACGGTTGCCATCATACCAAGCTTTAAAAGAACCTTAATAACCTCTGCGGCGGTCTTTTTAAGCGCGGCGGCAAGTTCGCCCACCGTTATTTCTTCGCCGACGGTAACCGTTATGGGAGTTTTCTTGATACGTTCAAGCTGAAGCCTACGCATCTTATCCGCCTCGGTTTCGCGTTTAGCGCCCTGCGGACGGCGGTAGTCCTGTGATTTTTGCTTAATTTTCTGTTTTCTTGAGAAATTGTCCCTCATAGTATTTGCGGGAGCAATTCTTTCATACTTCTCATTATATTTATCAATATTAACGTTTGAAGTACGGGTATCAACGTGCCGTATCTCAGCCGGTCCGCGTTTTGGCGCTTCACCCGGCTTTTTGTCCTTTTTCTGCGAAACAAATGGCTGAGGGTCGGAAATGCCGTGCTTTTTCTCTTCCGGCTTTTTTTCTTCGGCTTTTTTGTCCTCGGGCTTTTTCGCTGCCTTTTTCTCCGTTGGCTTTTCCTGCTTTTTCTCCGCTGTCTTTTCGGGGGCGGGTTCTGCCTTTTCTTTAACGGGCTTTTGAGCCTTTTCTTCGCTTACCGCGGCTTTGGGTTCGGCGGCAGGCTTTTCCTGTTTCTTTTCCTCGGGCTGTTTTTTATCGCCGTTCTGCGCGGCGGCGGCAGCCTTAAGCTGTTCAAGAATTGCCATCTGCTCGGCAAGTTTTTTGTTCTTTTCCTCTTCCCTTGCCTTTTTTGCAGCCTCGCGCGCCTTAGCGCCGGTTGCAAAATACTCGTCAAAGCTTTCTGCCTTGTTATTGTTTAAAAGCTTTGCAAAAACCGCTCCTGTTTCCTCTTCGTTAAGTACGGCGCCGCTTTTTTTGGCAGAGCCTGTCACTTCCGTTACTATATCGATAATATCTTTTGAAGCAACCCCGAAATCCTTGGCAAGATCGCTTATTTTATATTTATTTGTCATTAGCATTTCCTCCTTCATCATACGCCTTTAAAAGAGCGTCGGCAAAACCGCTGTCATTCACCGACAATATGCCGCACTGACGGCCGACAGCGCGCGACACGGCGGTTATATCAGATTCCTTAAGAACAATAAAACCGACGGAATATTTTTTTGCGGAAAATTCCATTTCTTTTCGGCTTTTTGCCGAAATATCGCATGCGGAAACTATGAGCGATGATTTTCCGCTTTTCAAAGCCTCCTCCGATTTTGCGGCACCGAAGCTGAGCCTGCCCGCTTTTGAGGCA
The DNA here is from genome assembly GCA_934454655.1 of uncultured Eubacteriales bacterium. Classification (GTDB taxonomy): domain Bacteria; phylum Bacillota; class Clostridia; order Oscillospirales; family Acutalibacteraceae; genus UBA737. Next base: position 51,723 of record CAKSFK010000012.1, on the reverse strand, counting down.
AATCCCAGCAGGGTTAAAAGCTTATCACTCTTCACCCTTAAGCTCACCCTCGATCCGTTCAAATATTTGAGGCTCAACCGACATTTCAAACGCGCGCGCCAGTGCGCCCGATTTTTGCGCCCGCTTTAAGCACTCCGCATTTTTGCAGATGTAAGCGCCCCTGCCGTTGAGTTTGCCCGTTCTATCCGGCTTTATTTCATTTTCCGGTGTCTTAACAATGCGGATAAGCGTGTTTTTCGGTTTCATTTCCCTGCATCCCACACACATACGCATCGGTATTTTTTTAGCCGACATATTTCATTGTCCTTTCGGGATTATTTTATTCTCCGAAAAATCCGCTTTCGGGGTGTATATCAATCTTCCAGCCCGTAAGTTTAGCCGCAAGTCTGACGTTCTGACCCTTATTGCCGATTGCAAGCGAAAGCTGTGACTCGGGAACGCTTGCCTTGCATACCTTGGGGTCTTCGCTTTCAATTTCAACCGAAACGACCTTGGCGGGTGAAAGCGCCTCGGCAATAAATTCTTTCGGGTCGTCGCTGTATTTTACAATATCGATCTTCTCGCCCGCAAGCTCCTCAACAATTTTGTTGACTCTGGCGCCGCGCGGACCTATGCACGCGCCTACGGGATCGATTTCGCTGTTGGCGGACCAAACCGCAAGCTTTGTTCTTGAGCCTGCCTGACGCGAAACGGATTTTATTTCAATTGTGCCGTCAAATATTTCAGGCACTTCGGTTTCAAAAAGGCGCTTTACAAGGCCCGGATGCGTACGGGAAAGCATTATTCTGGCACCGCGCTCGGTTTCCTTTACGTCAACAACATAAACCTTTATGTGATCGCCCTCGTTAAGTATTTCATCGGGAACCTGTTCAAGCTTCGGAAGGGTTGCTTCGTTATTGCCTATTTTAAGAACGGCATTACCGGTTTTGGGGTCTATTTTTTCAACAACGGCGGTAACAAGCTCGCGGTTGTGGCTTCTGAACTCGGCAAGAACCTGACCTCTCTCCGCATCCCTTACGCCCTGGCGAAAATTATTTTTTGAGTTTTGGGCTACAACTCTGCCGAATTTTCTCGGGTCAAGCTTAATGTCCACAAATCCGTTCTGCACAGCCGCAGGGTCTATTGCCGACGCGTCCTCCTTTGAAATTTCGGTGTATGGGTCGGTAACCGTGTCAACAACGGTCTTACGCGCCGTAACGTTGAATATTTCCTTTTCGGGATCTATAACGCAGGAGACAATGTCATTGCCGCCGAAATCCTTTCTTGCTGCGACAACAATTGCCTCTGAAATTTTTTCGGCAATGAACTCCGCAGGTATTCCCCTTTCCTCCTCCATTAATTTCAGGGCGTCAAAAAACTCCCTGTTATTGTTCTTTGTTTTTGATGCTTTTCTGGATGCAGCCATTTTTAACAATTCCTCCGATTCTTTTTTTAAATATCACATATATTGGCTTTAGAAATATCTTTAAAGGCAAATTTGTAAGCCCTACCGTCGCTTTCAACCTCAACATCGCCGTCGGCGCTTTTCAAGACGCCCGTAAATTCCTTTACGCCGTCAAGCGGTCTGTAAAGTTTAAGCCTTATTGTTTTACCCACCGAATTTTCGAAATGCCGCGGTTTTGTAAGCTCGCGTTCAACCCCCGGCGAGCAGACCTCAAGATAATACGAAACGTCAATTGGGTCGGCTTCGTCAATTATCGGGTCTATTGCGTGAGAAACGTTTGTGCAGTCGTCAATGCTTATACCCTCAGGCTTATCAATATACACCCTTAAATACCACGACGCACCCTCCTTTAAAAAGCGGACATCCCACAGGCTTACGCCCTGTTCCTCAACCGTTTGTTTTATCAGCGAATAAACCTTTTCGGCTGAATTTGCCATTAACTCATCTCCATTGCTGTTCGGCACAAAATAAAAGTGAGCGGGTTTCCCCACTCACCTTTCTGCCTTTGATACGTGTATTATACCACAGCCCATAACAAAAATCAAGTGTTTTTTAAGATGTATTTCCGATTTATTGCAAGACAAAGGATTGACAATGTAAAATAATCATAATATAATATTATCTGTGCAAAACCTAAAACTGATTTTTGTTGTTACAAAACAGGAGTGATCATAAATGAAGGTAGACCACGATTTTCACGTTCATACAAATCTTTCTCTCTGTGCCGACAAATCCGCAACGGCGGAAAATTATATTGATACGGCGGCAAAGCTGGAGCTTAAAAAAATAGGTTTTACAAACCATATGTGGGATGAAAACATACAGCCTGTTTTAAACGATTATTATAAGGTTCAGACTGTGCCTTACAATCTCGCTTTGGGCGAAGAACTTAAAAATCTTGATAAAAAAGGCATTAAGGTCAGCCTTGGTGCGGAAGCGGAATATCACCCCGTTTACGGCGTTGCCCTTACAGAGGAAAACGCCGAAAAGTTTGATTACATAATCGTTTCAAACTCTCACACGCATATGACGATGGACAAATCTCTTTACGAGCCGTATGAAAAGCACGCCGAATATATGGTTGAGGCATACAGAAAAATTTTAAATTCCGCCGTCAGCCGTTATATTTTATCGGTGGCGCATCCGTTTGACGCCGTATGCTGCCCGTATGACAGACAAATCCTTTACAAACTGGTAAGCGACGACGTGTTTAAGGAGTTATTCGATGCAACTGCCGAAAAAGGAATTGCAATTGAAATAAATACAGCCTGCTTTGAAAACATAACAGCGGAAAATTTTGAACAATTCGGAGCGGTAAGAATGTTCCGCATTGCAAAGGATATGGGCTGCAAATTTGTGTTCGGCAGCGATTACCATTCGCAAAGCGAGCTTGACGGATATACCGATGTTGCACAGCTGTTCATAAACGGACTTGAGCTCACCGAAAACGACATTGCAAAAGCGGCGCGCTGACGACAAATTATAAAAAGGAGTTAAACAATGGAAAAAGATGCTGTTTCAGCCGGAGTATCACCGGTAGGCAGTCTTTTAAGCACGGCGGAAATTAAAATACTTGTGTGCTATATTTTATCCGCCGCAGGCGAGCCCGTACCCGGAAATCAGCTTGCAAACATTTTGCATTATGAGGGAATAGCAAACTGCTTTGAGGTTAATGACGCCATTGCACTGCTGTGCAAGAGCGGTCACCTTGTCCCGGTTGACGAAAAAGAAGATACCTACACGGTAACCGAAGACGGCAGAAGCGTTGCCGATACGCTTAAAACCTCACTTTCGGTCACGGTTAAAAACCGCGCATACAATGCCGCTATTAAAATGATGGCACGTTTTAAAAACGCAAAGGAAAACAAAATAACCATAGAAAAAGAAAACGGGAAATGCTTTATAACCTGTTCGGCTTTGGATAACGGGTTTCCCTTTATGAGCATAAAGCTCCTGGTGAGCGACGAAGAACAGGCACACTACATTAAAGAGCGGTTTCTTGACGATAACACAATTTACTCAAAAATAATCGGGATTCTTACAAATCCCAACACTTAAAAAAGGTTCCGACACACAGCCGTGGGTCGGAACCTTTTTTAACACTTTATTTCGGGAAAAAATTACCGATTTCACCGTCCGGGCTGACGGGAGTCAAACCCGTCCGAAAGGGCGTGTTGTCTACCCGATCTCATCAAATACTCTTACGTAATCCACAACAAATTCATCCGGTAAAACAGCGTTTTTCAGTGAATCAACCGGTCTGCCCGACCACATCTCCGAATTGCCGGCAAATCCGGCCTTAGCGGATTCATTGCCGAAAATACGGTTATATCCGTGACATTCCGTTGTAAGTAAAATAAACTCATCGACATATGAAACGGCACATTCCGGCGCCATTTGGCGTGCAACCGCATTTCCGTCGGCATAGAAAACATAACCTTCCCGGCTCCAGTCTACGGCATATGTATGCCATCCGTCATCCGTTTCAACAAAGGGGAACTGCGTATGTCCGTACCACTTCGAGTCCTCACCGTAACCGTTCCAGCCGCAGCCGCACACCAGTTTTCCTTCCTTTGCCTGGCGATAATTTTCCATCACATCGACCTCAACACCGCCGTATTTCGGATCGGGATGCGCTCCTATCCCCGGTGCCTGAAGCCAGAATGCGGCGTGCCAACCGTCGTTTTTCGGCAGCCTGCACCTACACTCATAGTAGCCGAATTTATGCATAAACTTAGGCTTTTCCTGTTTTCCGAACGGCCAAAAGCCCTTTGATTTATTAGGCAGATCATACACAATAGCCCCGGTTTGAAGTTGTGCGGAAAAATAATCATTCCCTTTTTTCACCATTGCGATGTGCAGGTTGCTCTTACCGTCAACATACACTCCCTCGCGTGTAAATGTTGGCGATCTTTTGCCCCAGAAATATTCCCTGAAGCCCCACTTGCTTTCATCAAGACTGTCACCGTCAAACTCATCGCTCCAAATCAATTTCCAGTTTTTATTTTCCGGCAAAAAGCTTGAAACGTGATCATCAACCTTGTATTCCTTCAAAGTAATCCCTCCATCACATTATATTGGATATAATATCATACCGCGCGCCACGGTTAAAGACAGAAAACACAGCGAAAATACACACTGTTTTCTATTTTTCCAATATCCTAAGCACGGGAACGGCAACCGTCAGCTTCTTTTTATCTTCATCGCACAAAATATGTTTAATTATTACCAGGATTGAAATTATAAGCACGCCCACCCTTACGCCTATTTGCGGCAAAAGGAAAAACGAGGACGCCGAAAAAAGCCCGTACGCGGTAATAGTACGGTAAACATTCGGCGACACAACAACCGCCACCGAAAGAAAAATATATATTACCGCCAGAGTAAGCGCCGCCCTTAAATCCGGCGCAAGCCCCAAAAGTGAGCCGAAGGACGTTGCAATGCCCTTTCCGCCCTTAAAATGATAAAATACGGAAAATATATGCCCCAAAACGGGTGCCGCCAGAACAAGCGCCGTACCCGAGGTTATACTGCCGTTAAGCTTAAGATACAGAAAAACCGGCAAAAAGCCCTTGAGCATATCGCCCGTAAGCGTTAAGACCCCAACCCAAAACCCGCCGTAAACAAAAGCGTTTGCCGCGCCGGGGTTGCTGTCGTTGCTCTTAGCGGTAACATCCTTTTTAAACAGCTTTTCCGCCGTTTTGGCAAAAAGAATACTTCCCGAAAAGTAACCGAAAATCAAAAATACAAATGTTAATGCCATTTTTATCCCCCTCTCGCTTATTTTGAATTATAAGCCTCGGCATTTGTGTATTCTTTAACACATTCCTTTAATTTATTTATACCGGGCATTGTTTCGCAGCTTCTGTGCATTCCCATTCCGAGCTCTCTTGAGGCAACAGGCGTAACGGGCAGAACCTTAACGTCCCTTGTTCTTCCCCTTATCATCATTTCGGTCATCATTGAAAAGCCGAGTCCCTTGCCCACCATGCGTATAACGGTTTCATCATCTACGTGCGCCTGCTTAACGTTAGGCTTAACGCCGTTTTTTTCAAAAGCGTCGTTAACATCAATATCAAAGCGGCCGTACGGCATTAAAAAATCCTTTTTTGAAAAACCGCTTATGGGAAATTCATCACCCGATGTGGGATAGTCCGGCGGCAGAACGGCGTACATAATATCGTTGTAAAGCGGCATCCATTCACAGTTCGGATTTTTCTGCTTTGCCGCAAAAATAACATCGGTTTTGCCGCTTTCCAAAAGTTCGTACGGTTCAAGGGAATTATCAACCATTCTGAGATCGACGTTTATATTCGGGCAGCAGCGTTTAAAACGGTAGAGTATTTCGGGCATCCAGTGCATTGCTATGCTGGCATAAGCCGCTATTCTTACAGTTTCGCTCCTGTTTTCACTGATTGCGGATATGCGGTTTTCAAGGCTGGCGTTCGCCCTTAAAAATTCGCGTATGTAAGGCATAAGCTCCCTGCCCTCCTCGGTGAGCGAAACGCCGTTGCGGTCGCGTTTTATAAGCGGCAGACCGATATCGCGTTCAAGGCTGTCCACCAAGTGAGTAAGCCCCGACTGCGTGTACCCCACAACCTCCGAAGCCTTTGAAAAACTGCCGAGATCAACAGCCGCCATAAGAATTTCAAGCTTTTTTCCGTCCATATTTATCCCCTGTATTACGTTATATTACAAAATGTCATATAAACATTATAACAACGTGATTTACTTTTTGCAAGAGATATAGTAAAATGTTTCACGAGGTGTAATGATAAATGAATGTTGAAAAACTTACAATGAAACAGAAAATACTGGTTGCCGGAACCTTATTCGGAATGTTTTTCGGTGCCGGAAACCTTATATTCCCGGTCCACCTGGGACAAATGGCAGGCAGAAACGTGCTGTATGCCATGATAGGTTTTGTAATAACCGCCGTCGGCATACCGATTCTCGGCGTTGCGGCAATAGGTATTACCCATTCCGACGGACTTCAGACGCTTGCAAGCAAAGTCGGAAAGGGTTACGGAATATTCTTTACCTGCATTTTATACTTAACCATAGGACCGCTTTTTGCAATTCCCAGATGTGCTACGGTTTCTTTTACCACCGGAATTACGCCGATGCTTAAGAACAGCTCGCGCGAATGGTTGGCACTGCTTATTTTTTCTGTGGTATTTTTCGGGTTTGTTCTTTTCTTTTCCCTGCGCCCCGGAAAGATCACGCTGTGGATAGGTAAGATCATCAATCCCATTTTCCTTGTCTTCCTTGCAGTGCTTGTAATAACCGCACTTTTATCGCCCGGTTCATCGGTTACCGATATAGAACCTGCCAACGGATACAAAAGCGGAGCTCTGTTCTCCTCCTTTATTGAGGGCTACGGCACAATGGACGCGATAGCGGGTCTTGCGTTCGGAATAGTTGTTATTGACGTTATACGCCGTATGGGTGTTGAGGACGACAACGCGATTGCGCGTGATGTTTTGGGTTCGGGCGTTCTTACCGGACTTCTTATGGCGCTTATTTACGTTCTTACAATACTTATGGGTGCTCAGTCAAGAGGTCATTTTGAAATATCCGAAAACGGCGGAATCGCCTTAACGCAGATTGCGGGTCATTACCTCGGCGGTGCCGGAAATATAATACTTGCCGTTACAATAACATTTGCCTGCCTTAAAACGTCTATCGGACTTGTTACCTCCTGCTCGGAAACATTTGTTAAAATGACAAACGGAAAAATTTCCTACAAGGCTTGGGCAATTATTTTCACGGTGTTTTCCTTTGCGATATCAAACATAGGCTTAAGCGCGATAATAGAATACTCCGTACCTATGCTGATGTTGATTTATCCCCCCGCGATTGCGCTTATAATTCTGGCGTTCATAGGCAAATTCTTCAGCCACGACAAGGCGGTTTACATATCGGTTATGGCTTTCACATGGGCAGCCGCAATATTTGACTGTATGAAGACACTGCCGAAGTCGGTTATATCGACTTTAAGGCTTAACGTACCGATAGACATTGCCAAAGACTGCCTGCCGCTGTTTGATAAGAATTTAGGCTGGTTGCTGCCTGCGTTTATAGGCTTCCTGCTCGGTATTCTTATTCACGTTGTAAAAACTAAAAAAACAAAATCCTAAAAAACAGGGCTGTAAGAGGTTTTCACTTTCTTACAGCCCTGTTAATTTATTGCACCTTCGGTTCAAAGCCTAAGTCCTCAATAGCGCCGAGCGCCGTTTTAAGGCAATGCTCACAGCCGCGGAGCGTAACGGTTTTATCTTCAAGCGACACGGAAAAATCAAGCTTTTCGGCATTCAACGCATTATTGATACGTTTAACGCAGCCGTTGCAGTGCATATCCGGCACCGAAATTTTATAATCCATTTTTCTCACCTCACTTCATTAATTTTTGCAGAGTCTGCACCAATTCGTCAATAACGCTGTCGTCGCCCTTTTTAATGTTTTCGGCAACGCAGGTGTGTATATGATTTGAAAGCAGTTCACGGTTAAAGGCATTGAGCGCCGCCTGCACAGCCGAAACCTGAGTTAAAATATCGGTGCAGTAGGCGTCGTTTTCAAGCATATTCTTAACGCCTCTTACCTGACCCTCAATTCTGTTGAGTCTGTTTATAAGCGCCTTGTATTCCTCGGCACTGCGATGCTTGCGTTTTTTTGGGCACTCACATTCGCTCATAACTTTTTACCTCTCAGTCTTAATGCGTTGCCCACCACAAACACCGAGCTTAAGGACATTGCAAGCCCTGCAAGCATAGGATTTAAAAGCGGTCCGCCGAAAATGTGCAGAACACCTGCGGCAACGGGTATGCAAACGGTGTTATAGCAAAACGCCCAGAACAGATTTTCCTTTATATTGGTAATTGTAAGGCGGCTCAGCTTTACGGCGCGCGGCACGTCAAGCGGCTCGCTCTTCATAAGAACAATATCCGCCGACTCAATTGCAACGTCGCTTCCGCCGCCCATAGCACAGCCTATGTCCGCCTCTGTCAGTGCGGGTGCATCGTTTATTCCGTCGCCTACCATCATCACCGTGCCGTACTTCTTACGTATCTCATTTATAATTTCAGCCTTCTGCTCAGGCAGAACCTCGGCATAAACCTCATCAGCGCTTAAAATGCCGCCGATATAATCGGCGCACGCTTTATTGTCGCCCGAAAGAATTACAGTTTTAATTCCAAGCCTTTTAAGCCTTTCAAACGCCGCCGCGGAGGTTTCGCGCACACTGTCGGCAATTGCGATAACGCCGAGCGCTTTTCCGCTTTCGGAAACAAATACTACCGATTTGCCCTCATGTGCAAGCTCGTTCGCCTTATTCTTAAACCGCGATACGTCAATTCCGCTTTCCTCAAGAAGATTTAAGCTTCCGGCAAGTATCTTTCTATCCCCGACGGTGCAGGAAATTCCCTTGCCCGGAACATTGTCTGCCTTGTCGGGCTTTTCGCTTACAATTCCTTTTTGCTCCGTATAATCGGTAACGGCGCGCGCCAGAGGATGGTCTGAAACCGATTCCGCGGCAGCCGCGGCGGCAAGCAGCGCCGGGCTGTCATCGGACGCAACATCCGTAACAACAGGCTTGCCGGTGGTAACCGTGCCTGTTTTATCAAACACGGCGGCTTTTACTTTATGCGTTATTTCAAGAATTTCTCCGTTTCTTATAAGAATACCGTTTGATGCTCCGAGCCCCGTTCCCACCATTATAGCCGTAGGTGTGGCAAGTCCCAGCGCGCAGGGGCAGGCAATAACCAAAACACCGGTAAACACCTTAAGCGCAAGACTCACGCCGTTGCCCGTTACAAGCCACAGCACCGCCGCCACAACTGCAATTACGATGACAACGGGTACAAACACGCCCGCAACCCTGTCCGCCGTTTTTGAAATCGGCGCTTTTTTATTTTGTGCGTCCTCAACAAATTTAATAATTTTTGCAAGAACGGTGTCTGTTCCTACCTTTGTTACCTTTACGGTTAAAACGCCGTTAAGATTTATACTTCCGCCCGTAACCGCGCTGCCGACCGTTTTCATAACAGGTATGCTCTCCCCCGTGAGCATTGACTCGTTAACGCTGCCCTCACCGCTTAAAACAACCCCGTCCAGCGGTATTTTCGCGCCCGGCTTTACAAGTATTGTTTCACCGACGCTGACCTTGCCCGTCGGAACGGTCTGCTCTTTGCCGTCACGAACAACAACGGCGTTGTCGGGCGTGAGCTCCATAAGCCTTTTAACCGCGGAGGCGGTTTTTTTCTGACTCCGCGCCTCAAGCTGTTTGCCGAGAGCCACAAGCGTTATTACCACCGCTACGCTTTCGTAATAAAGATTATGCACGGCGTGGCGGTTGTAAGGTATGGAATACGTCATAACAACGCTGTAAACAAACGAAGCCGACGCGCCCACCGCAACCAGCGAATCCATATTTGGGTTTCCGCGCAAGAGCAGCGGTATTCCCACTGTAAAAAATCTTCTGCCTATAAACAAAACCGGAATACACAGCAGAAGCTGGGTTAAAGCAAACCCGTGAGGATCGGTCTTTATGTTTGCAAAAAACGGGACAGGCAGCTTATCAAACAGCATCTGCCCCATTGAAATATAAAGCAGTATCGCGCATAGCACTGCCGAAATAATAAGCGGGAGCGCCGAGTTTTTCTTCTCTGACATTTCTTCCCGTGCCTTAGCTTCCTCTGCCTCTTTTTCCAGTCCGAAACCGGCTTTTTCAACCGTTTTCTTTATTTCTTCATAACTTACGGCGTCCTCGTTAAACCTGACCGTCATTTTTTCCGTGACAAGGTTAACCTCGCAGTTCTCCACGCCCTTAAGACGTGACACAACACGCTGAACCGAGGCTGAGCAGGCGGCGCAGGACATTCCCGTTACCTTATATTGAGCCTGTGTCATTTTATATCCTTCCTTTTACTATTATACCCCCTGTGGGTATCCGACTATATTATATACCCCTCTACGGTATATGTCAACAGTGTTTTAAAAAAACAATAAAATATTCTCAAATCGTACGAAATTAATTTTTAAAATTTTGCGCGGCTGAAAGTAACTAAAAAAGCCGTTTCACATAAACTGTATTGAGAAAAGCAGTCCCCCAACCGACGGCACTGTGATAAGCGGTGTTTGCCGTCGGGGCTGTGCCACATAAGGCAAAGCGGGAATTCCGCGCCCCGCAATGGGTTCGGTTTAAGCCCCGCTTTGCCCTTCACGCTAACAAGGCAGGGAATTTTATGAAGAAGATAACGGTTATCGGCGGTGACAACCGCCTTGTCATTGCGGCTGATGTTCTTTCAAATTCGGGTTACAAGGTTAAAATTTCCGGTCTTTCCGGGTTTCAAAACGACGACAGCGACGTGTGGCTGCTGCCCGTGCCGACAACAAAGGACGGTGAAACTCTTTTCGCCCCGTTAAGCGACGGTAAAATATACCTTAAGGATATTGAACGCGAAGCGGGAAAGGACCGACTTATTCTGACCTGCAATCACTCCTTTAAAAACAACCGCTGCATTGATTACGGCAAGCTTGACAGCTTTTGTCTGTTAAACGCAATACCCACGGCTGAGGGCGCAATAAGTCTTGCGATAGAAAACACTCCGTTTACCCTTTGGGGAAGCAGAGTGCTTGTTATAGGTTACGGCAGAGTGGGAAAAATTTTGGCGGAACGTCTTAAAGGCATCGGTTGCAGGGTTACCGTAAGCGCCAGAAAACCGTCCGACTTTGCTATGATTAATGCCTGCGGATATTACGGCGTTAACACCGCCGACATAAAAAACGGGCTTGACTATGACATTATTTTCAACACGGTCGATTTTGAGGTCATACCCGAAAGCGCGTTTGAAAAATGCTCCGCAAAGCTTATTATCGACCTTTCAAGCAAGGGCGGCTTTAGCATTGACGCGGCAAAAAATTACGGTATAACGGCACTTAAAGCCCCCGGGATTCCCGGAAAGACCGCGCCGCTAACAGCAGGTGAAATTCTGGCGCGCACAGTTAAAGAAATTATTGAACAACAACCCTGAAAAGAGGAGAACGCTATGGAAAAAATAACTCTGGGATACGCGTTCTGCGGCTCATTTTGTACAATGAAAAAATCACTTGCCGTACTTCGTGAGCTTGCACGCAACGATATAAAAATAAAGCCCATTATGTCACAGATAGTATACACAACGGACACAAGATTCGGAAAGGCGACGGAGCTGATCGAAGAGGTTGAAAACATATGCGGTGAAAAAATAATACACGACATTGCCGGCGCCGAACCGATAGGCCCTAAAAATCTGCTGGATATTATTGCGGTGTCGCCCTGCACAGGAAACACCGCGGCAAAAATTGCGCTCGGAATAACCGATACGCCCGTTACAATGGCTGTGAAAGCACATCTGCGGAACAACAAGCCGGTTGTGATTGCCGTTGCCACAAACGATGCGCTCGGTGCATCGGCAAAAAACATCGGTCTGCTCCAAAACACAAAAAATATATTCTTTGTCCCTTACCGCCAAGACGATCCTTTCGGCAAAAACAACTCTCTTGTATGCGATTTTTCTCTTATTCCCGACACAATTGAAAAAGCGCTGTCGGGCGAGCAGCTGCAACCGATTGTACTGTAAAAAATCAGCTGCCCGCGGGTGAGGTCACGGGCAGCTGATTTTTTACTTTTTAAGCAAAGGCGAAATACGCTTATACACTGCAAAACAAACAGCCGCGTCTATCATTCCCTTTAAAAACGTAAACGGCAGATTAAAGATAAGCAAATCCTTAAGAAGCGTATCCGCCGCGGGCAAAATTGCCCTATACATACCTATTATCGCGTCCATCGGCATACCGTAAAGCACAGTGTAGGCGGGATAAACAACAAAATAATTTGTGACAACGCTCACGGCTGCCATTGCCAGTGACCCCGTAACAGCGCCTATAAGTGCGGTTCTGCGCGATTTGCGCGCCTTATAAATAAGCCCTGCGGTTCCCGTGAAAACGGCACCTAACAAAAAGTTTGAAAGCTCCCCTACCGCGGCGGACGATGTAAGCGGCAGGTGGAGTAAATTTTTAATAAGGCACACAAGCACGCCGTACTGCGGCCCGAACGCAAACGCGGTTATTATTGCCGGTATTTCGGAAAAGTCCAGCTTTATAAACGCGGGAATGATAAACGGCATAGGAAACTCAAGCAGCATAAACACAAACCCAAGCGCACCCATTATTCCGCTTACAGCCACAGAACGGATAACATTACTTTTTTTCATAAAAACATTCCTTTCTTTTTTCGGGAAAAAGAAAACCCGTACAAAAACCGTACGGGCGCAAAATGCAATTATTACATTCTTCTTTCATCCGGACTGTACCGTCGGCTCAGGAGTTGCACCTGATCTGCCAAAAAGGCTCGCGGGCTTTAACCGCCGGTGTGGAATTTCACCACGCCCCGAAGATAATTAAATAATAATACTATACTGCTTATTTGTCAAGTGCCGATTTATTTTTAAAGTACATAAACAGCTGGCATTTGATCATTCCGTTGTAAAGCTTGCGGCGCTTATCGGCGGGTCTGCCGAAAAACTTTTCAAATTCATCGTGCGGGCTGATTATATAATATTTTCTGCCGAAGCCTTCCTTAAAGCGTTTGCCCATAACGCAGTAAAGCTCTTCTGCGGCTTTAACGTCAAGCAGCCTCTCGCCGTACGGCGGGTTTGTTATAACAAGGCATCTTTCCTCCGGCAACGTAAAATCGCGCACATCCGCAACAGACACCGTGACATATTTTTCAACGCCGGCTTTTTTCGCGTTTTCAAGAGTAAGCCTAACGGCATTTTCGTCAGTATCAAAGCCGTGCGCCCTGAACTCGATATTATGCAGTATATTGTCCTGCGCGCGCGTCCTTTCCTCACGCCAGACGTTCTGCGGTATAAAGCCGAACCGTTCCGCCGCAAAGTAACGCCTTAACCCGGGAGCGTTCTTTGTTGCCATAAGTGCCGCCTCAATAAGCAGTGTTCCGCTGCCGCAAAACGGATCGTAAATCTGTGTGTCAGGATATATACGCGCAAGGTCGCACATCGCGGCGCCAAGGGTTTCCTTAAGCGGCGCGTCGTTCGAGTTGCGGCGGTAGCCGCGTTTGTGCAGTCCCTCGCCCGAAGTGTCTATCATAACCGTAACGCTGTTTTTATGAATTGAAAACCTCACCTTATATTCCGTACCCGTTTCGGGAAAACGCAGAACCGAGTACCTCAGCTTCAGCCTTTCAACAATGGCTTTTTTAATTATAGACTGGCAGTCGGGTATGCTGAAAAGCTGTGAATCGATACTCCAGCCGTTTACGGGGAAAGCGTCTTCCCTGCCTATATAATTTTCCCACGGCAGCGCCTTTACACCCTCGAAAAGCTCGGTAAACGTAACGGCGGAAAATTCGCCTACGTTTATCATTATGCGTTCGGCAAAACGGGAGCATATATTAGCGCGTGCAAGCATATTAAGGTCGCCCTGAAGCTTTACCCTGCCGTTTTCGGTTATAACGTCCTCAAAGCCCATTCTTCGGAATTCATCCGCGGCGATACTTTCAACACCGAAAAGGCACGGGGCAATCATTTTAATTTTTTCCAAATTGTTCACCCTTACAAAATTAAAAGGCAGGAACTGCCGATGAAAGCAGCCTCCGCCCGATTTTTTATATTTATTTCACCGTGCCGCGTTTCTGCCTGCGGACATCGGGATTTTTCCGTTTTAAATCAGAAAATTTTTCATCGCTCGTCTGTTTAAAGCGGTTCATCATTTCCTCAAAGCTCTGCGGCTCTGTCCTTTTGGGAGTCCAGGTATACGAGCCATCTATTTTAGGCTGGGAAAAGCCCTTTCTTTCACGGCGTTCCGTATTCTTTTCAGGTTCAAGCGCACGTTTGATGCTGAGGCTTATCTTACCGTCCTCCCCGATGCTTAAAACCTTCATTTTAACAACATCGCCGATTTTCACGTGTTCTTTAATATCGTTAACGTATGTACGCGCAACCTCCGAAATATGAACCATTCCCGATTTTCCGTCGCCGATATCCGCGAAAACCCCGAAGTTTGTAATACCGGTAATTTTCCCCTCAATAATCTGTCCTGCTGTAAGCTGCATAAAAGCTTTTTATCCTCCCCGAAAAATAATAAACACAAACGCAAAATGCGTGCTGCACAAAAAATAAAATCAGCTGCCCGATATATCTATAAAAACCTGCTCGTCCGGGTAAACATAGCCCAGCCTTTCCCTTGCCGCTTTTTCAATTATTTTGGACTCCGAACCTTCCGCAAGGATCGAGCGAAGCTCATCAATATCATTCTGTTCCTCTGCCTGCTGCTCTTTGAGCTGCTGCAATTTCCTTCGGCTGTTGTTAAGCGTTTTCCACAGTCCCGAAAGGGTTACAACCATATATGCGCAGACCCCGAGAGCCATAATGCGAAGCAAAATACTTTTGTTTTTTCTTTTCTTCTTCATTCAAAGCGCTCCCGATTAAATTCTACACAATCTAGTATACAACAACACAGATACTGTTTTCAAGCATTTTTTCCCGAAATCTTGCATTTTTTTGTAATTTTTTTAATTGAGCCGCAAATTTTAATAATAAAAGTATTTGCTGAAGCATTGATTTTTGCGGCAAATCCGCCGAGCGCCCCCATTGCCTTTACTGCCGCAGTGAATAAAAACGTAAAAATTTTAAGCGTGAAACGCGAAACCGTGACCCTGAAAAGAAAAAAACCGATCACCGCGCCCAAAAACACAAAAAGCCTCAGTCCCCCGTCGGTAACGGCAAGCAAAAAGCAGAATGAGGCGAACGCACAAATAACGGAAAAAACAATATCCTCAATAAAAACTGCCGCCGTGCTGTGCGGCACCGCTTTTCGCAGGGATCTGAAAACATCATAGACGGCAGCGAAAACAGCGCCCAACATCACGGAATATATAAAACCCGTGATTTGCGAAGCATTGTCTATCTCCCACATAATTCACCTGAAAATGCGGGAAAGAAATCCGCCGTTTCTTTCTTCGGAGGTATATACGATCGCAAATATCTTTCCCTCTGTCGAAAGCTCGCCGCTTTTATTATCAAAGCCGGCAACGCGCAGCCCGGCGCCCTTTACCGTAACTCTGCCCATTGACGACTCCATAACGATCGTATCCTCATCAAAGGAAAGCACATCCTTAATGCCGGTAAGCGTCAGCTTTTTTCTGTCCTCCATAATAACGTTATGGCTGCACCTTACGTTTTCTTCCACACAAAACACCCCTTACTTAAAATATATTTGCAACCTAGGGTGTTTATAACGGATAAATTATTCTGTAATTCGGTACATTCCCGCGGCGTCGTCCTTGCGTATTACCTCCGCAACCGATGTGACCTCAGCCTTGAAATTTCTTGTTCCGAACGATATTTCTATCACATCGCCGACCTTAACGTCATACGAAGCCCTTGCCGCTTTGCCGTTTACGGTAACTCTGCCCGCGTCACAGGCCTCGTTGGCAACGGTGCGGCGTTTTATTATTCTTGATACCTTTAAATATTTATCAAGCCTCATAACTATCTCCATACACACGCTGAGCCGCCCTAAAACGGACGGCTCAGAAGATTTTTTAAGTAAAATGTATTACTTTGAAACGGTATCCTTAAGTGCTTTGCCTGCTTTGAAAACAGGGTTCTTTGAAGCAGCGATTGTAATAGTCTGCTTTGTCTGCGGGTTGATACCGGTTCTTGCAGCGCGCTCACGAACTTCAAAAGTTCCAAAGCCTACAAGAGCAACCTTTTCGCCTTTCTTGAGTTCTTCGGCTACGGTGTCTACAAAGGCGGAAAGAGCCTTCTCGGCATCCTTCTTTGCAATTCCTGCCTTCTCGGCAATTGATGCTACTAATTCTGTTTTGTTCATTTTGAAATCCTCCGTAAATTATTTTTCAACGATAACTCGTTTGAAAGCATCAGCGTACCAGCCTAAAGCTTGTACTATATATTTTTACCATACTTCGGCGAAAAAATCAATCTCTTTTAGGATATTTTTATTTTTTCTGCAAAAAATAATAAAAATTTCTTCAAAGACGTGCCTTTTCAACGCAAAATTCTATGTTTTCTACAAAAAGATATGACCCTTTCCGATGACGGAAATGAGGAAAAATCCTTTTCGCAAAAGGTGTTGAGCATTATAAGCGCCAAAATATAAACGGCGGCGGCAACAATTATTGCCGCGAGAATACCGATTTTACCGTTTAAAAAATGCAGAACCGCGGCGGCAGCCGCCCCGCAAAGCACGGCAGAAGCAAACGGTTTTAAAATTACATTGCCGAGATTTTCCGTAAGCCTCATTTTTGCAAGCACAGCCGTTTCGCACAGCACAATCACAGCAAATGCCGCCGCAGTTCCCCATGCGGACGCTTTTACGTTAATGTGAGGATACAGTGCCGCCTGATTAACAAAGAGCTTAACAAAAAAACCGAGTAAAACGATTTTAAGGGCGGTCTTTTGCCTTCCGACAGCTTGCAGCACGCCCGTGAGCGTAACGGCAATACCCGCGAAAAGCGCCGCAACGCCGAAAACACGCAGTAATTCTCCGCCTATCTCGAACGACGCGTCGCTGTCATACAAAAGCGACATTATTTTTCCGCCCGCCGCTATAAAGCCCGCACCCGCCGGGAATGAAATAATTGCCGACAGCTTAAGCGCCGAGGAGATGCTGTCACGGGTATTTTCACCGTCGTCCGCGGCATACGCGTATGATATTGCGGGAACGGCACTTATACATATTGCCGTGCAGAATGTAGGAACAAGGTTAAACAGCGTGTAGGCTTTGCTTTTAACCCCGTACAAAAGCGCGGCGGCGACAGCCGGGGTAAGACTCCCGCCCTGTTCCGCGAATGTCATCGGATAAAGCGCCTTAATCGTTTCAAATTCGCTTGCGCCGTAACACGCCAGTCTGCCGCGGAGGGTTACAGCGTCCAGAAGCGCCGGCATATTGACCGAGAGCGCGCAAAGTGCCGCCGGAAAGACCACCGCAAAAACACCCGAAGCCGAAATTCCCGCACCGTCGGCAGATGCTGCGGTTATCCGCCCTGCGCTGTGTATTTTAAGGTAAACGAACGCCGCCGCCGTACCGGCGGTAATTGCGGCAATCGCCGCCGCTGCGCCGAGTGCGGCGTCACCCGTTATTCTAACAGTTAAATAAGCCGCGCCGAGACCTAATAAAAGCTTGCAAAGCGCCTCGATAATATCCGAAACGGCGGCGGGATACATATCGGAAAATCCCTCATAATATCCGCGGTAGGTCGACATAACACAGCAAAAGGCAAATGAAGGCGCAAGCGCGATAAACGAAGGGAGTGTGTTTCTGTCCGCGGCAGAAAAGCGAAATGCGAAAAACACCGCCGCAATAATAACCGCCGTGCCCATAACACCTATCAGCACATACCATTTGCGATAGGCTTTAAATATTCCCCCTGCATTTTTTCCGCCCGAAGCCAGGTGCTCCGAAACGGTTTTGGAAACCGCCACCGGAAGCCCCGCGGAGGCAAGCGAGTAAATGGGAATAAACAGATCATATGCGGAAGAAAAGTATCCGAAGCCTATATCGCCCAAGATCTTGCCAGAGGAAAGCGGAATTTTAAAAAACGCACCGATAATTTTAACCGCAACCGAAGAAATAAATAGTATTGCAGCGCCGTAAGCCAATCCGCCGCCTTTTTTAGCGTCAGTCATTTTCGGCAACGGCGGACGTAATTTCAAGGCACAGACGTGCCAAATCCGTTTCGCCCAAGGTATTCATTTCTCTGTGACTGTCAATAGCGTCGTTCCCCGCGTCGTCCGAAATTTTCCTTACACAGACAAACGGTATATCGGAAAAACGGCACACATACGCGACAGCGGCAGTTTCCATATCACAGCACATAGCCGAAAACTCGTCCTTAAGGAATTTTCTTTTTGCCGCATCGTTAACAAAGCAATCTCCGGTTACGGCTGTTCCCTCTTTAATTCCCGGCACAAGTTTTCTCACAATTCCGCAAAGCTTTTCATCGGCACGGTAAACGTATTCCTGACCGGGTTTTTCAAACGGCTTGTACCCTATGCCCGAAAGATCGAAATCGTGCTCCAAAAACTCGGTACAAAGTACCGTTTCGCCGCGGCAGACACCGCTGATACCGCCCGAAAGCCCGAAGTTCACAATTGCCGCGCATCCGCAATCGGCGAGGTGCGCCGCTGCTGCCGCCGCGTTTACCTTGCCTATTCCGCAGTGCAGTGCAATAACCTGTGCGCCGCCCACATTAAAGATAAGCTTTTTCCGCTTAAGAAAGGTTTCCGCGGCGGTTACATCTTTGCTTATAAGCTTTTCAAAAGGTGCAAATTCGTCCGCATCGGCAATAATTATTCCTATTTTTTTCATATTCGCCTCCGAAAAAAACGGCAGAATCACATCATCTGCCGTTATGTACGTTATTCTTTGTTTTCTTCTTCGGTTTGTTCGTCCCCATCGCTCTCAAAAACAAGCTTAGCGCCGCAGACATTGCAGTAATTTGACGTTTTATCAATAACCGAACCGCAGGCAGGACAGTTCATTTTTCTTTTTGCCGCATTTATTTCAGCCCTGAGCGCCGCTATTTTTTCATCTTTTTCCTTTATTTCCGCAACAAGGTTGGCAATGTTTTCATCGCCAATCTCCTCGTCCTTTATACGGTTGAAATAGATTTCTCCCAAAAGGGCAAAATCCTTTGACTTTTTGTTTTCAAGCGCCGCGGCATCAAACTTCTGCTTTTGCAGATTAACAACCTCGCTTGTTTTTTTGCAGGCAATATCAATTGCCTCCTTGGCTTTTTTTACGGTATCGTCAATAAAATCCATAGCATATCCTCCTAACAGATATTCTTTTAACCATTTTATCACAACCCTTTTCTCTTTTCAAGTACAATTATTCCGCCGGCAACGCGGCAGACGGTTGACAAATACATATAAATGTATTAAAATGGTAAACCGTATCAAAAAAAGTATCACAAAAGAACGGAAGTTGAAATGAAAGCTAAACTAATATCCTTTTTAAAATCGGCAAAAGTATTTATTACAACACACAAAATACAGGTTTCAGCCGTTGCTGTTCTCACCGCGCTTTGCATTACCGCGGTTCCCGTTACGATGTTTTACACACGAAATGAAAAAAGGCAAAGGGAGCCCGTTTCCTCATCCTCACGGCAGGTGACGTCGCTACAGCCGACGGCGGAGGAAAGCTCATCGCAGGCGGAAGTCCCCGTTTCGTCATCCGAACCTGCCTCAAGCGGCAACCCCGTAACCGAAAAGCCGAAGGTCAAAGAAAAGAAATCCCCCGCGCCCGCCGCGGCAGCAACCGCGCCTGTTTCCGGCGGTTCTTTTAAATACAACACAAATTCGGATATTGACGACAACATATTTCTTGACTCCCTCATTTACACCGGTTACAACATAACAAAACACCGCAATGACGGAAAAATGTGGCAGTATGTTTTAGCGCCGCGCAAAAGAGGGCTCGGGTGGCTTTCAAAAATCACATACGCCGGCGGCTCTACCGGATACGAAACCACAAACGGCGCTCCCGACATCGGCTTTTTTGAAAAACATGGGCTCGTATGTGCCTCTTACGTAACGTATGTTTACTTCAATTATTTACCCAATGTTGCAGGAATTGACACCTCGGCGCTTGCAAGACCCGAACGTTCAACATCGGCTAATGACTGGTACGGAGCATTAAAGCAGTGGATAAACGCGGGACATTCCAAAAGAATATCATTCACCGCGTCGAAAACATCCTCGGGCTTTATAAATTTCAAAGCCGCCGAAAACATTCCGATAGGCTCTGTGCTTGTTTTTTGCGACGCAAAACGCCGCAGTGACACAGGCAGTCACGTTGCGATATATGCGGGTTACAAAAACAATTACAACTGGGTTTTTCACGTAGGCAACAGCAACGGTCCGGAATTTTGCTCGGTTGAAAGAATGCACTTCGGTCCCGATCCGCAATGGCCCATAGCCGTTATAACCCCGCCCGCAAGCATAAGAATGTCCGCACTGCTTGATATTGCGGTAACCGATACAGACGGACGCGGCATCGGCGGCACGGTGTTTACCCTGACAAACAAAAAAACCGGCGTTGTAGCATGCCTTACCTCAGCCGATAACGGCAAGGTTCAAAAAGAAAATCTTGCTTACGGCGACTATTCGGTAATTATTTCCGTGCCGGATGGATACACGCTTGAAAGCAAGGTCAGCGACATAAAGCTCACTACCGCAAGCAACAGCAAAAACACCCTTAATATTGTACTGAATAAAAAAATCCCCGAACCGGAGCCCGTCACTTCCTCAAGTTCCGAAGAGCCGAGTTCCTCATCGGAAACCGAAAGTTAACAAAAAAGCCCCCCTGCCGCGGCAGGGGGGCTTTTTTGCCAACAACTTATTTTATCGGATATGTCCAGCCTTTGGTGTCGGGCAGGTTGCCCCACTGGATACCTGTAAGCGTATCGTACAGATGTTGAGTTACCTTGCCTATTTCACCGTTATTTATTGTGTACCTAACATCTTTGTAGCAAAGTTCGCCTATCGGTGATACAACCGCCGCCGTACCGCAGCCCCAAGCCTCTTCCAGCTTGCCGTTTTTAAGCGCATCGCCGAGTTCGTCAACGCTTAGCAGCCGTTCGCTTACGGTGTAGCCCTCGTCTTTCAGTACCTCTATGCAGGACTTACGCGTTATACCCGGAAGAATTGAGCCTGTAAGCGCCGGGGTAACTATTTCGCCGTCTATTTTGAACATTACGTTCATTGCGCCGACCTCTTCTATGTATTTGCGTTCAACGCCGTCGAGCCACAGAACCTGCGAATATCCCTTTTCCTCTGCCTTTTCACCCGCACGGTTGCTTGCGGCATAGTTTCCGCCGCACTTAGCATAGCCCGTTCCGCCGCGGACGGCGCGGACATCCTTATCCTCTATCATAATTTTAACGGGATTGATGCCTTCCTTATAGTAACTGCCGACAGGCGAGAGAATAATTACAAACTTTGCGTGATTTACCGCGTGAACGCCCAGATTTTCATCATCTCCGAACATAAACGGACGAATATAAAGCGATGTGCCCTCTGCAGACGGCGTCCAGTCTTTTTCAAGACCAATAAATGTATCCAGGATCTGCATAAAATCCTCTTCGGGTATCTGCGGCAGGCAAAGGCGCTCGGCGGAGTTATTTAATCTTTTTATATTTTCCGTCGGGCGGAAGAGCTGAACCTCGCCGTCCTTGCGGCGATAAGCCTTTAAGCCCTCAAATATTTCAGAGCCGTAATGTAAAACGGTTGATGCCGGGTGAAGCGAGATATTGCCGAACGGCACTATTCTTGCGTCGTGCCAGCCCTGTTCACGCGAATAATCCATTACAAACATATGGTCGGTAAAAATTCTCCCGAAGCCCAGTGTACTGCTGTCGGGCTTTTCTTTTAACACGGCAGCCTTTGTGATTTTAATTTCCATTTTTAAAACATCCCTTTCGGAAAAATTGACTCATATAATAAGCATAGCGTCGCCGAAACTGAAGAAACGGTACTTTTCAGCCACGGCGGTCTTGTAGGCGTTCATAACGTTATCGTAACCGGCAAAGGCGGAAACAAGCATTATAAGCGTGCTTTCGGGCAGGTGGAAATTTGTTATAAGCCCGTCCATACATTTAAATTCAAAGCCTGGGTATATGAATATATCCGTATCGCCCGAGCACTCTTTTATTTCACCGTACTTTAAGGCGCAGCTTTCAACCGTTCTGCACGAAGTTGTCCCCACGCAGATCACTCTTCCGCCCTCGGCCTTTGTTTGATTAAGTGTCTGTGCCGCTTCCTGCGGTATGTAAAAATGTTCGGTGTGCATTTTGTGCTTTGTCACGTCATCAACCTTAACGGGTCTGAACGTGCCGAGCCCCACGTGAAGCGTTACATAAGCTATGCGTATGCCCTTGCTTTTAATATCTTCGAGCATTTCCTTTGTAAAGTGCAGACCCGCGGTAGGCGCGGCGGCTGAACCCGCCTCCCTTGAATAAACGGTCTGATAGCGTTCTTTATCCTTAAGCTTTTCCTTTATGTATGGCGGAAGCGGCATTTGTCCCACCTCGTCAAGCACGGTGAAAAAATTGCCTTCACACTCAAACTCAATCATACGGTTGCCGTCCTCAAGCACATTGACAACCTCGGCTGAAAGCTTATCGGAAAATTTAAACCTATAACCCGTTTTAGCCTTTTTGCCCGGACCCGCAAGGCACTCCCAAAGCTTGTTTCCGCGCTGGCGCAGCAAAACAAACTCAACAACGGCGCCCGTATCCTCCCGCACTCCGTAAAGTCTTGCGGGAAGCACGCGCGTATCATTAAGAACCAGGCAGTCCCCCGGTTTTAAAAACTCCGTTAAATCATAAAAATGCTTATGTTTAATTTCACCGCCGCCCCGCGGCAGAACCATAAGTCGCGAACAGTTACGCGGCTCTACCGGCTTTTGTGCAATAAGCTCTTCGGGAAGGTCATAATAAAAATCGCTTGTCTTCCACATATACTGTTAAACTTCTCTCCGTTTTCGGCATAAAATAAATTGACAAATAATATTTACAATGTTATATTTATTATATTGCAAAAGTCTTTATATATCAAGTATAAAATTGCATTTACCCCTTATTTTGATTGGAGCTGTTTTCAATGAAGAAGTTTAACGTAGGTATTATCGGCGCTACGGGAATGGTGGGTCAGCGATTTGCGCTTTTACTGCACGATCACCCGTGGTTCAACGTTACCGCGCTTGCGGCAAGTTCAAACTCTGCCGGAAAGACCTATAACGAGGCGATAGGAAACCGCTGGGCAATGAAAGAGCCTATCCCCGAATCCTTAAAAAATATGACCGTTCTTGACGCCGAGGGCGACATTGATAAGATTATCGGACTTGTTGATTTCTGCTTTTGCGCCGTTAATATGAAAAAGGACGAAATAAAGGCGCTTGAGGAAAAGTATGCAAAAAAGGAATGCCCCATTGTTTCAAACAACAGCGCGCACCGTTTTACACCCGACGTTCCGATGGTTATACCCGAAATAAATTCCGACCATATAAGGATAATTGACGATCAGCGCAAGCGTCTCGGCACAAAGCGCGGATTTATTGCGGTCAAATCAAACTGCTCGCTCCAAAGCTATGTCCCCGCGCTCTATCCTCTTGATGAAAAGTTTAGTGTACGCCGAGTGCTCGTTTCAACGTATCAGGCAATATCGGGTGCGGGAAAAACCTTTGAGCGCTGGCCCGAAATGATTGATAACGTTATTCCCTACATCGGCGGCGAAGAGGAAAAGAGCGAGAAAGAACCTCTTAAGATATGGGGCAGAATAGAAAACGGAAAGATCATTCCCGCCGAAAGCCCGAAATTCACCGCGCAGTGCATAAGAGTGCCTGTGTCGGACGGTCATTTGGCTTCGGTATTTGTTGATTTTGAAAAGAAACCGACAAAGGATGAAATTCTTGAAATATGGAAAAACTATTCGGGCGAACCGCAGAAGCTTAAATTGCCGCACGCGCCCAAACAGTTCCTGCATTATTTCAACGAGGACGATATGCCGCAGACAAAGCTCTGCCGCGATATAGAAGGCGGTATGGCAATTTCCGTCGGCAGACTGCGCGAGGATTCGCAGTATGACTTTAAATTCGTTTGCGTTTCCCATAATACCCTAAGAGGCGCTGCCGGCGGCGCGGTGCTGCTTGCGGAGCTACTTTGTGCAGAGGGTTATATGGATTAACATATTTTGAAGGAGTGGTCTTTTATGAAAAAAAGAATTTTTACCGGCGCAGCAACGGCACTCATTACACCTATGAAAAAGGACGGAAGCGTTAATTTTAAACGTCTTTCATCCTTAGTTGACGAGCAGATACGCGGCGGGATAGACGCGCTGGTCATCTGCGGGACCACGGGAGAAAAATCCACGCTTAATTATGAGGAACACGTAAAGGTGATTGAAACCGCCGCTATGGCAAATAACGGCAGAGTGCCGCTTATCGCGGGAACGGGAAGTAACGACACGGTGTATTCCGTAGGACTTTGTGAGGATGCCGAGAAAGCCGGCGCCGACGCGTTTTTAATGGTAACGCCTTATTACAACAAAACCTCTCAGCACGGACTTGTTGCACATTACAATTACATTGCGGATCGTGTTAACAAGCCGATAATTCTTTACAACGTACCCTCGCGCACGGGGGTTGCCATTAAACCCGAAACCTACAAGGAACTTGCGAAACACCAAAACATTGTTGCCGTAAAGGAAGCCAACGGCGACCTTTCTTCCGTTGCAAAAACACGCTATCTTTGCGGAGATGAACTGGATATTTACTCGGGCAACGACGACCAGACCGTGCCGATTATGTCGCTTGGTGGAATCGGCGTTATTTCCGTTCTTTCAAACTTCTTACCCGGAGTCATGCACGAAATGTGCTCCGACTGTTTAAACGGAGATACACGCTCCGCCGCGGAACTGCAATTAAAGTATACCGGGCTTATGAACGCCCTTTTCAGCGATGTTAATCCCATACCCGTAAAGGAAGCTATGAATATTCTGGGACTGGACGCAGGTCCGTGCCGTCTTCCGCTTTATCCGATGGACAAAGGCGCGGTACAAAACCTCAGACAGAAGCTTGAAGAGTGCGGTTTGATACAAAAATAAAAACGGATGTGAAAAAATGATAAAAGCCATTCTTTGCGGCGCCTCGGGCAAAATGGGCAAATTTGTTGCCGAAGCCGCAAAAAGCGACGGCGGCATTGAAGTTGTTGCCGGAGTTGACAGAATTAATAACGGTGAAAGCTTCCCTGTTTTTACCGATTTTCGGGACATTAACGTTAATGCCGACATTATAATTGATTTTTCAAACGTAAGCCTGCTTGACGGTCTGCTTGAATTTGCCGTCCGCAATAACATTCCCGCGGTCATTGCAACCACGGGGTATGACAGCGCACAGATTGAAAAAATACATTCCGCAGCGAAGAAGATACCGATTTTTTTCACATTTAATATGTCTATCGGCGTCAATCTTATTGCAAGCCTTGCAAAACGTGCCGCCTCGATTTTGGGGGACGGGTTTGATGTTGAAATTGTTGAGGCTCACCACAATCAGAAGATAGACGCTCCCTCCGGCACGGCACTGATGCTTGCGAATGAAATTAATTCCGTTTTCGGCGATACGCTTAATTATGAGTATGACAGGCACTCGGTAAGGCGCAAACGCCCTAAAAACGAAATCGGGATACACTCGGTAAGGGGCGGCAATATTGTCGGAGAGCACGAAGTTATTTTTGCGGGGCACGATGAAATAATCAAAATCTCGCACTCCGCGCGGTCACGCGAGGTATTTGCGGCAGGTGCCGTTAAAGCGGCAAAATTCCTTTACGGAAAAGCCCCCGGGCTTTACGATATGAACAGCATTACAAATTTTTAAAAGAAAACACACATTGGCATCAGAGGTGCATACCAATGTGTGTTCTTTTATTGTTTATTTGTGCTTTCGGCTTTGCTCAGTCTGAAAGCGCTCGGCGATACGCCTACGTTTTTTTTGAAAACATCGGTGAAATAGCTGTGGCTGTCGAACCCTGTTTTTTCGGCAATTTCCGAAATCGGAAGGTCCGATTTCGTCAGCATTTCACACGCTTTCTCGGTGCGAACGGAATTTATATAGCTTTTAAAATTCATTCCCACCGATTTGTGAAACACCTTTGTAAAATTCGATGTGCTCATAAAGCAAATTTCGGCGCAGTCCTTAAGCGAAATATTTTTGTTATAGTTTTTAATAATATATTCAACGGTTTCCCGTATTCTTATATCGTCCTTGCAGCTTTGCTGTTCATAAGGCACGTCTTTTCCTTGGACACACAGTTCCATTAATATCCTTTCGGAATAATTACGTACGGACGGCACAAACATTATGTTGTTCCTTTTTTCCTCGTTTTCTATTGCCGAAAGCAGTTTTATTATTTCGGTCAGTATTTCCTTTTTTAAGAGCACAACGCCTTTTTTTGAAAACAGGTTTATACTTCTGTTGTATCTTAATATTTTTGAAAGCGTTGCTTTATCAATATTAAGTGTGTAACGCTCCCGCCGATAATTACCAGAATTTTCAGCCGCAACCGTTCTGTGCATCTCGTACGGCTTGATTATTATAACGTTTCCCGGCTTCAGCGCAAATACACGGTTGTGAAAATAGTACTTTATGTTGCCCGAAATTAAAAAATATATTTCATAATACGGGTGGCAGTGCATTCTTGACATACCCTTAAAGTTATCCGATTTTTCGTGACAGACAACACAAGGGTTATTTTCGGAAACCCTATGGTTGTTTTCAAAACCGTTTACCATTAAATCGCTCCTTAGGCAAACGAAAATAATCCGAATCCGCCCAAAACGGCATATTTTCGGCGTATTTTCACTTGTCATCTTTATAAGGCTGACGTCTTGCAAAAATGAACGCAAAGCCGCAATCTAAAAGGCGGCGAGCGAAACCGCGGCAGGTTCGAGTCCTGTCACACCAGTTAAAGACCTTAACGTTGTACCCTGCCCGAGCCGTCGCCGCCCGCAAGTCTTTCAACCTCATCTGCCGAAACCCTGTTAAAGTCCCCCTCAACAGAATGCTTAAGCACTGCCGCTGCCGTAGCAAACTCCGCCGACTCCCGCGGCGTTTTGTTTTGCAGCAGCGAATAAATAAGTCCCGCGGCAAACGCGTCGCCGCCGCCTACCCTGTCGGCTATATGCATACGGTATTTTCTTGAAAAAACACATCCGTTTTCATCGCAGAGGAGTGACGCAAAATCGTTGTCGCTGGCGCTTAAATTTGTTCTTAGCGTAAACGCAACCCGCTTTAGAGGAAATCTTTTCAAAAGCTTTTCCGCAACCGACGCCGCACCTTCGTTATCGGGCTTTTTTAAATCAAAATCCGCTTTATCGGACGTTATGCCGAACAGATCCTTAGAGTCGCCCGGATTTGTAATGCAAACATCAACATACTTCATGAACTCGCCTATAACGCGCGAAGCCTTTTCTAAGCTCCACAGTTTTGAGCGATAGTTCGTATCAATACTTACGGTAACGCCCCGCTTTTTCGCCGCCTTTACCGCCTCCAGCGAAATATTTTCAAGATTTTCGCTGAGCGCCGGGGTAATGCCCGTGATGTGAAACCAATCGGCGTTTTCAAATATTTCGTCCCAGTTAAAATCGGACGGCGCGGCTTGTGCGACTGCCGAATCCCTGCGGTCGTAAATACAGACGGACGGGCGCTGCGAAATTCCCTTTTCAAGATAGTATATTCCTACCCTGTCGCCGCCCCTTACTATTTTTTCGGTATTTACACCGAAATATCTCAAAGCGTTTACCGCCGCCTGACCTACCGCGTGTTCGGGCAATTTTGTTACATAGGTGCTGTCTATACCGAAATTGGCAAGCGACACCGCAACATTTGCCTCTCCGCCGCCGAAGGTTGCCTGCATACTGTCGTTCTGGAACAGTCTGTCATACCCGAAGGACGAGAGCCTTAACATTATTTCTCCGAATGTTACAACCTTACGCATTTTCTTTTTCACCCGCTTTTTCCAAAGCTTCCTTTACAAAGAAGCTTCCGCCTATTGCCGCAATTTTATCAAATGCCAAAAATTCATCTATGTTGCCGCGGTCAACGCCGCCCGTCGGAATAAACTTAACCTGCGGAAACGGTGCGGAAAGCGCCTTTAAAGCCTTAAGACCGCCGTAAACATTGGCAGGGAAGAACTTAACGGTTGTAATGCCGAGTTCCAGCGCCTGCATAATTTCGGTAGGTGTTACGCAGCCGGGATAATACGGCACGCCGCTTTCACGGCAGACTTCGGCTACCGATACCGACAGCCCCGGCGACACTATAAATTTTGCGCCTGCCGCCAAAGCCTCACGGCACTGTTCGGCGTTTATAACCGTTCCCGCGCCTACCGCCATATCGGGATATTTTTTGCAGGCGTATTCGATAGCGTCCCTCGCACAGGCGGTTCTGAATGTAATCTCGGCACAGTTTATGCCGTTTGCTTTGAGCGCCGAAAGTATTTTATCCGTTTCGGACAGTTCTTTTATTACTACAACAGGTATGCATTTTTCCATTGTCTTAACCTCTTAAATATTAAAGTACTTTTCCGCATTGCAGAAGGATATATTCTTTACAATTTTTCCGAGGGTGTCCTCGTCGTCGGGGTACTCCCCGTTTTCCACCCATTCGCCTAAAATATTGCAGAGTATTCTTCTGAAATACTCGTGGCGGGTATAGGACAAAAAGCTCCTTGAATCGGTAAGCATACCCACAAAATTGCCGAGCAGCGACAGGTTGGCGAGCGATTTAAGCTGTGCCTCCATACCGCTTTTGGTATCGCTGAACCACCAAGCGGAGCCGTGCTGAATTTTGCCCTGCGCCTCGGTACCCTGAAAACAGCCGAGCACCGTATCTATAAGCTCGTTATCGTTGGGATTAAGGGAGTAAATAATTGTTTTCGGAAGCTTGCCCTTAACATTAAGAGCGTTAAGGAAGCCCGTAAGCGCCTCGCCGCAGTTTTTAACCGAAATACAGTCAAACCCCGTATCGGCGCCTAATTTATTGAACATAACCGTATTTGTGTTTCTCTGCGCGCCGTAGTGCAGCTGCATTACTATACCCTTTTCGGCAATTTTTTCACCGAGGAACAGCATAAGCTCCGTTTTATATCTGTCAGCCTCAGACTGCGATATCTTTTCGCCCCTTAAAGCCCTTTTGAAAATCTCGTTTACGCTTTCCTCGCTTGCCGGCTCGTAAACAACATAGTCAAGCCCGTGGTCGGTTGCGCGGCAGCCGAGCGAGCAGAAATAATCAAGCCTTTTTTCAAGTGCGGCTTTAACATCGCTTACGGTTTTAATATCAATTTCGGCGGCCTCGGACAGTTTTTTAATATAATCCGCAAAGCCCGCCTTATCAATATTTACCGCCTTATCGGGGCGGAATGTGGGGCAAACCGCGGTTTTAAAGGATTTATCCTCTGTAAGCAGCTTGTGCCACTTAAGGTCGTCCGCGGGGTCATCTGTCGTACCTATCATTTTAACATTTGATTTTTCTATTATCGCCCTTACGGTCATACCGTCCTGCCGAAGCTTTTTGTTGCAAAGGTCGTACACTTCCCTTGCGGTATCGCCGTTCAGCACACCGTCATACCCGAAAAATCTTTTAAGCTCCAGATGGCACCAGTGATACATCGGGTTGCCTATTGCTTTTGGCAGCATTTCGGCAAAGCGAAGAAATTTTGTGTAATCGTCGGCGTCTCCCGTTATTTCGTCTTCTGAAACGCCGTTCGACCGCATAAGCCGCCATTTATAGTGATCGCCGCCCAGCCAGACCTGAGTTATATTTTCAAATTTTCTGTCCTCGTATATCTCCTGCGGGTTTATGTGGCAGTGATAATCAATTATCGGCATATCTTCGGCATAGCCGTGATACAGCCTGCGAGCCGTTTTGGTTTTAAGCAAAAAATCGTCATTTATAAATGCCATAACAAATTCCTCCGAAAAATTATTACCAATTATCCGTTTTAAAGCTTTCGCGCTGAAAAAGTCCGGGCGATAAAACGGTTTTTTGCGAAATTGTTTTTCCTTTTTCAATATCCGATATAATCCTTACCGCCGTTTCGCACATACTTGAGCAGAGATTGTCAACGCTTGTAAGCGAAGGTGTGGTACACTCGGCTATGACGGAATTATTAAAGCCTATCACCGGGATTTTAACACCTCGGGAATAAAGCGCCTTAAGCGCGCCCGCGGCGATTATATCCTCCGAGGCTATAACCGCATTGGGCTGTTTTGCGGTGCTCAGCAGTTTCTTTACCTGTTCCGCGGCGGCGTCAACATTTCTTTTAACCTTAAGGCACATTTCATCGAGCCCGGTTTCGGCACAGCCTTCGCTGTATCCCCTGCGTTTTTCGATTCCGCTGTAAGTATCGGTATCATAAAGATACAATATCTTGTTTCCGCCCTGACGGTACAGCGCACTAACGCACCGTCTTACGGCACTGCGTTCGTCACACAGAACACAGTAAACGCCCTCTGCCTCAACAAATCCGTTTATAATAATAACGGGTACAGAGGACGCCGCCGTGCAGATATGCGAATTATCATTCTGTTCTCTGAAAACCGAGCCTATTAATATTACGGCGTCAACCTTTCGGTTAACAAGGGATTCAAGTGCCTGTCTTTTATCCGAAGGTTCGTTTCCCGTGCAGCAAAGAACCGTATCGAGTCCCCTTGCGCGGAGCAGACGCTCTATTTCACCGACGGCATTGGCATAAAACGAGTCGGTAATATCCGTACACATTACGCCCACCATTTTCATTGTATTAAGCCCCAAGCCCCTTGCAAAGGCGTTAGGAACATACCCCTCTTCACGCATTATATCAAGAATTCGACGGCGTGTTTCCTCGCGCACGCTGTCGCTGTTGTTAAGCACGCGCGAAACGGTTGCAATTGAAACCTGAGCTTTTTTTGCGATATCGTAGATATTCAATTTTAAAATAACTCCTGTAAATACTTTCAAAAATATTATAACAAATTTAAAAATAAAAATCAAGATTTAATTGACAAACACCTGAAAATCGTTATAATTAAAAATGTAAGTATTTACATTTTGGAGGTAAGCATTTATGAAAAGCATTAACGATTTATCGGCAGAGCGAACAGAACGGCCTGTCCGCGTGCTTCAGTTTGGGGAGGGAAATTTCCTGCGTGCCTTTGTTGATTATATGATTGATACGGCAAACGAAAAGGGCGTGTTCAACGGGAATATTGCAATTGTAAAGCCCATACCCTACGGCACGCTTGACTCTTTTCACAAGCAGGACTGCAAGTATACCGTGGTTCTGCGCGGAAAAAAGGACGGAAAAACCGTGAACGACAGCAGGATTATAACGTCGGTAAGCTCTGTTTACGACGCCGCCGAGGACTACGACGGCTTTATGGCGCTGGCAGGCAAAGAGTCGCTTAGATTTGTTGTTTCCAACACAACCGAGGCAGGAATTACGCTTGACATAAACGATCATTTTGAAGGTCTGCCCGAAACATACCCCGGGAAGCTTACAAAGTTCCTATACGAACGCTACCGCGCGTTCAGCGGCGACATAACAAAGGGACTGATAATACTGCCGGTTGAGCTTATTGAAAACAACGGCAGAAAATTGCGCGAATGTGTGCTTGAGCTTTGCAAATGTTGGAACCTGTCCGACGACTTCCGCCTTTGGGTAAACGATGCCTGTGTTTTTTGCAGTACGTTGGTTGACAGAATAGTAACCGGTTTTCCGCGCGACAAAGCCGAGGAAATATACGGCGAACTGGGATATACGGATTTACTGCTTGACGTCGGAGAGCCGTTTGCGCTTTGGGTTATAGAAAGCGATAAGGACATAAGCTCGGAATTTCCTCTTGACAAAGCGGGTCTGCCGGTTGTTTTCACGGACGATCAAAAGCCGTACCGCGAAAGAAAGGTGCGTGTTCTCAACGGTGCGCACACATCAACCGTTCTTGCCGCCTACCTTTGCGGTCAGAATATTGTACGCGACTGTATGCACGACCCCGTAATAGGCACGCTTATCCGCCGTGTTGTTACGGAGGAGATAGTCCCGTTTGTTCCGCTGCCGCAAAGGGAAACGGCGGAATTTGCCGCATCTGTTTTTGAGCGCTTTGAAAATCCCTTTATTGACCACGCTTTGCTTTCAATATCCCTTAATTCGGTTTCAAAATGGAAGGCACGCGTTCTTCCGTCCTTTAAGGATTACTTTGCCGCAAAGAAAAAACTGCCGCCCATGCTTACCTTTTCCTTTGCCGCACTGCTTGCTTTTTACCGCTCCCACGACCTGCGTGATGACGGTATTCACGCAAAAAGGCAGAACGGGGACGAATATATTGTTCACGACAGCGCCGAGGTGCTGAAATTCTTTGCCGAAAAGGCAACAACAGATGATAAAGATTATGTATCCGCCGTTGCCGCAAAC
Source organism: uncultured Eubacteriales bacterium (assembly GCA_934454655.1). Classification (GTDB taxonomy): domain Bacteria; phylum Bacillota; class Clostridia; order Oscillospirales; family Acutalibacteraceae; genus UBA737. Next base: position 19,252 of record CAKSFK010000012.1, on the reverse strand, counting down.
ACAAAATTCTGGGGTGAGGACCTTACCGCATATCCCGGTTTTACACAGGCGGTTGCAAACGGACTTGCAGCATTAAGAAACGACCCCGTTGCCGCCGTAAAGCAGATTTCGGAGGTCGTGGAATGAAAGCCATCCGTATAAACGAAAAGGACAATGTTGCCGTTGCGATCGAGGCGCTTAAAAACGGAGAAACGGTTAATATCGGCGGGAAGAGCATTACACTCACAACTGACGTTCCCCCGGGGCATAAATTTTCAATTGCGGATATTAAAAAGGACGGAGCGGTAATTAAATACGGGTATCCGATAGGCTGCGCGACCGACTTTTTACCGGCGGGAATACATATCCATTCTTCGGAACTTCGTTCGGGGCTGGGTGAAATACTGGAATATGAATATAATCCCGAATTCAGCGAACCCACCCACAAAAAAAGCGGCAGTTTTATGGGCTACCAAAGAGAGAACGGAAAGGTCGGAATAAGGAACGAGGTGTGGATTATACCGACCGTTGGGTGTGTTAACGCCGTTGCCTGCTCTGCCGAGCGCGCGGCGCAAAAATTCAAGACCGACAAAATTGACGGGATTTACGCCTACAACCACCCCTACGGCTGTTCACAGCTCGGCGACGACCAAAATGCGACGCTTGATTTTTTGTGCGGTCTTATCCGCCACCCCAACGCGGGCGGAGTGCTGGTAATAGGGCTCGGGTGTGAAAACGGAAATATAAGCGAACTTAAAAAAAGACTCGGCAATTACGATGAAAACCGCGTTCGGTTTCTTGTTTGCCAAGATGAAGTCGATGAGCTTTCGGCGGCAACGGATAAACTGAAGGAACTTTGCGATTATGCGTCGCTTGCCGAGCGCGAGGTCTGTTCGTCATCGGAGCTTGTTATTGGGCTTAAGTGCGGCGGTTCGGACGGTTTTTCCGGAATAACGGCTAACCCGCTGCTTGGCTCATTGACCGACCGCATAACCGCCGAGGGCGGGAGTGCGATTTTAACGGAGGTTCCCGAAATGTTCGGTGCGGAAACCATTTTAATGAACCGTTGCCGCACACGCGGGATTTTTGAAAAAACAGTTGCGCTTATTAATGATTTCAAGCGTTATTTCATACGCTACGGCGAGCGTATTGACGAAAACCCCTCGCCCGGAAACAAGGCGGGCGGAATTACAACGCTTGCGGAAAAATCTCTCGGCTGTATTCAAAAGGGCGGGTCTGCGGTTATTGAGGATGTGCTGCGGTACGGAGAGCCTTTTTCAAAGCGCGGACTTTCGCTTTTGCAAGCCCCCGGCAACGACCTTGTAGCCTCGGGCGCGCTTGTGGCTTCTGGCGCACAGCTTGTTTTGTTTACAACAGGCAGAGGAACGCCCTTCGGCTGTCCCGTGCCTACGGTTAAGATTTCCAGCAACACCCCGCTTTTTGAAAAAAAGAAAAACTGGATCGACTTTAACGCGGGCGAGCTTTTAAACGGCACGGAAATGTCGGAACTGACAAACAGCTTTTACGAATACGTTATTGCGCTGGCGTCGGGCGAAATACACGCAAAATCCGAGGTGCTTGATAAGCACAACCTTGCGATATTCAAGGACGGCGTAACTCTTTAATATTAAAAAACATTGCCCGTGCGGCGTTTTCTTTGGTGTTATAAACACTTAAAGCGCCGCACGGGCAATATATACTAACCTATAAATTCGCGTATAAGAGAATTCTGCGGCACAAGCGCCGAATCCATATCCTCAAATCGGCTTAACGCCTCTACGGTTTTAAGAAAATACGAACAGCAGGGAATTTCGCGGTCAACCTCTCCCGCAAGCTTTGTTATCTCTCTTTTATATATACAGGGTTCATAGCAGTGAAGAGTCTTAAGCCGCACATCCGCAAGATTTTTAAAGCGGTAAAGATACTTTTCCTCCCCTTTGACCACTCCGTCCCAAAGAACAAGGGTTTCGTTAAGAGTGGTAGACCTGAACACCCTGTCGCGCAATATACGTCTTGCAAGTCTTATCTGACGGCTTGAAAGAAGCGGTGCGCCGCCGTCACGCGTTATGCCGTCGTTAACGCTGATATAAATTTTAAACACCGTGTTTTCGCTTGCAGCGTCGGTTATTATGGGATTAAGTGCGTGCAGACCCTCCGCAATAGCTATTCCCTTTCCGCTCACATCAATTTCGCGCGCCTTTTCAATCCTTCTTTTCTCCATAAAATCAAACCTTGGCAAAACGGTTACGCCGCTGTTTGCAATTTCAAGAAAACATTTATTTAATAATATTAAGTCAAGAGCATTTACGGATTCAATGTCACGGCTTCCGTCGGGTAAAACGGGAAGCATATCAACAGGCAGGTAAAAATCGTCCAGCGATACTACCTCTGTTTTTTCGCCGAGCAGTTCCAACTCTCGGCGAAGAATATGCGCGCTTGTGGTCTTGCCCGAGGCGGACGGACCCGCGATTGAAACAATTTTTATGTCATCGTTATCGGCTATACGCCGCGCCGTCAATTTAATTTCCTTTAAATAACGGTTTTCGGCATCGTTCACAAGGTGTTCAGGGTCTGTTATGGCAGCCTCATTAATCTTTTCCAGGGTATTTTTCATAAAATGGTAAAATTCCGTCCTTCCGCCGCAATATTTCATCAAAGCGGTCTATATATTCATACGGATATTTATAGTTAAATATTCTTTCAATATAACTTCCGCCCGGCTCTCTCAGTTTGCTTACCGCCGACGCGCCGCACGCAAGTATTGTATGCGTTTCATCCATAGTGTATACGTTATAAAAACATTCGCTGCCTTCTTTTGCGTAACCGACGTTTTCGAGGTTTCCCACCGTCTTGCTCTGGCGGTACATATAATAAGGTCTGTACCCGTTACAGCCGAGTGTTTTTCGCGCGTACTCAACCATTAGAGCCGCCTCAGCCCCCGCCTTGGCTTCGGGGAATAAGCCGTTTGCCGTGAGTGTTGACGCGCGTTTCATTGAAAGCGAATGTACGGTTACACTTTCGGGGTCAAGCTCCAGAACACGGTCAAGCGTTTTCCTAAAGCTTTCAAAGGTATCCCCCGGCAGACCGGCTATCAAATCCATATTGATGTTGCCTATTCCGCACTTCCGCGCAAGTCCGAACGCCGCCGCCGTATCCTCCGCCGTGTGCTTTCTGCCGATAATCTTTAAAACATCGTCATTCATAGTTTGCGGATTAATGCTTATGCGCCCTGCCCCCGCATTTCTTATTGTTTCCAGCTTTTCGCGTGTTACGGTGTCGGGTCTGCCCGCCTCAACGGTGTATTCCCTTAAATATTCAAGGTCAAACGCTCCGTTTATTGCGGACATAATCCCACCCAGCTGTTCGGCTGTTAAGGCAGTGGGTGTTCCGCCGCCTATGTAAACCGTTTCAAGGCGCAGTCCCGCCTGCTTTGCGATTTTTCCCGTATACTCAATTTCCCGCGTAACGCATTTAATGTAATCGGGTATAAGCCTCCCCGCATTTTCAACCGAATGTGAAACAAACGAGCAATAGGAGCATCTTGTGGGGCAAAACGGCACGGAAACATAAAGACTGAATGAGTCGCCACGCGAAAGGGCGGTTATTTTTTCTTCCTCACAGACGGTTTCACGGCAGAGAGAAATTTTGTTTTCGCTTACATACAGCGCGTCACGGAACCGTTCCTCGGCTTTTTCGCCGCCGTTTTCCGCTGTGAGCCTTGAAAAAAGCTTTGCGGGGCGCACTCCCGTTAAAATACCCCATTCGGGTGTATAGCCGGACGCGCTTTTAAAGCACTCAAACAACGCCGCGGCAAGCAGTCTTTCACACTCGCCTTCATAATCCGCCGCGCTGTTTGAAAGCTCTTTTTTACAGCTGTATTTTCCGTTTTCAACATAAAGCGCGGCACTCAGTACTGTTTTTTCCTTTGCTGTTTTAAGTTCGGTCACCGCGGCGTCAAGGTAATACGGTTCTTCACAAAACTCTATTTTTTCAAAAGGCAAAAAAATTCTGATAAGCTTTTCAAGTTCATATTTAAAGGAGTGACCTATAAGACAAAGTTTCATTACTACCACACAAACATATTATTTTCTTTTTCAAAAGCGATTGTTGTAAATTCGCCGTGACCGGGGTACACCTTTGTTTCATCCGGCAGGGCAATAAGGCGTTTTAATGACCTTTTAAGCGTTTTAAAATCTCCGCCGGGAAAATCTGTTCTTCCGATTGCGCCCTTAAAAAGCGTATCGCCCGAGAACAGGCAATCGCCCGCAAGGTAGCACACCTCTCCCCTTGTATGACCGGGAGTTAAAATCACCTTAAAGCTTATATCGCCGACATTCAGTATCTGCCCGTCATCCAAAAGCACATCAGCCGAAAAGGGGTCAACCCCCGCGTGAAATTTATCCGAAAGGTTAATAACGGGGTCGGACAGGTCGGCGTTATCCTCTTTGCCTATGCCGATCTTAACCCCCGTTTCCCGTCTTAGTGACTCAGCGCCGCCTATGTGGTCAAAATGGGCGTGTGTTATTAAAATCAGCCGCTGTTTATAGGCATTTGAATTTAAAAAGTCGGTCGGAATCCGACTTTCAAATCCCGGGTCTATAACCACAGCCGCGTTATCGGATGAAACAAGATAGCAGTTTGTTTTTATAAGCCCCAGATGCAAAACCTTAATTTCCATTGTTCCTCCAAATCTTTGTATCAAACAAAACAGTAACAGGTCCGTTATTAACAAGCGAAACCTCCATATCAGCCCCGAATATGCCCTTTTGCACGTCTGCCGCGCCGTATTCGGCAAGCTTCTCACAGAAATAATCATAAAGTCGGCAAGCTTTTTGAGGTTCCATAGCTCCCGTGAACGACGGGCGATTGCCCTTTTTCACATCCGCCAAAAGTGTAAACTGTGAAACGCAAAGCACGCCGCCGTTAATATCCTTAAGCGACAGATTCATTTTACCGTTTTCATCGCAGAACACACGAAGATTTACGGTTTTTCTTGCCAGCAGTTCGGCGTCGGCTTCGGTATCGCCGTCCGCCGCGCCGAAAAGCACCATAAACCCCTCGCTGCAGCTGCCCACGGTTTCGCCGCCGACGCTTACAGAGGCTCTGAGCACACGTTGTATAACAGCCTTCATCACTGATTTATCCTTTCAACATTAAACACACCGGGAATTTTTTCAAGCCTTGCGGTTATGCTTTTTAAATGCTCCACGCTTTCGGCGCTTACCGACATTACAACCAAACAGTTGCCGCTTTTAACCTGCCTTGCGTTTATGCTGTGAACAGGCACATGCATACTGTAAACGGTATTCATAACATCAAGCAGCAGTCCCTCGCGGTCGATTGCGGAAACCTGCAAAGTTGAAACAAACGTTTCGGATTTTGTTGAGTCCCAGTGCGCGGGTATCCAGCGTTCGGGCTCGGCACAGTTCTTCAAATCAGCCGGAACGTTGTTGCAATCTCTTTTATGAATGGAAACGCCGTGTCCCCTTGTTATAAAACCGATTATTTCGTCACCCGGCAGCGGCGCACAGCATTTTGAAAGCTTTATTAAACAGTTATCGATTCCGTCAACCACAACGCCTTCGGAAGAGCGTGTTCTGTGCGTTTCGGGCGTGGGTACAACCTCGGGCGCGGTATTTGCGCTTATACGCTTTAATTTTAAATAATCGTCCTTAATGCGCGGCATTACCCTTGAAAGCAGTATTCCGCCGTATCCTATTGCGGCGTAAAATTCATCCGCTCCGCCGAGTTTCAGCTTTTTTGCGATTTCGTCAATAAATTCCGCCTGTTCCGCGTCCGTAAGCTCAATGTTATTGCGTTTAAATTCCTTTTCAACCTCAAGCTTGCCTGCGGCAATATTTTCGGCTCGTTTTTCTTTTTTGAACCACGCCCGTATTTTGGATTTCGCCTGCGACGTTACCGCAATATTAAGCCAATCGCGGCTGGGTCCGTGACCGGGCTGGTTGGTGGTCAGTATATCAATGACCTCGCCGGTCTTGATCTCGTGATTTATCGGTACAATTTTACCGTCCACCTTAGCGCCCACCATTTTAATTCCAACCTGAGTGTGTATAGCGAAGGCAAAGTCCACAATTGTTGAACCCACAGGGAGGTTGATAACGTCGCCCTTAGGCGTAACGGCAAATACATCCTCCTGCGATAAGTCGACCTTAATACTGCGTACGAGGTTTCCGTCATCCGAGGACGCCGCCTGAGCGTCAAGTATCTGCCTTATCCAGGCAAGCCGTTCCTCCATTTTGCGGTTATTGTCCTTAACACCCTCTTTATATTTCCAGTGGGCGGCTATACCGAATTCCGCCGTGTGGTGCATTTCAAACGTGCGTATCTGAATTTCGAAGGGTATGCCCGCGCGGCTTAATACCGTTGTATGAAGCGACTGATACATATTAGGCTTGGGGGTTGAAATATAATCCTTAAACCTGTTCGGTATCGGGCGGAACATATCGTGCATAATCCCGAGTATATTGTAACAGTCCGCCACGGTATCGGTTATAATGCGTATGGCGTAAATATCGTATATTTCATCAAAATCCTTACCCTGAACGTACATCTTTCGGTAAATGCCGTATATGGATTTAACCCTGCCCTGAAACGCCATCTGAACGCCGGGCATTGTTTCGGCAAGTCTTTCCTCAATACGTTTTTTAATTTCCTCCAAAATCTGCTCGCGGTGCTGTTTGCGAATTCTCAGTAAATCCTCAATTTCCCTGTAGGCCACGGGGTCAAGGTGTTTGAGCGCCAGATCCTCAAGCTCTTCCTTTACGGAGCGAATACCGAGTCTGTGTGCAATCGGCGCGTATATTTCAAGCGTTTCAACCGATTTATCACGTTGCTTTTGCTCGGTCATTGCGTCTATTGTACGCATATTATGCAATCGGTCGGCAAGCTTGATAATTATAACCCTTATATCCCGACCCATAGCAATAAGCATTTTTCTCAGGCTTTCGGATTGCTGCTGTTCTTTTGTTGAAAAATTGAGTCTGCCGATTTTTGTAACGCCGTCAACCAACAGCGCTATCTCTTCGCCGAACTCGCGTTTAACATCCTCTGTGGTGGCGTCGGTATCCTCAACAACATCGTGAAGCAGTGCGGCGGCTATGGACTGCGTATCCATTCCGAGGGAAACGATTATAAGCGCAACATTATAAGGGTGAATGTAATACGGCTCGCCCGAGTGCCTTTTCTGACCGTTGTGCTTTTCGGTGCAGTACTCAAACGCTTTTTTTACAAGCGCATAGTCGTATGTTCCGCCGAATTCGCGCATCTGTTTTTCAAGCCGCTTATAGTTTTCGGTCTGTTCGGTATTCATTCCGTACCGCTCCTTTCAAGCAAATTACTGTAAAGCTTTGATTTTGTAAGCTCGGTTTTTGTTTTAAATCCGGTTACGGAGTATGTCCCCTCCGAATCCCGCTTTATAAGCCCCAATTCCGAAAGGACTAAAAGCGATATAACCGTTTTGGCATATCCGGGTCTGCTTAAATGTGCATATTTTATTCTGTCCTCAATCGGATTTTCTGCCGCAATAAACCTGTAAATCTCACCTGTTTCGGTGCGTGAGGGCAAAATTTCCGAAACGTTGAAGTTCTTACCGGACATATATCTGTTAAGGTTATCGGCACTGCGGAAAAGTCCCTCGTCATCCGTACCGGCAGGTCTTATCGCCTTAACGCGGGCGGACACGCCTGTCCTGCCGTTATAAACGTTAACGGCAACCGTAACCGCGGCGTCAACAACGTCGCCCTCATAAAAGCAAAACTGTCCCGGCGTTACGCCGAAGAGCAGCAGTTCCGCCGAAGCGCCGTTCTTTTCAACACACAGCCTTAAATGCTTTCCGCCGCCGATAGGCGTTATTTTTTTAACCGTTACCCCGTACAGTCCGAAAAGCGGCTCGGGGTTGCCGTTTCCGTACGGTTTCAGAGTTTCAAGCGCCTCGGCAAGCTCGGTTGTAATCGCCGCGGGGTTAAGCCTGCAATCAAGCTTTAAGGTTGGGGCTATGTAAAGCCCATTAAATGAGTAATCGTTTATTTTTTTACGAAAAACGGGTATGTCACGGGTTTTAAGCGAAACTCCCGCGGCAAGCTCGTGACCGCCGAACTTTGAAAGAACATCGGCAGCGGACTTTACCGCACTGAAAAGCGAAATGCCCTCAATGCTTCTGCCCGAACCCGTGGCGTTTTCACCGTCAACGGCGATAACCACGGCGGGAATTCCGTATTTCTCGGTTATTCTTGAAGCCACTATTCCCACAACGCCCTTGTGCCAGTTTTCACCGTCAACCACAATCACTCTGTTAAAGTTATATCCTTTTTTTTCTATTTTTTCACAGGCCTCGTCAAAAATACGCTTTTCCTCGGCGCGGCGAGCTGTGTTCAGCCCGTCAAGCTCAGCGGCAAGCGGCTCCGCGTCATTAATGTTTTCGCAAAGCAGCAGGTCAGCGGCTGTGTAAGCGCTCCCCATTCGCCCCGCGGCGTTAATTCTCGGGCATATACCAAAAGCAATTTTGGAAGAATCGGCGCCTGCCGTATCGATACCTGCCGCGTCCGCCAGTGCCGCTATACCGACGCAGGGCGAATTTTTAATTTTTTCGGTGCCGTATTTAACGATCATACGGTTTTCACCCACAAGCGGCATAACATCCGCTATAACCGCAAGGGACAGAATATCCGCATACTCATTCAGCAGTTCTTCGGGTTCTTTCTGTTCAAGCACACAAATAAGCTTAAACACAACCTCCGCCCCGCAAATTTCCTTAAATTCCGAGGGGCAGTCCCTCCTGTGCGGGTCAACAACGGCGGCGGCGGACGGCAGGACCTCGGGCGGCAAGTGATGGTCGGTTATAACAACGGTCATACCGAGGCTGTTCGCAAGGTCGGTTTCCGCTTTGCAGGAAATTCCGTTATCCACCGTTATAATAAGCTCTACGCCATGCGCGTTAAGCTTTTTTATCGCCTCGGCGTTCATGCCGTAGCCGTCCGTCATACGGTCGGGAATAACATACGTGCAGTCAGCACCTCGGTTTTTAAGATATTTATAAAGCATAACGGTTGAAACAACACCGTCGCAGTCATAATCGCCGAAAACGGCAATTTTAACATTATCGGCAACAGCCGCGTTTATTATATCGGCGGCAACGGTTATATCCGCAAGTGTGTAAGGGTCGTCACAGCACGGTTCGTCGGACAAAAACTCCTCAAGAGCGGCAGGATCGTCATAACCCCTTACCGCCGCTATAAGCGCAACAATAGGGTCAATATCAAGTTCTTCCGCCAGCTGTTTTGCCAGCTTTTTATCGGGAGATCCCACTTCCCAGCGTTTCATGCTCATTTTCTTCACCCGCCGCAATACATATAATATTATTTTAACACTGTTTTGCCTATTTTTCAAGCTTTTTAGACACTCCGCAGCGCACGTCTTGAAATCGGATGAAATTGTATGTATAATAATACGCATAGGTTACGCCTGACACGAAGGAGCGGTTCATATGAAGGAACTTTGGAATTACCTTAAAACGGCAGAGAAACCCGTATTTTTGTACGGTATGGGCAACGGCGCCGACAAGATACTTAACGAAGCCGAAAGACGCGGTATTAAAATTTCGGGCGTGTTCTGCTCGGACGGATTCGTGAGGGATAAGACCTTCCGGGGTTTCAGGCTTTTATCGTACAGTGATGTAAAGCGCAAATACGGAAATGTTATTGTTCTGCTCTGCTTCGGCTCATCAAGACCCGAGGTGCTGCAAAACATAAAAAAAATCTCTCTGGAGCAGGAGCTTTTAGCTCCCGACGTTCCGGTTTACGGCAATGCTATTTTTGACGTCGACTACTGCCGAAACAACCGCGGCGCCCTTGAATGGGTCTATTCCCGCCTTTGCGACGATGTTTCAAGGAACACATTTGAATGTACTGTTAAATATAAAATTACCGGCGACCCCGAATTTCTTTACAGATGCGAGGTTTCGCCGAATGAGCCATACGAAAGCTTTTTAAAGCCGACAGGAAGAGAGTCGTTTCTGGACCTCGGCGCATACAACGGCGATACCGTGAAGGATTTTGCAGAACGTTTCGGCGATTATAAATTTATTACCGCCGTTGAGCCCGACCCTAAAAATTTCAGAAGGCTAAGCGTTAACACCGATGGCTTTAAAAACATAAGACTGATAAACGCCTGCATATCGGACAAATGCGGAAACAAAGAATTTTCCTTTAAAAAAGGCAGGGGTTCATCCTCTGGCGGCACAAAAACAATACCGGCATTAACCGTTGACAGCATTGCAACGGAAACACCGGTAACGTTTATTAAAATGGATATTGAGGGTGAGGAGCTTAACGCCTTAAAGGGCGCGGAGCGCACAATATTGAGCCTTAGGCCCAAAATGCTTATTTCCTGCTACCACCGCAGCGAGGACATTATAACCCTGCCCAAAGCCGTTTTGAAACTGCGGGACGACTACAAGCTGTATATGCGCCACTTCCCGGGGCTTCCCGCATGGGACACCGCATATTATTTTATATAAGCCTCCGCTCTTTTCAGTCCAGCGCGTACTTCGCGTCGTACATATTGAAATCCTCAACAAAGCTCCCCTGTTCGGAGCTTTTAATTTTTGCAAGATACTTGTGGGCGTCAAGCTTGTCCGACGGCAGCTGCATTGTGTATACCGCAACATTTGAACAGTGGTCGGAAACGCGCTCGTAATTCGTAAGCAGGTCGGTAAATATAAATCCGAGTTCAATTGTGCATTCGCCGTTCTGAAGTCTTGCGACGTGGCGTGCCTTAAGCCTTTTGTTCAGCTTATCTATAACCTGTTCAAGCGGTTCAACGTGCGAAGCCCGCTCAATATCATCGTTTATAAATGAATCAACCGTCATATTAAGTATCTCGGTAACGGCAGAGGTAATAACCGAAAGCTCACGTTTCGCCTCGTCGGAGAAGTTTATTCCCTTGCTGTGCATTTCCTCGGCAACCTTGCAAATGTTAAGGGCGTGGTCGCCTATGCGCTCAAAGTCGCCTATGCTGTGGAGCATACGCGCGATTGAGTGGGAGGTGTTCTCCGAAAGCTCGTTATTGCTCAGCCGCACAAGATACGTGCCGAGCTTGTCCTCATACTTATCGATAAGCTGTTCGGTTTCCTTGATATCGTTTACCGCTTCCGAATTATATTCGCTGATAATTTTTATGGATTTTAAAAGCGAATTTCTTGAATGTTCCGCCATTTCCGATGCCAGTCTGTGACATTCCGAAACGGCAAGCGCCGTATTGTTGAACAAACGCTCGTCCAGAAAAACGGTATGCGTTTTATCGTTACTGCTTTTAACGGTAAGCTCGCACAGCCGCATAATCGGTTTTTTAAACGGAATAAGCACAAACGTGTTAATAATATTAAACAGGGTATGCACAACAGCCACACCGATCATTGACGCCGGTTTTTCAAGAAATTCCGTGCCGAATGCCATCAGCCCGTAAAGAGCGACGGTGAAAATCACCGAGCCTATAACCTTTATATAGATGTGGAGTGCAACCACACGCTTGGCGTTTTTACTCGTGCCGAACGATGACAGCAGAGCAGTCATACAAGTGCCGATATTAGCGCCCAAAACCAGCGGAATTGCCATTTTATAGCTTATAGTTCCCGTAAGCGCCATAGCCTGAACAATACCGACCGTTGCGGCAGACGACTGAATGATGCCCGTAAAAACGGTTGAGATAAGAAGTGCGGAAACAGGACTTGAAAATGCCACAAGCAAATGTTTAAAGCCTTCCATTTCCTGAAGGGAGCTCATTGAATTGCTCATAAAGTCCATACCTGTCATAAGCACCGCAAAGCCGATTAGGATTACACCCATATTTTTCTGCCGTTCTTTGTTCGACAGCATATGCATAAGTATTCCCGCAAAGGCAAGCAACGGCGCAAATGTCATTGGCTTTAACAGCGTCAGAAAGAAGTTGTCGCCCTGCACTCCCGTAAGGCTTAAAAGCCACGAGGTAAGCGTTGTGCCGACATTCGAGCCCATTATTATACCGAATGTATCACCGAAAGCAAATATGCCGGAGTTGACCAAACCCACAAGCATAACCGTCATTGCGGAAGATGACTGTATTGCAATAGTAATACCGGCGCCCAAAAAGAAACTGGCAAACGGGTTTCTTGCAACCTTTCTCAAATCGTTTTCAAGTTTACCGCCCGATATATTTTCAAGTCCGCCGGACATCATAGACATTCCGTAAAGGAAAAACGCAAGTCCTCCGAGAAGCTCTGCCGCCATTAAAAGTATCTGAGTTGATGTCATATTTTTCCCTCTGCCTTAAAACTCAATCGCTTCGGCTATATAGTTTTTAAGTTCCGATATGGGAATGCGCTTTTGCTCCATAGTGTCGCGGTCGCGAACCGTAACGCAGTTATCCTCTACGGAGTCGAAATCGTAAGTAATGCAAACGGGTGTGCCTATCTCATCCTGACGGCGGTAGCGTTTGCCTATTGAACCTGCGTCGTCAAAATCAATCATAAAGCTTTTTGAAAGCTCGGAATAAATTTCCGCCGCTTTATCCGAAAGCTTTTTCGAAAGCGGAAGAACCGCCGCTTTAAAGGGTGCGAGTGCCGGGTGGAAGTGAAGAACCGTGCGTACATCTCCCTTTTCGTCGGTTTCCTCGTCATATGCGTCGCAAAGGAACGCCAAAAGCACGCGATCCGCGCCGAGGGATGGCTCTATAACATAAGGGATATATTTTTCGTTTGTTTCGGGGTCAAAATAATCAAGCGGCTGACCGGAATGCTCCGAATGCTGAGTAAGGTCGTAATCCGTGCGGTCGGCAACGCCCCAAAGTTCGCCCCAGCCGAACGGGAACAGATACTCAAAATCGGTTGTTGCTTTTGAATAGAAGCAAAGTTCATCCTTGTCGTGGTCGCGCAGTCTTAAATGCTCCTCTTTCATACCGAGGTCCAGAAGCCACTTACGGCAGAAGCCGCGCCAGTACTCAAACCACTCAAGGTCGGTGCCGGGCTTGCAGAAAAATTCCAGCTCCATCTGCTCAAATTCACGTATGCGGAATATAAAGTTGCCGGGGGTTATCTCGTTTCTGAACGATTTGCCTATCTGAGCCACGCCGAACGGAATCTTTTTGCGTGTTGTGCGCGCTATATTTTTAAAGTTGACAAAAATTCCCTGTGCCGTTTCGGGGCGGAGGTAAAGTGTTGACGCGCTGTCCTCGGTAACACCCTGAAACGTCTTGAACATAAGGTTGAATTTGCGTATATCCGTAAAATCGTGACTGCCGCAGTCGGGACAGGCAATTTTTTTATCTCTGATGTACTGCATCATTTCTTCGTCGCTCATAGCCGCAGGGTTATCGTCGAGTCCGTTTTGTGCAACGTAATCCTCTATAAGCTTATCCGCCCTGTGACGGGTCTTGCAGTTTTTGCAGTCCATAAGCGGGTCGGAAAAACCGCCCAGGTGACCCGAGGCCACCCACGTTTCGGGGTTCATAATTATTGCGCTGTCAAGCCCCACATTGTACGGCGATTCCTGCACAAACTTTTTAAGCCACGCTCTTTTAATATTATTTTTAAGCTCAACCCCCAAAGGGCCGTAATCCCACGAATTTGCAAGTCCGCCGTATATTTCACTGCCCGGATATACAAATCCCCTGCCCTTTGCCAGAGCCACAATCGTGTCCATACTTTTCTTTGAATTATCCAAACTCATTACCCCCAAAGGCAAATTTCTACAAATAATATAGTAATTGAAATCCGTAAAAAAGTCAATAAAAATATTTGCGCCGTAAAAGTTTATTCCCCGCCGCCGCGGAAATCGGGTTTATCCGCTTTATGCGCGCCGTGAAGTTCAAAATCAATAACGCGCTTAAACTGAGTTTCGTACAGCTGTTTGTACTTTTCGCTTTTTTTTATAAGCTCCGTGTGAGTTCCCGTTTCGGTAATTACTCCGTTTTCCATAACCATTATCCTGTCCGCGGCTATCACCGTCGAGAGGCGGTGAGCGATAACAAGAGATGTTCTCCCCTTCATTATGTTACCCAGTGCCGATTGTATAAGGCTTTCGGAAATGGAGTCAAGAGAGGATGTTGCCTCGTCCAGAATAAGTATTCTTGGGTTTTTAAGCACAACGCGCGCTATTGAAATGCGCTGTTTTTCGCCGCCCGAAAGCTTAAGCCCGCGGTTACCCACCACAGTTTCGTAACCGCCCGGTAATGACGAGATAAAATCATAGATATTTGCGGTTTTGCAGGCGTTTTCAATTTCGTCATCGGAAGCGTCCGGCTTTGCGTAAAGCAGATTTTCGCGTATTGTTCCGTTAAACAGATAAGTATCCTGCGTTACAATGCCTATGTTTGTTCTGAGGTACGCCAGGTCAAAGCGCCTAACATCCGTTCGGGCAACCTCAACACTGCCTGAGGTTACATCGTACAACCGCGGTATCATACCGATAACCGTTGATTTCCCCGCACCCGAAGTACCCACAATTGCGTACATTTTGCCGTTTGGCACAAAAAAACTTACGCCTTTCAAAATCTCTCTTTCGTTCTCATACGAAAAGTGAACGTTTTTAAATTCAACCGAACATTTCTCAAGCGACGGTTTGAGCGGATTTTCGGGGCTTTCAATTGAGCACTTGCGGTCCAGATACTCAAATATTCTTGTGAACAGCGCAAGCGAACGCACAAAATCAACCTGTACGTCAAGCAGCTGCCTTACGGGCTGATAAAGCCTGTTCACAAGCGCCACAACAACAGATATTCCGCCGACGGTAAGCCCCGTATCAACACGGCTTATAATAAGAAAACCGCCCGTGAAGTAAATAAGCAGCGGAGCTATTTGTATAAACATACCGAGAAAAACACGGAACCAACTGCCCGCACGCTGTTCGCGTATGGTTATTTTGGTTGCTTCATTGTTTATGCAGCGGAATTTTTCATACTCCGCCTTTTCCTTTGTGAAAAGCTTAACAAGCATTGAACCGCTCACCGAAAGCGTTTCGTCAACATGCTGATTAAGCTCATCCTGCTTTTCCTGTGCTTTGCTTACAAGCTCCCACCGCCTTTTGCCTACCGCCTTTGTGGGAACAATAAGCAGGGGCAGCACTATAAGACCCACTATCGCAAGCCGCCAGTCGGTATAAAACAAATAAAAAACACAGGTTGCAACCGTTAAAACATTGCTTACAAGCGATGTCAGCATCACCGATATAACCGAACTTACGCCGTTAATGTCGCTGTTCATTCTAGTTATTATATCGCCCTGCTTTTCACCCGTAAAAAATTCGTGCGGCATATGCTGTAAATGGTCGTACATTTCATTACGCATATCGAATATTATCTTTTGGGAAATCCAGCTGTTTATGTACTGTTCGAGAACGCTTATCACCTGCGACGCGGAAAGCACGGCAAAAGCAAGCACAACTAGCTTTAAAAGGGTTTTAATTCCGGCGTTGTCGCCCACAATTGCGTCAACTATTTTTCCTGTTATAACAGACGGAAACAGCCCCAGCACCGCAGACACAAGCAAAGCCGCAAACACCGCCGCAAACTGCCATTTATAAGGCTTTAAATAGCTTAAAATTCTTTTAAGCAGCGCCTTTGTAACCTTAGGTTTCTCTTTCTTTTCCTCATCGGTCAAATATCCGCGCGGACCGGGACCTATACGCATAGGACCTCTCATACCGGCAGGCGGTGGCATCATCGGTCGCAAGCCAAACACTTCCCTCTAAATTAATTTTCTTTTAATTCTATTTTAACACCTTTTTGAAATTTTGCCATATTTTTTAACAATTTGTGAATTTAAATAAAAGTTATTAAAAAGTACTTGACAAAGTATGAATTGTGCATTATAATAAAACCAGACCAAAGGAAAGGAGTAGAAATAAAAAATGAAAGAAGATACTCCCCCGGTTTACGAAAAAAAATATAAAGAAAGTGGTGATTCCGGTGAAGAGTTAACCGGCAACGCAAAACTATAATACATTTTTCGGTGAGTCCAATGCACAGATAGTATTCCCGACGAAGGGATTTACATATAAATCTTAAAAAGACGGTAAAAAATTATGATTGTGAGAATTTTACAAATCAAATAAAATGATATGGGTGAGTCCGATGTACCGTTTTAATTGTTTGTCCGATTAGCATTTGTCTGTTTATTCTTTACGTTTGTTTTCTATGAACATTTTTTCACAACGAAATCAAGTACGGCTATTACCGGTTACGGTTACAGGATTGTTTTAATCGGCATTAGGAAAATTTAATAACAAATACAGGCGGCGTTGTTGCGAAAGCGGCAACGCTGTTTTTGTGCATAGATAATTTGCGGCATCGGGTGAAATTTTGTGAATAGTTGTCCTTGACATTACGGTATAATAATAATATAATTATATTTATTATGGCTCAAAATATATAATGTTAAAGGTGGTTTCAAAATGCCTAAGGTAATAAAGATTACAGACGACGGGCTTAAAAAACTTGAAGAGGAACTTGAATTTCTGAAAACTGAAGGCAGAGCGGACATTGCGGAAAAAATTAAGGTTGCCAGAGGTTACGGAGATCTTTCCGAAAACAGTGAGTATGACGAGGCTAAAAACGAGCAGGCAAAAATCGAGGCTCGCATTGTTGAGCTTGAGGCAATGCTTAAAAATGTTGAGATTATTGAGGACATTTCAGGCAACGCGAAAACGGTTATGGTCGGCGTTAAGGTAAAGGTTCTTGACGAGGAATACGGCGATGAGTGCGAATACCGCGTTGTAGGTTCAACAGAGGCTGACCCGCGCGACGGCAAAATATCGGATGAATCACCCGTGGGCAAGGCACTCCTCGGCAAAAAGATCGGCGATGAGGTTATAGTTGAAGCTCCGGGCGGAGAATTTAAGCTTAAGGTTTTGGGAATTTCAAAATAAGGATGTTGTAACAGCCGAATAAACGGCGGAACGGAGAGAACAATGGCACAGACACAGAATACCGCTCCGGAAAAGGAGCTAAATGAAATACTCAGGGTAAGGCGTGAAAAGCTTGCCGCTTTAAAAGAATCCGGCAATGACCCGTATGAGGTAACAAAATACAGTTTCAATTCAAATTCTGCCGAAATAAAATCCGATTACGAAGCTTACGAGGGAAAGACCGTAAGGCTTGCGGGCAGAATGATGTCGCGCAGAATTATGGGCAAGGCAAGCTTTGTGGGATTTACCGATTGCAGCGGTCCTATCCAGCTTTACGTAAGGCGCGACGATGTCGGTGAGGAGGTTTATGCCGGCTTTAAAAAGTGGGACATAGGCGATATTATCGGCGTTGAGGGATTTGTTTTTAAAACACAGACGGGCGAGATTTCCGTTCACGCTCAATCCGTTGAATTACTTTCAAAATCCCTTTTGCCCCTGCCTGAAAAATTTCACGGCTTAAAGGATACCGATATGCGTTACCGCCAGCGCTATGTTGACCTTATTATGAACCCGGAGGTTAAGGAAACATTCTTAAAGCGGTCGGCAATTATGAAGGAAATACGCGCCTATCTTGACTCAAAGGGATTTACCGAGGTTGATACGCCGATACTGGTTCCGCTTGAAATCGGTGCGTCCGCGCGCCCATTTAAGACTCACCACAACACCCTTGATATGGATATGTACCTGAGAATTGAAACCGAGCTTTATTTAAAAAGGCTTATTGTCGGCGGTATGCACAGGGTCTACGAAGTGGGACGTATATTCCGCAACGAGGGTATGGACACAAAGCATAACCCCGAGTTTACAACGGTTGAGCTTTATCAGGCATTTACCGACTATCACGGTATGATGGATTTGGTTGAGGAAATGTATAAGCAAATTGCCGAAAAGATTTGCGGCAGCACCGTTATTACCTACCAAGGCACTGAAATTGATTTGGGACACTGGGAACGCCTTACAATGGCAGAGGCTGTTAAAAAATATTCCGGTGCCGATTATTACGACTGGAAGTCGGACGAGGACGCGAGAGAATGTGCGAAACAGCTTAAGGTTGAGGTGAGCGAAACGGCAACCAAGGGTACTGTTCTGGCGGAGCTTTTCGACGCGTTTGTTGAAGAAAAACTTATTCAGCCTACGTTTATATACGATTACCCTGTTGAGAACAGCCCCCTTGCAAAACGGAAACCGAGCGATCCCGCGTTTACCGAACGCTTTGAGTATTTCATAAACGCAACGGAATACGGAAACGCTTTTTCGGAGCTTAACGACCCGATCGACCAGAAAGAACGCTTTGAAAAGCAGGTTGCCGCCAAAAAAGCAGAGGAACCCGACTGCAACGCCGAGGTGGATTACGACTATGTAACCGCGCTAGAATACGGTATGCCGCCCACAGGCGGTTTGGGCTTCGGTGTTGACAGGCTTGTAATGCTGCTCACCGACAGTGCGTCAATACGCGATGTTCTGCTGTTCCCCACAATGAAGCCGTTGGACTCTGACAAGAAGGTTTCCAAGGAAGTTTCTGCTCCTGCGGAGGCTACTCAGGCGGCTCCCGAAGTCGAGGAGAAAATTGATTTTTCCAATGTTCAGATCGAGCCTCTGTTCCGAGATCAGGTCGATTTTGACACCTTCTCCAAGAGCGATTTCCGTGCGGTCAAGGTTAAGGAATGCGAAGCTGTGAAGAAGTCCAAAAAGCTCTTAAAGTTCGTTTTGGACGACGGAACCGGCGTAGATCGGGTCATTTTGAGTGGTATTCACGAATATTATGAGCCGGAAGAACTGGTCGGTAAGACCTGCATTGCAATCACCAATCTGCCTCCGAGAGCGATGATGGGCATCGACTCCTGTGGTATGTTGATCTCCGCTGTGCATCACGAAAACGGCGAAGAAAAGTTGCATTTGCTGATGGTCGATCCTCACATTCCGGCAGGCGCAAAGCTCTATTGATTGACCTAAAATTGTCGGTGCTTACGCCACAACTTACGCCAATTTACTCCGAGCTTACGCCAAAAATGCGTTTGGAATTTTGCGATTGCAGACAAGTTCCGATAGCATACGATAATTTCATATGATTTAAGCCCGCTGATTTCGATCAGCGGGCTTTTTCTATTTTTACCCCTATTACATCTCTGTGATGTGATAGGGGCTTTTTTTGTCCCCGAAAGGTGGTCGAAAAAACTTTTTTGAAAAATCTCAAAATAACTTCGTACAAATCGAAAAAAGTTTCCCAGTTGGTTAGTGAGGGCAAAAACCTCACGAACCTTGAAAATCGAATAGACATTCAACAGGTACATTCCTGATCGGGGGCGAAAGCCCCAGCCGGA
>CAKSFK010000011.1 GCA_934454655.1 uncultured Eubacteriales bacterium | reverse complement strand
TATATACATTTTTTGCTAAAACAAAACTCATAACCCTAAATCTCGCTTGGAATTTAGGGTTATTCGACAGACTGAAACCTTCCTCTGACGAGGAAGGTTTGAGACTGTTGACAAACCCCGATTTAACTTTGTTGCGGCGTTTACGCCGCATTTTGTTTTTCCGCTGACACGTGCGGCGGAAAAACACCTTGTAAGCGAAAAACCGCTTATTAAGCGGTTTTTCAAGGGTGTTGGGGTGGTATTGGCGGAGCTTAACAATCGACTGCCGCCGGTGGCGGAATAAAGGGGATTGTTATGGTGCCGCGGTCAAAGAAAATTCGCGCTCCAAGCGATAATTTTCTTTGGGTACCGCAAGAGTAAGGAGTGCAGTCCGAAAATCTTTAATTTTCGAGCGAACGGCATCCCCGTCCTAGAGCGTGTCGACACTTTTTCGACACGCTCAAACCTTCCTCTGACGAGGAAGGTTTTTTGCGTTAAATCAACTTTTCAAGTTCCGGGAACAGTGAAAGCGAACGGCGCAGTATACCGTGTATCTGCGCGATTGCAATGCCGTAATTTGTAAACGGCAGACCCTGTTGCTTTGCACGCTCTATGCGCGACTGCATCTCCCTGCGGTT
Source organism: uncultured Eubacteriales bacterium (assembly GCA_934454655.1). Taxonomy (GTDB): domain Bacteria; phylum Bacillota; class Clostridia; order Oscillospirales; family Acutalibacteraceae; genus UBA737. The sequence goes on along the minus strand of CAKSFK010000011.1, from coordinate 63,610 downwards.
AAGCATACATCCGCCGCAGTGAACCGCCAAAGCGTAACGCGACAGATCAGTCGGGAACTCTCCGCCCGAGGTAAACTCAAATTTAAGCTGTTTCCCCGTATATCCGTTTATCCAACGCGGCAGTTTTTCAGTGCCTATATCTCCGCACTGGCGGTGATGCGTACACCCCTCGGAAATAAGCACGGTGTCCCCGTCCTTAAGTCTGTCAAGCGCCGCCGCTCCCCTTACCGCCGTATCAAGCTCTCCCTTATAGCGTGCAAACAGTATTGAAAACGATGTCAGCGGAATATCCTGCGGAACGATTTTATTAACCGCGCCGAACGCCTGTGAATCTGTTATTACCATACGCGGTTTTTCCTTAAGTGCGCCGAGTGCCGCGGCAAGCTCGGTTTCCTTTACGACAACATTTATCGCTCCGCTGTCAAGCACGTCCCTTATCATCTGCTGCTGCGGCAGTATCATTCTGCCCTTTGGCGCGGCGGCGTCAATAGGCGTTACCAGCACCGCAATGTCGCCGGGCGTTAAAAGGTCGCCCACAAGGCGGCGTTCGTCGCCGTTTGAGCCCGAAAGCCTGCCTATCATTTCCTTTAATTCATATATGTTAACGCCCTTTTCGGCGCTTACATATATCTCATTTTTCTGTGAAGTCGGTACACGCGGCAGCAGGTCGCATTTGTTGTATACGGTTATATACGGTATTCCGCGTTCCTCAAACAGTTCGCAAAGTTCGCAGTCGGTTTTCTGTTTACCCTTTTGCGCGTCGGTTACAAGCACGGCAATATCCGTTTTGCCCAAAATCTGCCGCGTACGCTCAACACGCATTTTGCCGAGCTCCCCGACGTCGTCAAACCCCGGGGTATCAATAATCACAACAGGACCTATCGGCAAAAGCTCCATTGCCTTTTGCACGGGGTCTGTTGTCGTCCCCTTAACCTCGGACACAACCGAAAGCTTCTGCCCGGTGACGGCGTTTACAAGGCTTGATTTACCTGCGTTGCGAAGTCCGAAAAAGCCTATGTGTACCCTTTCCGACGACGGTGTAGAATTAAGTCCCATTGTTCATCACCTCAAAATCTGAAATCGCGGCTGTTTGAGTTTTTAATCTCTTCAATGTGCCGCGCGGCAATCTCGCGCACCTTGTCGCCGGGTATTTTTTTAAGCTCGCGCTCTATCAGCTCAAATCCTACCTTCTTTGTTTCGTCGGACGCATAATCGACAAGATATTCCGTGAGCGTCATAAGCGCGTTGGGATGGCAGCAATTTAATATCTGCCCGTTTTTACATAGGCTCATAAATCTATCGCCGGTTCTGCCCTCTCTGTAACACGCGGTGCAGAAGGACGGAATATGCTCCTTTTCCATAAGCCAGCGCACAACCTCGTCAAGAGTGCGTTGGTCGGAAACGTCAAACTGCTCGGAATCGTGGGGGCGTTCCTCCTGCGTGTAACCGCCCACAGATGTTCTGGACGCGCCGCTTATCTGCGAAATGCCGTAATCAAGCACCTTTCCGCGTACCGCTTCGCTTTCTCTTGTGGATATAATCATTCCGGTATACGGCACGGCAATGCGTATGCAGGCAATGATTTTTGCAAACAGTTCATCCGAAAGGCTGTTGTCAAACACACCGGGGTCAATATCGTCGGCGTGTTTTATTCTGGGTACGCTTATTGTGTGCGGACCTACGCCGTGAACCGCCTCAAGATGCTCCGCGTGCATAAGAAGTCCCGCAAATTCGTATTTATAGCCTTCAAGACCGAACAGCACACCCAGACCCACATCGTCAATGCCGCCCTCCATTGCACGGTCCATTGCCTCGGTGTGATAATTGTAATCGTGCTTGGGTCCCGAGGGGTGGAGTTCAAGGTAACTCTTTTTGTTGTAGGTTTCCTGGAACAGTATGTATGTACCTATGCCCGCCTCTTTAAGCCTGCGGTAATTTTCAACCGTGGTTGCGGCTATATTAACGTTAACACGCCTTATGTCTCCGTTTTTGTGATGGACGGAGTATATTGTCTTAATGCAATCCAGTATATATTCGATCGGATTATTGACAGGGTCCTCCCCCGCTTCAATTGCAAGGCGCTTATGTCCCATATCCTGAAGGGCGATAACCTCGTTCCTAACCTGCTCCTGTGTAAGCTTTATTCTTGCTATATGCTTGTTTTTTATATGGTAGGGACAGTAAACACAGCCGTTAACGCAGTAATTTGAAAGATAAAGCGGAGCGAACATAACAATGCGGTTGCCGTAAAACGCAAGCTTTATTTCATTGGCAAGCTCATACATTTTGTTCACGGTTTCCTCGTCCTCGCAGGCAAGCAGAACCGCCGCTTCCCTGTGGGTAAGCCCCGCGCAGGTGACGCCGCTGCCGTTCTTCTTCGGTTTGGCCTTTTCAAGCAGGGCATTTACAAGCTCGAGGTTGTTTTTGTTTTCCTCGGCGTATTTCATCGTTTCCAAAATTTCTTCGTGGTTAATAAATTCGTCCGCTACAAGTGATTTCGAGTCGTACTTAAACATAAAACATCTTCCTTTTATTTTTTAATATCTCCGCGCGCCGTAACAATCTTATAGCCTATGCTCTTCATTCGGTTGTTAAGACATTCGCGGCACTGTGCCGATTCCTCACCGGTGCATATTTTATTGTCGTAAAGGGCGTATTTTTTCCGCACTGCCACGGGCGACAGATTCGGCATTACAACATTAGCCCCCGCCTTTATTCCCTTTTCACGCCCGTTCGGGTCAGCCGTACCGAGCGCCGTTGTCGCGGGAAGCAAAATATTCGGTTTAATAAGCCTTATAAGCGACAGCAGATACGTTGTCTGCTCTGCCGACCCCGCGGGGTACTCGCCGAGCGGCGTATCCTTTTGCGGAATAAACGGGCCTATGCCGCACATATCGGGATTTAATTCCTCGATAAACTTAAGATCCTTTGCAAGTGTTGCGGCAGTTTGGAACGGCGAGCCGACCATAAAGCCGCAGCCGACCTGAAATCCTATTTTTTTAAGGTCGTAAAGACACCTGACGCGGTTATCAAAGGACATTTCCGCCGGGTGCAGTTTTTCGTAGTGCCCGCGGTCGGCGGTTTCGTGCCTTAAAAGATAACGGTCCGCCCCGGCGCCGAACATCGCTTTGTAATCATCAAACGAATATTCACCGAGCGACAGCGTCACGGCGCAATCGGGATATTCGGTTTTTATTTTGTGAACGGTTGATAAAACGTTTCCTATGGGTATAACGCCCTCCCCGCCCTGAAGCACAAAGGTGCGAAAACCCAGTTCATACCCCGTTTTACAGCAGTCAAGTATCTGTTCTTCCGTCAACAAATATCGGTCGCAATTTGTGTTTGAACGCCTTATTCCGCAGTAAAGGCAGTCGTTGCGGCAGTAGTTTCCAATCTCAATAAGTCCGCGCACGTATACGTCAGTTCCGTATATTTCGCACCGTACATTGTCCGCAAGCCCCGCCGCAAACCGTGAAAGCTCCGCGCTTTGCGCGCTTATGAGCTGTTCATATTCGCAAAGCTTTAGGCTGTGTTCCGCCGCCAGACGTTCAATAAGTTCTTTATTCCGTGCAAACATTTGAATATGCCGTTTTAACACTGATCCCGTCAATGTTGCCAAGCTTGCCCGCAAGCGCCGCTATTTCATCCTGCGGGGCGTCAAGCGCCACCGATACAATGTTTATTCCCTTAAGGCGGTAGGGTATCCCCATTCTGCCTATAATGTAATCTCCGTACTCGTGAAGCAGACTGTTAAGCCGACTTACCGAATCGGGGTCTTCAACAATAACCGACATTACTGCCACTCTTGTTTGCATAAAAAACACACTCCTGTTTAATAAAATATAATTCAAAAGCCGCACCCCGAAAAAAGGTACGGCTTTAACTTCTTTTAAAAGAGATATAAATGCCGCACCTTTCGGTCAGGGAATACTTCCTTTCCGTCAGGCCGCGAATTTTAAAACAGTATAATCAAACGCTGAACAACAGCTCACCGTAGCTGGGATACGGCCAGCAGTTCTTTGAAACCACTGCCTCGGCGCTGTCGGCATATTTACGTATATCGTTCATAAGCCTCAGCACAACATCGTGGTAATTTCTTGCTCTTTCCAGCATATCGGGTATTTTCTCGGCAGAGGCAACCGCCATTTTAAGGTCGCCCGTAAGCTTATATATCTCGTTTCCCGCCGCGGAAAGCCTTGCGATTATTTCGGTATCGGCAAGATCGTCCGCACAAAGTCCCAAACTGCGTTTGTTTATGAGCCCGGTGCAAAGCTTGTCGGTATATTCGCTTATTGCGGGTACAACCTCGCGGTTCATCATCTCAATAAGCGTCAGTGCCTCTATGTGCAGCACCTTTGAATAATTTTCAAGAATAATATCCACCCTTGAGTTTATTTCCGCGCGGCTTAACACGCCGTGGCGCTCAAACAGCTTAATGTTTTCCTCGCTTTTAAGCAGCGGAAGCGCGTCAACGGTGCTTTTAAGGTTGAGCAGACCGCGCTTTTCCGCCTCTGCCTGCCATTCCTCGGAATATCCGTCCCCGTTAAAGATAATGCGTTTGTGATTATGCACGGTTTCCTTGACAATGTTATGTATCTCCTCGTCCGCATTGTCGGCATTTTCAAGCCTGTCGGCAAATTCGGCAAATACATCCGCCACCATTGTGTTTATCATAACGTTAGTGTCCGATATAGAGGACGCAGAACCGAGCATTCTGAACTCAAACTTATTTCCCGTAAACGCAAAGGGTGAAGTACGGTTGCGGTCGGTATTATCGCGGCGTATAAACGGAATAATATCCGCTCCCACCGTCATTTTTACCCTTTTAGCGTTGTTATGGTGAGAATCGTTTTCAATTGCCTCAAGCACACCGGTAAGCTCATCGCCCAAGAACATTGAAATAATAGCCGGCGGAGCTTCGTTAGCACCCAGTCTGTGGTCGTTGCCCGCTGTCGCAACCGATATTCTAAGCAGATCCTGATGCTTGTCAACCGCCTTTATAACCGCCGCGAGCGTGAGCAGGAACAGCCTGTTTTCACCGGGGTCCTTGCCGGGATTTAAAAGGTTTATGCCCGTATCGGTCGAAAGCGACCAGTTGTTGTGCTTACCGCTGCCGTTAACGCCGTCAAACGGTTTCTCGTGAAGCAGGCAGACAAGCCCGTGCTTCAGCGCGGTCTTTTTCATTATTTCCATTGTAAGCTGATTATGATCCGCCGCAATGTTTGTTGTGGTGAATATGGGCGCTAACTCATGCTGTGAGGGCGCAACCTCGTTATGCTCGGTCTTTGCAAGCACACCAAGCCGCCACAGCTCGTTGTCAAGGTCGCGCATAAACGCCGCAACTCTGGGCTTTAAAACGCCGAAATAGTGATCGTCCATCTCCTGACCCTTAGGCGGCATTGCGCCTATAAGCGTTCTTCCGCAGTAAATAAGGTCGGGACGGCTGTCATACATCTTTTTATCGACCAAAAAATATTCCTGTTCGGGTCCTACCGTTGTGTTGACCTTTTTAACATTATCAAGTCCGCAGGCGTGAACAATTCTGAGCGCCTGCTTGTTTATAGCCTCCATACTGCGGAGAAGCGGTGTTTTCTGATCAAGCGCCTCGCCGCTGTATGAGCAGAAAGCCGTGGGAATACAGAGCGTGCCGTCCTTTACAAAAGCGTATGAGCTGGGGTCCCACGCGGTGTATCCGCGTGCCTCAAACGTCGCCCTGAGTCCGCCCGAGGGAAAAGACGACGCGTCCGGCTCGCCCTTAATAAGCTCCTTGCCGGAAAATTCCATTATAATATGCCCGTCGTCAGTCGGGGAAATAAAGCTGTCGTGTTTTTCGGCGGTTATGCCGGTAAGCGGCTGAAACCAGTGCGTATAATGCGTTGCTCCCTTTTCAATTGCCCAGTCCTTCATTGCCGAGGCTACCGTATCGGCAATACTGCTGTCAATGCTTTTGCCTTCTTTAACGGCGCTTTTAAGCATTTTGTAGGTATCCTTGGGCAGTCTTTCGGTCATAACCGAATCGTTAAACACGTTACTGCCGAAAAGCTCGCTCACTTTATCCATAACAATATCCTTTCGGGCGGCATTTGCCACGTTTATTTTGTCTTTCTGTCCGCCGTAACCTGACCGTCCTTAACGCCCTCGGTGCTGTCGGACACAAACATTATCTTAAAGGTTAACAGCATAAGCTTAATATCCTCCGCAAGAGACTGATTGGCGATGTACGTTAAGTCCATCTGCACCTTATCGTACGGCGGAGTGTTATATTTCCCGTATACCTGCGCGTAGCCCGTAAGACCCGCCTTTACCTGAAGCCTCAGCGCAAATTCGGGCATTTCTTTTTCATACTGCTCGAAAATTTCGGGACGTTCGGGGCGCGGACCTACCACCGACATTGAACCGTTCAGAATATTGAACAGCTGCGGCATTTCGTCAAGCCTCAGCTTTCTTAACACCCTTCCCACAGGAGTTATACGGTCGTCATTTTCGCTTGCAAGCCTTGCAACGCCGTCTTTTTCCGCGTCTACCCTCATACTTCTGAATTTTATAACATTAAAAAGCTTTTTATCCTTTGTGTACCGCTGCTGCATGTAAAAAATCGGTCCGCCGTCATAAAGCTTTACGGCAAGCGAGGTTATAAGCATAAGCGGGCTTAACACAATTATTCCGACAAGTGAAAACACAATATCCATAATTCTCTTTACAAAAAGGTATGAATACGAACTGCCGGCTCTTCGGCATCGGTAGATCGGTATATTAAGCAGCTGTATCGTTTGTCCTCCACGGATTATTGTATCCGATATTTTCGGCTTGATATACGCAACGCGGTCATTTGCGACGCAGAATTTAACAACCTCGTTGCGGTATTCCGAGGGAACGCCGCAGAGAAAAACAGCGTCAACATCGTATATTTTTTTGCAAAGCTCATCAAGCGAAATTTTATCTGCGTTATATGTCTTTACAACGTTAAACCGCCTGTCCATATTCCTTATGCCCTTAAGCGAAAGGTACGAATCGATATTGCCGTATACAACTATCGTGCGCTTCGGCTTGTGCAGAACATAGTATATCCTGTCCGACAAGACCGCCCACACCGTTCCGAACGCCGAAAACAAAACAAACATTACGGCAAAAATTTCAATTCCCAAAAGCTTGTGGCTTACAAGCGTGAACATAACGTAACACACGATCTGCCAGATGAATACCGTTATTATCTGGGAAAAGGCAATATCGGTAGCGGAACTTGTACCTATTTCAAAAGCGCCGTATACCTTCGAAATAGCAATGTATGAAGCGAGAATGAGTGCCAGCATAAAATAATGACCAAGCCTGTAATACGGCATAGGAACATCATCGTTAAAACAATTTATCCAGCACCAACCCTCGACAACCGTAAAAGTTGCCGAAATTAAAGCCTTTAAAAAACCTATGACAAGTTTTTCAAGAATATGTCTTTTAGTATTCATAACAAGTCCTCGATTATTTTAAATAAATGTATCATTATTTACTAATCACTATAAAGCATACCACATATTCGGCTCTTTTACAACCTTTTTTTACAATAGTCGCCCCGACGGCTGTTCCGAACGGCAGAAAAATTATGGTTGCGTACAGGGTGCTGTTTAGTGTATAATAATGAAGGTAAAACAAAAGCGGCAAGGCGTGTTGCCCCGCGGAAATTCGGAGAGTATTATGCGACTGTTGGCAATAGGAGACGTTTGCGGTCCCTGCGGCTGTGAAGAAATAAAAAAAAGACTGCCCGCACTTAAACGGGAAAAAAATATTGACCTTACCGTTATTAACTGCGAAAACTCCGCCGAGGGCAACGGCGTTACAAAGGATAGCGCCGAAAGCCTTTTTGCATACGGCGCGGACGTGCTCACCGGCGGCAACCATTCGTTCAGGAGAAAGCAGGTTTACGGCTATCTTGACGAAAACGGATTTATCCTGCGGCCTCACAACATAACGGACGCCGCGGCGGGCAAAGGCTACTGCCTTGTTGACCTTGGGTACGTGCAGGCGGCGGTTATAAACCTTGCGGGCAGAGTTTTTATTGAGCGCCAGAACGCTTCCTGCCCGTTTTGTGCGGCGGATGAGCTTATCGACCGCGCGAAAAAAGACGGTGCGGGGATAATCGCAGTGGATTTTCACGCCGAGGCGACAAGCGAAAAAAGAGCGCTGGGAATTTACCTCGACGGCAGGGTTTCCGCCGTTTTCGGAACCCACACCCACGTGCAGACCGCCGACAACGCAATATTGAAAAACGGAACGGGATATATTACAGACCTCGGAATGACGGGCGCCGCCGACTCGGTTTTGGGCGTTGAAAGCGAAATAATAATTAACCGTCTTAAAAACGGCGACACCGCAAAGTTTAAACAGGCAGACGGCAGAGCTATGCTTAACGGCTGTATTTTTGATATCAACACAAAAACAGGTCTTGCGGAAAAAACCGAACGTATTTACATTACGGAGTGAAAGCAATATGATAAAGCTTATAAAACCTGTACTTCTTATTCTGTCCGCGGCAATTTTTCTTGTCGGATGCCGCGCCGCGCCGGATTACTCTTCCTCGGACGTAGTGCCGGGTCAGGTATCATCGGTGCGAAAAACCAAGGACAGCCTAACGCTTTTGTACTCCGCTTCGGATTCCTTTAATCCGTACACCGCGAAGTCGGAGATCAACCGTCAGCTTTTAAAACTGGTTTTCGACCCGCTGGTGAAGCTGGACAATGAGTATAACGTTAAATACTGCGTCGCCGAAAGCGTCACCCTTAACGGAACGGAATGTACCGCAAAGCTTTCCGATCGCAAATTTTCCGACGGGAGCGCCGTTACCGCCGATGATGTTGTGAGTTCATTTGCGCTTGCAAAGGCTTCGGCTTCGGAATACGGCTATAAGCTTTACGGCGCGGTTTCGGCTCGCGCTCAGGACGCGCGCACCGTTGTTTTCAAACTTGCGAAAGCAGACCCTTATTTTGCAAACGTTCTTGATTTTCCCATAATAAAAAAGGGAACGGAAAACCGCGTAGATTCCGACAGCGTGGCACTGCCGCCGATAGGCTGCGGGCGTTATGTTCCGAGCGACGGCGCAACGGTTCTTATTTTAAACACCGCAAGTTACGGAAACGCTTTTAACATAAAGGAGATAAAGCTTTTAAACGCCCCCGACCCCGAATCGGTTTCGCACTACGCGGAAATAGGTGCGGCGGATGTGTATTACAGCGATATATCGGACGGAAACATTGTCCGAATGAGTGGAAAAAAAATTAATATAAATATAAACAGAATGGTGTATCTTGCCGTAAATGCGAACCGCGGCGTACTGGCGGATGCCAATATCCGTCAGGCGCTTTCCACCGCAATAGACCGCACCGCCGTCTGCCGTGACAGCTTTTACAACAACGCGCTTGCCGCAACCGGGTTCTATAACCCCGTTTGGGCGCCGATAAAATCTGTTCAGAATATAGAAAAAACGGCAAATAAAGAAATAACAGTTGAGATTTTGGAGAAATTAGGATATAATAGTGTGGATGGGGACGGCGTGCGTAGAAACGGCGGTACAAAACTAAAGTTTGAACTGCTTGTGAACAGCGAAAACCGTATGCGTGCGGCGGCGGCACAGATTATTGCGGCAAACCTTGCCGAGTGCGGCATTTCGGTTAAGGTTACCGAAAAAAGCTTTGCCGATTATACCGCGGCGTTAAGCTCCGGCAATTTTGAGCTTTGCCTTGCCGAAACCGAAATTACACCGAATATGGACCTTACAAACCTTGTAACGGAGGGCGGCAGTACGGCGTACGGCGTTAAATACCCGAGGCCCGAAGAAAATGCCGCGCAGGAAGAAGGCGGCAATACCGGGGTCGCGCTTAACCCCAAAACGCCCGCCGATTTAATATCCGGCTTTTACAGCGGCGAAAATACGGTTGCCGACGTTGCCTCCGTCCTTCAGACGGAAATGCCGTTTATTCCTGTGTGCTACCGCACGGGAGTGCTTTTTTACAATGACAATATTGAAAACGTAAACGGTTCTTCAGCAAGCGATATTTACTTTTCAATTGACTCATATACGTGTTACACAAAATAAGGTGTGACACATTGCAGACTAAAATTACAACGGGAGGAATTTCTATGATAACATACGAAACAATGCTCGGCAGAGTGGAAATTTCCGAGGCTTACCTTTCAAAGCTTATCGGTCATGAAGTAACGTCCTGCTTCGGCGTTGTGGGAATGGTTCCCAGCTCTAACCGCCAGCGTATTTTTAATATGCTGAGCAAAACCTACCAGCCGGACACCGGAATTAAGGTAACGGGAAATGCAGATAATATATCCGTTGAGCTTCATATTGTAGTCACCTACGGCGTTAACATCAACGCTATGGCGGCAAGCATTACCGAAAAGGTTAAATACATTGTTAAAGACCTTGCGGATATTACGGTAGGTAAGGTTACTGTTAAAATTGACGGCATTAAGGAATAAATTAAGGAGTGTTACATTTGTTTAACGGCGATACTTTACGCGACGCTATAATCTCCGCCGCGAATAATCTCACCAATAACAAGGGAAGGATTGACGATTTAAACGTGTTCCCCGTACCGGACGGCGACACGGGAACAAATATGTCTATGACCCTTTCCAACGCGGTAAGGGAACTCGAAAAGCTTTCGGGTGAAACAGCCGGTAAAATTGCAAAGGTCAATGCCTCGGCACTGCTCAGAGGTGCCAGAGGAAACTCGGGCGTTATCACCTCGCTTCTGTTCAGAGGCTTTGCAAAAGGAATCGGGGATGATGAGTTTGTAACCTCCGAAAACATTGCGCGCGCCTTTAAACTCGGCGTTGAGGCGGCGTATAAGGCGGTTATGAAACCCACCGAGGGAACAATACTTACGGTTGCTCGCGTTGCAGGCGAATATGCCGAAAAAGCACTGCAAAGCGGCGGCGATGAGCTTGCGGTATTTGCCGCGGCAATTGAGGGCGCGGAAAAAGCCCTTGCCGAAACACCCGAGCTTTTGCCCACGCTTAAGAAAGCCGGCGTTGTTGACGCGGGCGGTCAAGGCTTTGTTATAATACTTAAGGGTATGATGTCCGTATTTAAGGACGGCGTTATTATTACCTCCGAAACAGCGGAAAAGAGCGACGGCGAAACCGAAAAAAAAGCGGCAGGCGAATTTGAAGCCGAAATCACTTTTACCTACTGCACCGAGTTTATTGTTAACCGCGACCGCTCGCTTAACCGTGAGCCTTCCGAACTAAGGCAGTTCCTTGAAGGCATAGGCGACTGCGTGGTTGTTGTTGACGACGACGAAATTATTAAGGTTCACGTTCATACCGACCATCCGGGCAACGCAATTGAGTATGCCTTAGGCTTCGGTCAGCTGGTACACCTTAAAATAGAGAATATGCGCGACCAGCACGAGCGCGCAAAGCACGATTCCGAGCAGGCACGCAAAAAGCCCGCAAAGAGCGCCGACCTTACCGAAACATTTACACCCGTTGCGCCCACAAAGCCCGTAGGCTTTGTTTCGGTCTGCGCGGGCGACGGTCTTGCCGACCTGTTCCGTGACCTCGGAGTTGACACGGTGGTAAGCGGCGGTCAGACAATGAACCCCAGCACCGACGATATTCTTAAAGCGATTGAGGCAACGCCGGCGGAAACCGTATTTGTTCTGCCCAACAATAAAAATATTATAATGGCGGCGGAACAGACCATTCCGATAAGCACAAGAAAGGTAATCGTTATACATTCAAGGACAATTCCGCAGGGAATTTCCGCAATGCTTACGTACGACACAGAGGTGTCCGAAGAGGAAAACGCCATTGAAATGCAAAAGGCGACCGAAAGAATTGCCACCGGTCAGATAACATTTGCGGCGCGCGATTCGGATTTTGACGGCCACGAAATTAAAAAAGGCGAACTGCTTTGTATGCTCGGCGGAAAAATATCGTTTGTCGATACTGAGCTTGAGCATGGCGCTTTAAAGCTTTTAAAACAGATGATTAAACGTGACAGCCAGTTTGTAACGGTGATATACGGCGAGGACGTAAGCGAAGAACAGGCGGCGGCGCTTGAGGAGCAGTTACAGCAAAAATACGGCTCTAAGGTTGAAATAACATTTGTTAACGGCGGTCAGCCGATATACTACTATATTATTTCGGTTGAGTGAGGAAGGGCTTATGCTTACGGCTTTAACGGATATTAAATATCTTAAAGGCGTTGGTGAAAAGCGCGCGGAAATTTTGCGAAAAAAGGGCATCGATACCGTCGGTGCTCTTTTGCGTTATTATCCGCGCGGCTATCTTGACAGGCGCAATGTAACCCCGATTGCGGAGTGTCCGTTCGGGCAAAATATTGTTGTTAAAGCGCGCGTTATAACCGATGTGCGGCGGGAATTCATACGTGCCGGAATGACGCTTTTTAAATTTATTGCCGAGGATGAAAGCGGTCAGATGAGCGTTACGCTCTTCAATCAAAAGTTTTTGGCGCAGAACATAAGAGAAGACCGTGAGTATGTGTTTTACGGCAAAATGAGCGGCAGTCTGCTTCTAAGGCAGATGACGTCGCCCGATATAACCCTGCCGGGTGCCGCGGTTATAGAACCGCTCTACCCCGCGTCAGTCGATCTTTCATCCAAAGCGATTGAAAAACTGGTGCAGACAGCCCTGAACACAGGGTGTGAGCTTACGGAGCCACTGCCCGAAGCGGTGCTTAAAAAGGCGGAGCTGTGCGGCATAAATACCGCAATTAAAAATATTCATTTCCCGCTTGACGACGAAATGCTGGAAAGCGCGAAAAAACGCCTTGTTTTTGAGGAGCTTTTTATTCTCAATACGGGTCTTATGTTCTTAAAAAAGAGAAAACGCGAAACCGCCGGGTGCGTTATAACACATAACGAACTTGAAAACTTTAAAAAGACAATTCCCTTTTCACTTACAAACGCACAGGAGCGCGTTATTAACGAATGCATTGCCGATATGTCGTCCGGCAAGGCTATGAACCGACTTATTGAAGGCGACGTAGGTTCGGGCAAGACGGCGGTTGCGGCGGCGCTTTGCTTTACGGCGGCTAAAAACGGTTTTCAGTCTGCTCTTATGGCACCGACCGAAATTCTGGCTGAACAGCACTTTAAAACGCTGTGCAACATAAACCGCAACACCGGAATACGCTGCGCCCTGCTTACAGGTTCAATTTCAAAAAAACACAAGAACGAAATTAAAGCGTCGCTTATAAACGGAGAAACCGATGTTGTTGTGGGAACACACGCACTGCTTACGGACGATACGCAGTTTAAAAATTTGGGGCTTGTTATAACCGACGAACAGCACCGTTTCGGCGTTGCTCAGCGCGGTAAACTTTCGGCTAAGGGAAACAGCCCGCACACGTTGGTAATGTCCGCAACGCCCATTCCGCGAACGCTGGGACTTATAATTTACGGCGACCTTGATATAAGCGTTATTGACGAATACCCGAAAGGCAGGCAGGTAATTGAAACCTACTGTGTGGGAACATCCTACCGAGAGAGAATATACAATTACATTAAAAAATTCATAGACAGCGGCAGGCAGGCGTACATTGTATGTCCTTTGGTTGACGAAAACGAGGAGCTCCCGATAACTTCAGCCGAGGAATACTTTAAAAAACTGTCGGAAGGGCAGTTTAAGGATTACCGACTGGGGCTGCTGCACGGCAAAATGCCCGCAAAGGAAAAGGACAGCGTTATGCGCCGTTTTTCGGACGGCGAAATTCAGCTTCTTATTGCCACCACCGTTATAGAAGTGGGCATAGACGTTCCGAACGCCGCAATTATGGTGATAGAAAATGCCGAGCGGTTCGGGCTTTCACAGCTGCACCAGCTACGCGGCAGAATAGGCAGAGGCGAACACAAATCGGTGTGTATTCTGGTAAGCGACTCACGTTCTGCCGATACCAAAAAGCGGCTTGACGTTATAAAAAACTGCCGCGACGGTTTTAAGATTGCGGACGAGGACTTAAAGCTGCGCGGTCCGGGCGATTTTCTCGGCAACCGCCAGCACGGTCTGCCGAGTATGAAAATCGCAGATATATTTTCCGACCGCGAAACCCTGCGGCTTGCGGGAAGAGAGGCGGAAGAAACCCTTGCGACGGACCCGCGGCTTAAAAGCCCGGAGAATGCGGGACTGCGTCAGGAAATTTCGGCTCTTTACAGAAAGCTTAATCAATTCAATTAAAATGTGTTTTTTAAAGGAACGACACAGTTTTCTATTCAAAATTAAAGGAAGTTATCCTATCGGCAAGCCCGGAAAATATTTTTCCGCAGCTTGCCGTTTGCTTTGCCGTGTTTTCCGAAAAAACAATAACCGTATATTTTGGGTTTTCCGCCGGAAAAAAGCCGCAGAACCACCCCTCGCATATTTCTCTTCCGTTTTCAAATTTGCCCGTCTGCGCCGTTGCGGTCTTACCCGCAGCTGTAACGGTTTCGGGGCGTGCCTCGGTTCCCGTTCCCTCGTCAATAACTGCGGCAAGATATTTTTTCAGCGTATCCGCCGTTTCGGCGCTCATAACCCTTGTGCGGCTGCCGCGGTCATACTCCTTAAAGCTTCCGCCGCTGACTGTACCTTCCACCGCCGACGGAATATAATAAGCCCCGTCGGACGCTATCGCGCAATAAAGTGTAAGCATTGAAATCGGGGAAACCGAAAGTCTGCCCTGCCCTATGCTGAAATTTGCAAGAAACGCCGTGTTTGAAAGGCTCTCGCGCTCGGGAAGACTTCCCGCGGCGGTATACAGCCCATCGCACACCTTAAGCGATTTGCCGAACCCCAAGGCTGAAGCGGTATTGTAAATTTTATCTCCCCCTATTTTTATTGCGTAATTATAAAAGAAGGTGTTGCATGAATTTGCAAGTCCGCTTTTAAGCGTCATAAACCCGTGACCCGAACGCTTGTGGCACTTAAACACACGGTCAACTATAAAAGAAGAACCCGTGCAGTTGTGCGTGAAATCCCCGTACCCGTTTTCAATCCCCGCGGCGGCAACACACGGCTTAAAAACCGACCCCACGTTATATGCCGCAAGCGCGCGGTTTAAAAGGGGCGAGCCGTCATTGCCAAGATAATCGGCAACCTTTGAGCAGTCAAAATCCGGGCGGCTTACTGCGGCAAGTATCTTTCCGCTTTTCGCGTCGGCAACAATAACCGCACCGTATTCAATATCCTTTGCCGCTTTTTCGGCGGCATTCTGAATGTTAACGTCAATTGTGGACACAACACCCGATGCCGTAACCGAGCTGTCGTTTTCAATTTCGGGCGCAATGCCGTAAAGCAGACATCCCGCGCCGTCGGTTGTGTATACAAACGAAACCTTGCTGTCACTGTATAGGCTGTCGTCATATGCCCTTTCAATTCCCGAAACGCCGTGTCCGTCCGAATCGGTATAACCCACCAGATGCACAGCCGGAGTTCCGGCGGTGTTGCGGCGGTATACCTTTGTAACGGCTATGCCGTCGCATTCCACCTCACGCGGAAGTACGCAAAGCGCGGGTTTCCCCGATTTAAGGCGCTCAAGCACCCTTTCAAGTTCTTCGCCCTCTAAAATTCCGCTTATGGCGGTAACCGCCCTGGGCGTTGGGGAAACCGCCGCCACAATTTCAAACTCGGTATTTGTAAGCGGAACCATATTTCTGTCATAAACCGTGCCGCGCAGCGTGCCTGCCGAAAGCCTTAAGCTGCTTTGCTTTTTTAACACGGCGGAATAATCTGTCAGAGCCACCGCGGCAACGCGTAAAATACAGGTGAAAAACAAAATCATAATTACAAAAAAGCTTATTGCCGCCCTTTTTGAAAAAACGGCGCCGAATGTATTTCGGTACAAAAAAACCACCTCAGCTTAATTATTGGCTAAAGGCGGCTTTTTTATTATTATTTATTCCAGCTTCAGAAATAGCTGTTTACCGAGGGATTTATCACTGTTCGGCGTTGCAATGGTCCTCTAACAGCAGGCCCTCGTTGCGCTCGATAGCCCAGGTAATATTCCACTCGCTTGTAAAAATAAGAATGTTGTTGTCCTTAAAATCCTGCACCCACTTTGTATCGGACGTAAGGTTGAGCTTTTTAATATCAATATCGCGGTTTTTAACCCAGCGTATATACTGATACGGCAGATCGTTTCTTATAACGTCAACATTGTATTCGTTTTTAAGCCGATATTCAAGCACTTCAAGCTGCAAAACGCCCACAACGCCCACAATAACGCGCTCCATACCCGAATTCGGCTCTTTGAATATCTGAATGGCGCCTTCCTGCGCTATCTGCTCAACGCCCTTTACAAACTGCTTGCGCTTAAGGCTGTCGCGTTGTTCGATAACCGCAAAATGCTCCGGAGCAAACGTCGGTATTCCCTCATATTTCACGTGTTTTTTAAGGGAGCAGACCGTATCCCCTATTGAGTATATGCCGGGGTCGAACACTCCGATAATATCGCCCGCGTATGCCTCGTTGATAACCTGGCGTTCTTCCGCCATCATCTGCTGCGGCTGAGCAAGACGAACGGTTTTGTCCGCCTGAACGTGATAATAGTCTGCCCCGCGTTCAAATTTGCCCGAGCAAATGCGGAAAAATGTTATTCTGTCACGGTGGTTCTTATTCATATTCGCCTGTATTTTAAATGCGAACGCAGAGAAGTTATCGTCAAACGGGCTTATTTCCTCACCGCCCGAAATTCTGGGCAAAGGCGGCGTAGTCATTTTAAGGAAGTTCTCCAAAAACGGCTCTATTCCGAAATTTGTTAAAGCCGAGCCGAAAAATACCGGGGAAAGCTTACCGGTTCTTACCTTTTCAATATCAAATTCAAAGCTTGCGCCGTCCAGCAGTTCTATTTGGTCAACCAATTCCGCGCGCTGATACTCGCCTATAAGCTCATCAAGCTTTTCGGTATCAGTAATATCGCATTTTACGGCGTTCAGCTTATCCTGACCCCTGTGGAATTCGTTGAATGTAAGAATCTCTCTCTTATCCCTGTCAAATACGCCCTTAAAGCTCACGCCGCAGCCGATAGGCCAGTTTACGGGATACGTGCCTATTCCAAACTCCTTTTCAAGCTCGTCCAGTAATTCAAACGGGTCGCGCGCCTCGCGGTCAAGCTTGTTTATAAATGTAAAAATGGGTATATGACGCATCGCGCAGACCTTAAACAGCTTTCTTGTCTGTGCCTCAATACCCTTTGCCGCGTCTATTACCATAACGGCGCTGTCAGCCGCCATCAGGGTGCGGTAGGTGTCCTCCGAAAAGTCCTGATGTCCCGGCGTATCAAGAATATTTATACAATAACCCTCATATTCAAACTGCATTACGGAGGATGTAATTGAAATTCCGCGTTGCTTTTCAAGGTCCATCCAGTCCGAAACGGCATGCTTTGCGGTTGCCTTACCCTTAACCGAGCCTGCGGTTTGTATTGCTCCGCCGTAAAGCAGGAATTTTTCGGTCAGAGTCGTTTTTCCCGCGTCCGGGTGTGATATAATGGCAAAGGTGCGCCGCCTGCCGATCTCGCGTTCTAGTTCTGTCACAAAATTCTCCATTCCGCCGCCTTAACTTTGCGGCAATGTTATTATTCACACGAAAAGGGGATGTAAAAAGCACAATTTTTACATCACTGAGCGTGTTGATATAATCGGCACGCTCTAGGACGGGGATGCCGTTCGCTCGAAAATCTATGATTTTCGGTCTGCACTCCTTACTCTTGCGGTACCCAAAGAAAATTATCGCTTGGAGCGCGAATTTTCTTTGACCGCGGCGCCATAACAATCTCCTTTTTCCCGCCACCGGCGGCAGTCGATTGTTAAGCTCCGCCAATACCACCCCTGTACCCTTGAAAAACCGCTTATTTAGCGGTTTTTCGCTTATAAGGTGTTTTTCCGCCGCACGTGTCAGCGGAAAAACAAAATGCGGCGTGAACGCCGCAATAAAGTCGAACCGGGGTTTATCGACAGACTGGGGGATGTAAAAAGCACAATTTTTACATCCCTTTGTCTTTATTCCTTATCCTCTTTTTGCGGCTCCTCCGCCCTTTCGGGATTAACCGTAACGGTTATCTCGTGCGTCATAAATTCGTCCGCCTTGGTAACGGTGACCGTAAGGTTCTTGTGTTCAAAGGTATACCCCTCCTCGGGAATTTTACCTGCAATTTCGGTAAGCCAACCGTTAACGGTGGTAGCTTCGGTTTCCTCTTCCTCAAGCGAGAAAAACTCAAAGAAGTCCTCAACCGACGCGGTACACAGCACGCGATAGGTACTTTTCGCCGTTTCCACAAATTCGGAAACCTCTTCGTCTCGTTCATCCCATATCTCGCCGACTATTTCTTCAAGTATATCCTCCATTGACACAATACCCGATGTTTCGCCGTATTCATTTACCACAACCACAAGATGATTATGGTCCGTCTGCATATCCTTAAACAGCATATCAAGGTTTACCGTTTCAGGCACAAAAACGGGCTGATGCATAACATCCTTAAGGGTAAATCCGGGACTTCCGCGCCGCAAAAGGTAATCTCTTGCGTGGAGTATGCCTATAATGTGATCTTCTTCCTCGTCGTATACCGGAATACGGGAATATCCCTCTTTTTCAATAACGTCTATTACCTCGCTGTCGGTTGCGTCCGTCGTAAGACAGACCACCGACTTCCACGGCGTCATAACATCCTCCGCAGTCATTTTATCCAGCTTGAAAACGTTTTTAATGTATTCAATGTCGTCCTGGTCAAGCGAACCCTCGTCCGCACCGGCGTCAAGCATAAGCACAATGTCCTCTTCGGACACGGGTTCTTCCTTTTCGTGCGGGTCAATTCCTATAAGTCTTAGCACCGCGTTTGTGGAAACGGTTAAAAACCAAATTATCGGTTTTAACAGCGTCGCCAAAAACGAAATAACGCCGCAAACGGAATTCGCAAGCTTTTCCTTGTGCTTCATAGCAATTCTTTTCGGCACAAGCTCGCCCAGGATAAGCGTAAAATATGAAAGTATAAGTGTTACAGCCACAACGGCAACGGTGTTCATTGTACCCTTGTAGCTTTGGGGAACGCCGAAGGTCTTTACAAAGAACTCCGAAACCTTTTCCGCAAAGTTATCGGCGGCAAACGCCGACCCCAAGAATCCGGCAAGAGTAATGCCTATTTGTATGGTTGAGAGGAACCTGGTGGGTTCTTCAATAATTTTGAGCATTTTGCCGGCTCTTTTATCCCCCTCATCCGCAAGGGCGTGAACCTTTTTTTCGTTAAGAGATATTACCGCAATTTCGGTTGCGGCAAAAAACGCATTAAGCGCAATAAGTACCAGCTGCAAAAGCAGTTGTTTTAACATAATAATATTAACCTCCGATTAAGAACATAATTTCACTTTAAGCCGAAAGTCCGTGCATCAATTACGGTAAACCGTAATTCTGCGGCACAAAACCGTCAGCCCGTAATTCCTGTACCTAAAACGGGGGCAGTTAAAAATCTGTCGCCTGCTACTTCGGGGCAACGGATCCACAAAACCATCTCCTGACACATTTTTATAACTATTATATTACAATTGCTGTAATAAATCAAGTATATTGCCTAATCAGTTTGAAAAAATTATTTTTTCGCTGTTAAACATCTTAGAAAGAACGGCAGCACCGAGCGCCGCATAACACACGTTGGCAATAACCGTTACCGCCATATACAGCGGCACCGCGTTAAACGAGAATATTCCTACCATACATTCAACCGAGTTATAAAGCGGGATTAAATAATACCATATTTCTGTTCTTATACCTCCGCTGAACATTGCGGTTACACCCACAAGCATTGTTACTATCATAAGCGGCGAAACATACGTCTGCGCTTCCTTTACAGTTTTGGCATAAGCCGAAATTATTGAAACGAGGGACACTATAAGCAGTACGGTTGAAAGTATTACGACGGCAAGCATTGCATAATCCTTAAATCCGTAAACATTCTCTACCACGCCCGACGCCTCGGCACCCATTAATTTGGGCAGTGACAAAACCGTACCCGCCGTGCTTGAAATTCCGCTTAAAAGCGCAATAACCGACAGTGCCAGTATTTTGCCGACCGCAATATTCCCACGCTTTACGGGGGTTATAAGCATTGTAGCAATAGTACCGCGTTCCTTTTCCCCCGCTATCGATTCGGGGGCAACCGCAACACAGCCGCTGAACATAAACACAAGCAGAAGCATGGGCAGCATCATAGAAAATATTTTTGCCGTGATATCCTCGTTCTTTGCAAGATCTCCCGCAATTTCATAGTTTATATCAAACAGGTCAACCAACTGCGATTTATAGGCATCAAGCACGCCCGCAGCATACGAAAACGCCGTTTCCGACTCGTTACGGCTTGAGTTATAGTAAAGCTCAACATTAGGTGCGACTTTCTTGATTCCGGGGTTGTTAAGGTGTTCCGCAACGGCAGCCTCAAAGTCCTGCGGAAATACAGCCAGCAGGTCAAGCTCCCCGTCCGTTATATCGTCCTTAAACTTTTCCGCGTCCTCTGCCTTGACATCGGTAATCTTATACATACCGTCAGCCGACCACATAGCCTTTATGTTTTCGGGTAGGTTGACGGCCTTTACGGTATATGTATAGCCTTCATCCACACCGAAGCTGTCGGTCAGCGCATTTCCCATAAGGCTGTAAATAAGGTAAATCATAAGCCCGGGCAAAAGCACCGTCGTCATAACCATTCTGCGGTCACAGAAAAATCGCTTAAGTTCTTTTTTCATTATTGTTAAAACCGAATTTTTCATGCGCTCTCACCTGCCGCCGAATACAGATCAAAAAATCTGTCTTCAAGGCCTTTGCCGCCGCAAACCGCCTCCAGCGTATCGCACACGGTCATTTTTCCGTTTATTATAATGCCTACGCGATCGCATATTTTTTCAACAAGACTGAAAATATGCGTTGAAACAATAACAGTCTTTCCCAGTCTTTTAAGTTCAAGCAAAAAGTCGGTAACAACCTTTGCGGTAATAACATCAAGCCCATTTGTAGGCTCGTCAAAAATTATAATAGACGGGTCGTGTACCAGTGATATTGCAAGCGAAGCCTTTTGTTTCATACCGGTTGAAAGGTTAGCAACCTTAACTTCCGCAAAACGGTCTATGCCGAAGATTTCAAACAGTTCTTTTTTGCGCCTGTTTCTCACATCGTCGGGAACACCGTGCAGTTCCGAAAAAAAATCAAACAGGTAATTCGGTGTGAAAAAGTTTTCAAGCTTAAGCTCACTTGTTAAAAACCCGATTTTAGAGCGCACCTTATCCGGCTCTTTTACAATGCTGAAGCCGTCGATAACGGTGTCGCCGCTGTCGGGCTTAATAAGGGTTGCGAGCATTCTGAGCGTGGTGGTCTTTCCCGCGCCGTTAGGTCCGAGCAGACCGAATATCTCCCCCTCATATGCCGAGAAGGACAGGTTATCCACCGCAACCTTAATGCGGCTATCTGTCTTTTCAAGCTGTCTTTGTTTTGCCGAAAGCTTAAAAGACTTTGTAAGGCCCTCTGCCCTTAAAAGCTCATTCATTATTTGTCACCTACGTGCGGAAGCAACGGTTTAACCGCCTTCCAGAATGCGTCGGCAATCTCCTCCATGCCAAGGTCGCCCGGGTGATTGAACATACCGTGCGTTTCCTCGCGGTTACGGATATTTTCTATATTGATAAACGTATCACCGTACTTTTTCGCAACCTTTTCCTTTTGCTCGTCAAGAACGGGTCTTATATAGAAGCCCTGAGAATGGAAAACAAGCGTATTTTCCGATTTAAGATAATTACGCATATCCTCATATGCCGCGCGGAATTTTTCGGTAAGTGCGGGATCGGTATCGTGATCCTTTGAAACATTGGCACCAAAAAACATTATCAGCACATCAGGCTTATATTCCTTTGCAAATTCGTAGGTCTTAAGGGCTTCGGTGTTAAGATTTCTCTCGTAATTCGCCACCTGAGCTATGGCAAAGGACGCGTCGGAGCGATATTCCTCTCTTACCTTTTTCATAAAGAGATGAACATAATCTTTCTCAACAGAGGACGCCGCCATTCCGCACTCCCTGTTCCAGCCGACCTCCGGCTTAAGACCGTGCTTTGTGATTGAGTTCCCGGCAAAGAGGACCTTGAACCCCTTGTCGCCGTATATATATGTATCGTATTTGTTTTGGTTGACCGATGATATAATGTTTTCCTGTAAATCTTTCATAATACCAATCTCCGCAAAAAAATAAGTTTAAAATGTTATGCTACGTCACGCCGACGCGGCAGTATTTAATAATCCGAACCGTTTTTTAGCGCGGGTTTCACGCACCGTTTAGATTAAAACAGCCGGCAGGGAACTGCCGGCTGCTGTGTTTTGCCATGAATTAAGCGTTAACCTTGGTAACAACGCCCGAACCAACGGTACGGCCACCCTCACGGATAGCAAAACGAAGGCCCTCTTCAATAGCGATAGGAGTGATAAGTTCAACGTCCATCTCAACGTTATCGCCGGGCATGCACATCTCAGTGCCTTCCGGAAGGGTGATAACGCCGGTAACGTCGGTAGTTCTGAAGTAGAACTGCGGACGATAGTTGTTGAAGAACGGAGTATGACGTCCGCCCTCGTCCTTAGTCAGAACATAAACCTGACCGTGGAACTTGGTGTGCGGATGAATTGAGCCGGGTTTGCAGAGAACCTGACCGCGCTCAACCTCTTCACGGCCTATGCCGCGGAGAAGCGCACCGACGTTATCGCCGGCCTCGCAGTAATCAAGGGTCTTGCGGAACATTTCCATAGAGGTAACAACAGTTTTCTTGCGCTCCTCGGTAAGACCGATAATCTCAACTTCATCGCCTGCATTGAGCTGTCCGCGCTCAACACGGCCGGTAACAACGGTACCACGGCCGGAAATGGTCATAACGTCCTCAATAGGCATAAGGAACGGAAGGTCAGCCTTACGGTCCGGAGTCGGAATGTAGGTGTCAACAGCGTCCATAAGTTCCTTAATGCAAGCATATTCCGGAGCATTCGGATCGGTGGAAGTGCACTCAAGAGCAACAAGAGCAGAGCCCTTGATGATCGGGGTGTCATCGCCCGGGAACTCATACTTATCAAGAGTTTCACGGATTTCCATCTCAACGAGTTCAAGAAGCTCGGGATCGTCAACCTGGTCGCACTTGTTCATAAATACAACAATGTACGGAACGCCAACCTGACGGGCAAGAAGAAGGTGCTCCTTGGTCTGAGCCATCGGTCCGTCGGTAGCAGCGATAACGAGGATAGCGCCGTCCATCTGAGCAGCACCGGTGATCATGTTCTTAACATAGTCAGCATGTCCGGGGCAGTCAACGTGTGCATAGTGACGGCTGTCGGTTTCATACTCAACGTGAGCGGTGTTGATTGTAATACCGCGCTCTCTCTCTTCAGGAGCCTTATCGATGTTTGCATAGTCCTCAAACTGAGCCTGACCCTTAAGTGAAAGATACTTAGTGATAGCAGCAGTAAGAGTGGTCTTACCATGGTCAACGTGACCGATGGTACCAATGTTAACATGGGGTTTGTTACGTTCAAATTTTGCCTTTGCCATTGTATATTTTCCTCCTTATACTATGTGCAGTTTTGATTTAATTATAGTTTAACAAAAAAGACTTAAAAATGCAAGCATTATTTGCTTTATTATCAGTCTTTCTTTGTACGGGCAGAGATGATCTTCTCGGAAATGCTCTTCGGTACTTCCTTATAGCCGTCCGGCTCCATTACATACTGACCGCGGCCCTGTGTTTTAGAGCGGAGATCCGTAGCATAACCGAACATATCGCCGAGCGGAACGCGCGCGTTAATCTGCTTAACACCCGAGCGATCCTCAAAGCCCTGAATTTCGCCGCGGCGAGCGTTAAGGTCGCCTATAACGTCACCCATATACTCCTCGGGTACAATAACCGTAACCTTCATAATAGGTTCAAGAAGTACGGGGTCAGCTAAGCGGCAAGCCTCTTTGAATGCCATAGAACCGGCAATCTTAAATGCCATTTCGGAAGAGTCAACCTCGTGGTAAGAACCGTCGTACAGAGTAACCTTAACGTCAACTACCGGGTAGCCTGCAAGCACGCCTGCCTGCAATGCACCGCGGATACCTGTATCAACCGCGGGAATAAACTCCTTCGGGATGGTACCGCCGGTAACAGCATTGATAAACTCATATCCGGCACCGGATTCGTTCGGCTCAACAATAATTTTAACATGGCCGTACTGACCCGAACCGCCAGACTGGCGCTTATATTTGGTTTCGTGGTCAACCTTCTTGCGGATGCTTTCTTTATAAGCAACCTGCGGCGCGCCCACGTTAGCCTCTACCTTAAATTCACGGAGAAGTCGGTCAACAATTATTTCAAGGTGCAATTCACCCATACCAGCAATAATGGTCTGACCGGTTTCTTCATCAGTATAGCACTTAAAGGTCGGGTCTTCTTCAGCGAGCTTTGCAAGGGCAAGACCCATTTTTTCCTGACCCGCCTTGGTCTTAGGTTCAATAGCAACACGGATAACCGGCTCGGGGAAGTTCATCGATTCAAGAATGATCGGGTGTTTCTCGTCGCACAGCGTATCGCCAGTGGTGGTATTCTTAAGACCTACTGCCGCGGCAATATCGCCTGCGTAGCAGGTTTCAATATCTTCACGGTGGTTGGCGTGCATCTGAAGGATACGTCCCATACGCTCTTTGTTCTGCTTAACCGAGTTATAAACGCCGGCACCTGCGTCAACTGTACCGGAGTAAACGCGGAAGAAGCATATCTTACCGACGAACGGGTCGGTAGCGATCTTAAACGCAAGAGCGGAGAACGGCTCTGTATCGGAAGAGTGCCTGTCCTCTTCCTCGCCGGTTTCGGGGTTTGTTCCCTTAATGGCTTCAATGTCGGTCGGAGCCGGCATATAATCAACAATAGCGTCAAGAAGCGGCTGAACGCCCTTGTTTCTGTATGAAGTACCGCAGGTAATCGGTACCATATTATTAGCTATTGTGGACTGACGGATTATCTTCTTAATCTGTTCAACAGAGGGCTCTTCACCCTCGAAGTATTTTTCCATCAGCTCTTCGTCCTGCTCAACAATATGCTCGATAAGCTCGGTGTGATATTTGTTGGCAAGCTCTACCATATCCTCAGGAATAGGCTCGTGTCTTACGTCCTTTCCGAGGTCATCGTAGTAAATTTCCGCATCCATGTTAACAAGGTCAACAATTCCCCTGAAGGTGTCCTCAGAGCCGATAGGCAACTGAATCGGAACGCCGTTGCAGTTAAAACGCTCCTTGATCATATCAAGAACGTGGTAAAAATCCGCACCCATAATATCCATCTTATTGATGTATATCATTCTCGGTACGTGATATTCGTCAGCCTGACGCCAAACGGTTTCAGACTGCGGCTCAACACCGCCCTTAGCACACAGAACGGTTACGGAACCGTCAAGCACGCGGAGTGAACGCTGAACTTCAACGGTGAAGTCAACGTGTCCGGGAGTGTCGATAATATTGATACGATGGTCTTTCCAGAAACAGGTGGTAGCGGCGGAGGTAATAGTAATACCTCTTTCCTGCTCCTGCTCCATCCAGTCCATAGTTGACGCGCCGTCGTGAGTTTCGCCCATCTTACGGTTAATACCGGTATAGAAAAGGATACGCTCAGTGGTGGTAGTTTTACCGGCGTCAATATGTGCCATTATACCAATATTTCTTGTCATTTCAAGAGATACTTTTCTTGGCATATTAACCTCCAATCCGCTTAAAACGGAAACAAAATATCAGTAGATACAAACTACCATCTGTAATGAGCAAACGCTCTGTTGGCTTCTGCCATCTTGTGAGTATCATCACGTTTCTTGGCAGCGCCGCCCATGCCGTTAACGGCATCTAAAATTTCACCCGCAAGACGTTCTTTCATTGTTCTCTCGTTACGGGCGCGGCTGTAAGTTGTCAGCCAGCGCAGACCGAGGGTCTGCTTTCTTTCGGCACGAACCTCAAAAGGTACCTGATAGGTAGCACCGCCCTTACGGACAGCCTTAACCTCAAGCTGCGGCATAACATTTTCCATAGCCTGATCAAATACCTCAAGCGGGTCCTTACCCGTTTTTTCACTGATAATGTCGAAAGCGCCGTATACTATTCGCTGGGCAACACCCTTTTTACCGTCAAGCATAATGTTGTTGATAAGACGGGTTACCTTCTTTGAATTGTATACCGGATCCGGCAATACGTCGCGTTTTGCGACAAAGCCTCTTCTTGGCACTTTACTTCCCTCCTTCATAGTAATGAATTCATTGGTACTCGAAGCTTTTCCCCGTGGCACCGAGCAGAGGCGTTATATTTAATATATTATAAACGCCGCCGCTTTTAATATGCAGCAGAGATAATTTACTTTGTTAATTACTTCGCACCTGCTTTAGGACGCTTTGCACCGTACTTTGAACGGCTCTGCATTCTCTTCGCAACGCCCTGAGTATCAAGGGTTCCGCGCACGATATGGTAACGCACACCGGGAAGATCCTTAACACGTCCGCCTCTTATCAGAACAACGCTGTGCTCTTGAAGATTGTGTCCTATTCCGGGAATATAGGCCGAAACCTCGATTCCGTTGGAAAGACGTACTCTTGCAATTTTACGCAAAGCTGAGTTCGGCTTTTTCGGCGTGGATGTCTTAACTGCTGTGCAAACACCGCGTTTTTGAGGAGAATCGTTATCGGTCTGACGGCGTTTCATAGAGTTATAACCCTTTAAAAGAGCCGGAGCCTTAGCCTTTTTCTCAATCGTTTCACGGCCGTTGCGTACCAACTGGTTAAACGTAGGCACTGTTACACCTCCCAAATAAAGTATTTAGCAGCGAAAACAAGCACATTTTCGCATACTAGTGAAGTATAGCACATATTTGCAAATTTGTCAAATATTTTTTATTCGTGACACTTTTCTTCCTGCGGCGGGTTATAAGTGTAGGTGGGAACTATCTTCTTTACAAGCAGACGGATGTTGATATCATCGTCATACATAAGATTTTTCATTTCCGCCAGTGTGTCAAACAGTTCGTCCTCACTGAACTCTATCGGCCTGCCTATGTGTATCATACCGTTTTCGGTGTCGGTAAGTCCCTCTTCCGCCATAAGCATTTCTTCATAAAGCTTTTCGCCGGGGCGCAGACCCACAAATTCGATTTTTATATCCTTGTACGGCGTAAAACCCGAAAGTCTGATGAGATTTTCCGCAAGATCCAGAATTTTAACCGGTTTGCCCATATCCAGCACGAAGATCTCTCCGCCCTTTGCGAGAGCGCCCGCCTGAAGAACCAGCGTTACAGCCTCGGGAATAGTCATAAAATAGCGGATTATGTTAGGGTCGGTAACCGTAACGGGACCGCCTGCCTCAATCTGCTTTTTGAAAAGAGGAATAACGCTGCCGTTGCTGCCGAGCACATTGCCGAATCTTACCGCGACGAACTCGGTTTTTGAGCGGTTGTTAAATGTTTGAATTATCATCTCGCATATGCGTTTGCTGGCACCCATTATATTTGTGGGGTTGACCGCTTTGTCGGTTGAAATAAGCACAAATTTCCCGACTCCGTACTTATCGGCGCACTGGGCGGTCTTAAGAGTGCCGAACACATTGTTTTTAACCGATTCGTTCGGGCTGTCCTCCATAAGCGGCACATGCTTGTGCGCTGCGGCATGGTAAACAATATCGGGACGGTATTCGCGAAATATGCTTTCAATACGTTTGCTGTCCCTTACAGAGCCTATAAGCGTTATAAAATCCAATTCGGGGTGGTTGTGCTTAAGCTCGTTCTGAATATCATAGGCATTGTTTTCGTAAATATCGAAAATCACCAATTTTTTGGGAGAGTGGCAGGCTATTTGGCGGCACAGCTCGCTTCCTATCGTTCCGCCGCCGCCCGTTACAAGCACCGTTTTGCCCGAAACATAGTTCATAATTCCGTCAACGTCAAGCTTAATGGGCTCTCTGCCGAGAAGGTCCTCAATTTCCACCTTGCGTATCTTCACTCTGAGGCTTCCAGAATCAGAATCCATCATCTGATAAATAGACGGTATTATTTTAAGCGTACAGTCTGTTTTTTGGCAAATATTCAGTATTTCAAACTTCTGGGTGCTGTTGCAGCTTGGAATTGCGAAAAGTATGGTATTTATCGCATACTTTTCAGCCGACTCGATTATCATATCCCTGCCGCCGACAACGTGTACGCCCGAAATATACGTACCCTTCTTTGCGCTGTCATCGTCAATAACGCATTTAATGCGGCAGTCCTCAGGGCGGTTGTTCTCCTGCAGTTCTTTTATAATCATAGACGCCGCCGCGCCCGCGCCGATTATCATAATATTCCCCGAAAGCTCGGACGGAATGTTGTTTTTGCCGCGTTTTTTATCCGAAAGCTTTATTGCAACGCCCTTTATTAATATGCGGTACATCTCTGTTAAGAAGAATGTGAAGAACAGCGTCATAACAAATACGTCCACGCTGTATGACTTGTTCATAACCGCCATCTGGCTTACAAACACGGCACAGCCCGAAACAAATATCGCAACAAATATTCTGATCAGTTCGCTGGCGCGCGAAAACTTCCACAGAATGCTGTAAATGTGAAATATATAAAACAAAAGAACCAAAACTGCCGGCCATACCGCCAAAGTGAAATAGAAAAGACCCTGCGAACCCGAAAACAATTCAAGACCCGCAATTTTAAGCGCGATAATAAAAGAAACCATAGCGGCCGCCAAATCAAAAAGAACCGATGCCACAAATACCAGATACCTGTTTTTCATCTGAAAATCTCTCCTGTGTCTTTATTATACCATAAAAGCATGGTGCCGACCCCGTAAACGGCATATTTTTGTGCAAAAGCCGTAAATACGACCGCCCGCAGCCGTTATAACAAGACAATTCCTGCCTTTTTGCACTTTGAAACTTCCTTTTCGGGCCATACCGAAACCTGAACCTCGCCTATATGCGCCTTGTTAAGCAGGAACATACAAAGTCTGGACTGACCTATACCGCCGCCGACGGTAAGCGGAAGAGCGCCCGATACCAGCAGTTTGTGAAATTCAAATTCAAGTCTGTCCTCGGCATTTTCCGCCTTAAGCTGAGATACAAGGCTTTCCCTGTCAACCCGTATGCCCATACTGGAAAGCTCAAGCGCGCTGTCAAGCACGGGATCAAATACAATTATATCGCCGTTAAGATTCCAGTCGTCATAATCCGGCGCTCTGCCGTCGTGCTTTTCGCCGTTTTTTAGTCTGCCGCCTATTTTCATTAAGAACACCGCACCGTATTCTCTTGCGGCTTTATCCTCGCGTTCCTTAGGTGTAAGCTCCGGGTATTTTTTCTCAAGCTCGTATGTAGTTACAAATTCGATCTTACCGGGCAGACTGTTTTCAAGACAGGGGTATTTTCGGCATACGGCGTCAGCTGTTCTGAGCAGTGCGCCGTAAATGCTTCTCACCGTCGCTTTTAAATACTCTTCGTTTCTGTCTTCCGCGGATATAACCTTTTCCCAGTCCCACTGGTCTACGTAAATTGAATGTATCCTGTCGCACACTTCATCGCGCCTTATGGCATTCATATCGGTATAAAGCCCGGTATGGAGCGGGAAACCGTAGCGCATAAGCGCCATACGCTTCCACTTTGCAAGGCTGTGAACAACCTCGGCGATCTCGCCTGTTTCCTTAATATCAAACTCAACCGGACGCTCAACGCCGTTAAGATCGTCGTTAATTCCGCTCCCCTTTTTTACAAACAGCGGCGCCGATACCCTTGAAAGATCCAGCGCGGCGCACAACTCGGACGAAAATTTATCCTTGACATACGCAATTGCGCTTTGCGTTTCAAACTCGCTCAGTTTTGATGTGTATTTTTCCATAACTGCCTCCTAACAAATGTTGCCTACCGTGCGCGGGTAAAGAATAACATCGCGTATGTTGGACATTCCCGTAACATACATTATAATTCTTTCAAGTCCCAGTCCGAATCCGCTGTGCGGAACGGAGCCAAATTTACGCAGTGAAATGTAATGCTCATACTCATCAAGCGACATTCCGCGTTCCTTCATCGCGCAAAGCAGTTTATCAAGGTCAGCCTCACGTTCGCTGCAGCCGATTATCTCGCCAACGCCCGGAACCAGCAGATCGGTTGCGGCAACGGTTTTACCGTCCGGGTTCTGTTTCATATAGAACGATTTTATCTCTCTGGGGTAATCGGTGAGGAACACGGGTTTTTTGCATATTTCCTCAGAAATATAGCGCTCGTGCTCTGTCATAAGGTCCGCTCCCCACTCAACCGGGTACTGGAACTTCTGCCCGCTTGCCTTAAGCTTCTCTATGGCTTCGGTGTATGTCATAACCGCAAAATCGTGTCCGGCAACGGTTTCAAGCTTTTGGATCAGTCCCTTTTCAAAATGCTTTTCAAAGAAAGCCAATTCATCGGGGCATTTTTCAAGCACGGTACTTATAATATGCTTTATAAGCGCCTCGGCAATTTCAATAATGTCGGGCAGCTCGGCAAACGCAACCTCCGGCTCAACGTGCCAAAACTCGGCAACGTGGCGCGGCGTATTGCTTTTTTCCGCACGGAACGAGGGACCGAATGTGTAAATTTTGCCGAACGCCATTGCCGCAACCTCGCCCTCAAGCTGACCCGAAACGCTCAGCGCCGCGCGCTTGCCGAAGAAATCGTCGGCATAGTATTCTTCCTCGTTTTTATATTTATCGCTGTAACCTATTGTGGTAACCTTGAACATCTCGCCCGCGCCCTCGCAGTCGCTCGCGGTTATAAGAGGGGTGTGAACGTACACATAGTGTCTGCTCTGGAAAAACTCGTGTATGCAGGCGGAAATTACCGAACGCACCCTGAACACGGCGTTAAAGGTGTTGGTTCTTACCCTTAACTGCGGTATTGTACGCAAATATTCAAGCGTATGGCGCTTTTTTTGAAGCGGATAATCCGCCGGGCAGGTGCCGAGCACCGTTATTTCGGCGGCGTTTATCTCAACCGAATCAGCCGCAACGGCAGACTTAACAAGCGTGCCTGTAATTTTAAGCGACGTGCCGAGTTTCATATACTCAGAGATATCGCCGAACGCAGATTTATCGATTACTATCTGCAAATGTTTAAGTGTTGTTCCGTCGTTAAGCTCAATAAAAGCCATATTCTTTGAGTCGCGCGAGGTTCTTACCCAACCGCACACCGTGACCGTGCCGTTTAAAAGCTCCGGCAGTGAAAAAATGTCAATAATATCAGTATGTTTCACAGTTTTTGCCCCCTGCACGGCAGTTTGCCTGCCCGTAATAAAAATTCAAGCGTCTATAAGTCCTAAATATATCAGGACGAATAGACGCTATCCGCGGTGCCACCTAATTTACCCCTTAAAAAACGGGGGTCAGCTTTTTTCATAACTTAACGCGTTAATCACGGCGCACCTACTCACCCGGCATACGGGCTTCGGATTGCGGCTCTAAAGTGTTATTCACATCGCGGAACTGTCGGGCTCACACCGTCCCCGACTCTCTTGAAGTGCCTTAACCGATGTTACTTCTCTTTGTCACTGCCTTTAACGGATACATTATATCACCGTACCTAAAAATTGTCAACCGTCAGTCATCGCAACATTCGTCTTTTTTCGGCTGGGGAATGGGCTTCGGTGCTTCGTGAGTTACGTCACCCAAACCGGTGGTTTCGGTGAAAACCGCATTTTTTGTAACCATATTGACCGCGTCGGTCGGGATTATCAGCTTAGCCGCCGTTCCGTTTGAAATTTCCGCCAGTGTTTCAAGCCTTTTTATTTCAAGCACGGCGGCGTCTGCCGCCGCTTCCTTTATTGCTCTGATACCGTCCGCCTCGGCCTTTTTATTTAAGAAAACTGCCTTTGCCTCACCCTCGGCTCTGGCGATTCTCGCGTCGCGTTCGCCCTCTGCCGCCAATATCATTGCCTGCTTATCGCCCTCGGCACGCGTGATAGCCGCCGCCTTGTGACCCTCAGCCTGCAAAAGTGTTTCGCGGCGCTCGCGCTCGGCTTTCATCTGCTTTTCCATTGCGTTTTGTATCTCAGCCGGCGGAATAATGTTTTTAAGCTCAACGCGGTTGACCTTCATACCCCACTTATCCGTCGCCTCGTCAAGTATGGCGGTCATTTTTGCGTTAATTGTATCTCTTGAGGTAAGCGTTCCGTCAAGCTCAAGCTCGCCCACAAGGTTACGCAGGGTGGTTGCCGTGAGATTCTGCAGCGCGTTTATCGGGCTTACAACGCCGTAGGTGTAAAGCTTTGCGTCATAAATCCTGAAATATACAACGGTATCTATCTGCATTGTAACATTATCCTTGGTAATAACCGGCTGGGGAGGTGAGTCAAGCACCTGCTCCTTTAGGGTTATTTTCTTTGCAATGCGTTCCACCACTGGAATTTTAACGTGCAGTCCCGCACTCCACGTGGTTTTGTATTTGCCCAAAAGCTCAATTACATACTCGGTCGCTTGCGGCACTATTCGCACATTAGCAAAAAACAGTATCACTACAAGTGCCGCCAGCCCTATAATCAGGTATTCCATACTCGCTTCTCTCCCACAAAAATTATTTTACAAGCGCCGCCATAAGCTTTTTGGATTTTGGCATAACGCTTAAAAAACCGTCAAACGAGGACAGAAAGTGTTTATCCTCCGAAAGCATATCCCTTACTGCCGACTGCGCCTTTTCATCGTTATACGCGGCGGCGCAAAGCACGGCGACTATTGTGTTCACGGTATCCCTGTCACCGTTTATATACATTTCATCAAGAGAATCGTAAAGCTTTTTTATCTGCTTTTTGTTGCCGGAAAGTATCACGTTTTTAATATGAGGCACCAAATGTTCGCCGAAAAAGTTAAGATACAAAAAATTGCCGTTTTGTGCAATATGTTCCTTGTATTCATCCTTAAGCGACGGGAAAATATCAAGCATTTTTTTCGCAAAGCCAGTAATAGTAACGCTGCCCGCCTTTGAAACCGTGGGCAGTTCCACCTCAGCGCCCGACGCCGTGCGCTTAAGCTTTATGCCCATTTCCTTTCTGAGCGACGAAACAAAGTCTATTCCCACAGCCGCCGCGTCCTTGGCGTTCTGGCTGTCGTCAAACAACCATGCGTTTATCTCCTTAAACTCTCCCCCGTCAGATGAAAGAGAAAGAGTATACATCTGCCTTGCGTCGTCGTACGCAACCTTGACCTCACGCGTATCGTTTTTAAAGGTTCCGCCGTCCGAGGGCTTAAAACCCTGTTCTTCAAAAAACGGCTGCATTTCTTCCAAAACCTTATCCAAATATCTGTTATCCAATTATAATTCACCCACTATGATTATGTTATTTTCATTATACAATATTTATTTCCGTTTGTCATCAAAAATTTATTGCGGTAAACAAATTTATGGTATATAATGTGTTGTGCCGCGCATTACAAACGAAAAAACCGAGGTTGTTTTATGAACTTATCAGATATAAACACAATAAAATCGCTGCTGAGTAAAAACGGATTTACCTTTAAAAAATCGCTCGGTCAGAACTTTCTTATCGACCCTGCGGTATGCCCGGCTATGGCTCGTGCCGCCTGCGGCGAGAACACCGGCGTTATAGAAATAGGACCCGGCATAGGAGTGCTTACCGCCGAACTTTCGCGCGCCGCGCGGCGTGTTATCGCAATAGAGCTTGACGAAAGGCTTAAAAAAATACTTCCCGAAAGCCTTGCCGACTGCGAAAATGTTGAGATAATATATGCCGACGTTTTAAAGACCGACATAGGAAATCTTATCGCCGACCGTTTTTCCGACTGCGAAAACGTTGCGATATGCGCCAATTTGCCGTACTACATAACCTCACCGATAATTATGGAGCTTTTGGAAAAGCGCCTTCCCATAGACAACATAACCGTTATGGTGCAAAAAGAGGCAGCCGAGCGCCTGTGCGCCGAGGTAGGCACAAGAAAGGCGGGCGCGGTCAGCGTCGCAGTCAGCTATTACTCAACCCCCGAAATACTTTTTGAGGTTAAAAGAGATAGCTTTATGCCGCCGCCGAATGTCGATTCGGCTGTAATAAGGCTTAAAATAAGAAAAGAACCGCCGATAAGCGTCGGCGATGAAAAAAAGTTTTTCCGATTTGTAAAGGCTTGCTTTGCACAGCGGCGCAAGACCCTTGTGAACACGGTTTCCAACACACTGGGTGCCGAAAAGGACAAAATAAGGGCGGCGCTTTGCGAAGCGGGACTGCCCGACACCGTGCGCGCCGAACAGCTGACTATGGAGCAGCTGGCGTTTTTATCCTCACGGATTTGAAAACGGCTCGTCCGGTTCTTCTGCCTTGGAGCGGTTTCCGAACGCGAAAAATTTAATTATTATATACGTTATCGGTCCGCCGACGGCTGTTGCTATGGTCGTTGCCCAGAACTGCTCGATCTTCAGCACATTAATTGTAAGGACACTCGCAAATGTGTAAATAAAGAAATTGGGTATATACGAGATTAAAAATCTCAGATATTTTCTTAAAGAAAGACAACTTTTGAAAACCAGTGTGCTGTTGAGTATATAATTGATCGTAAGTGAAATAAAATAGCCTATGTAAGCCGAAATATTTTCCTGAACCTTAAGGTGGACAAGCCACGAAAAAAAAGCCGTGTTAAAGGTGTTGACAATTCCTATAAGGCAAAAACCCAGAAACTTTTTGTTTAAAAACGAACTTTTTAAACGCCCCAGCAGTTTCCGCACCTGCCTTACCCCTTTCAATAAATAATACGCCGCTTCTTTTGCGTTCGGCGAAGGTAATTATAACAAATATTGCGCGATATGGCAAGTACGGTTTTAAAAAAAGCGGGACTGCCCCCGATATAAAGAGGGCGGTCCCGCGCCGCAATCAGTTAATTACTTCATGCTGTTTTCGTAAGATTCGATCATCTTTTTAACCATCTGACCGCCGATAGAACCTGCCTGTTTAGCGGTAAGATCGCCGTTGTAACCCTGCTTTAAGTTAACGCCTACCTCGTTGGCAGCCTCCATCTTAAAACGGTTGAGTGCTTCTTTAGCCTCAGGTATTACGCTTTTGTTAGCCATTTTATTTTCTCTCCTATAATTTTTCTTTGCGTTTGCATTAATATTGTTAGAATTAATTATGAAAATATTAAAGGAAATTTTTGCGATATTTTTTTAGAATTATTCGGCAAGATTTGATTTCACGGTTAAATTTTTACCGTTTTTGCGTATTCGCCGTAATCTTTGTTCCACCTGTCAAACTTTGCGTTGCCGCGGTTATCGGTGATATTATAATTGTTCTTTATGAACTCTCCCAAATACCGTGTGCATTTGCGCGCGCCGCGGTTGTTAAGGTGATTTCCCCCGTCGCGCGAGTCTGTTTTCCAGTCAAATCCAAAGCTTTCGCGGTTCAAATTAAGGTCTATAAACTCAATACCGTTTTTTTCGGCATATTTTTTTACCGCGTTGTGCCTTTTATAACTCCACGAACTTTGCGAAGGCAGCTCGGCAAACAATAATTCGGCGCCGTTTGCGCGGCACAGCTTTATAAATGCGTTAACGGACGTTACGGTTGAAAACGGCAGTTTGGCACATTCGTCCGTTTTAACCATATACTCGCCGCCCGCGTACCCCCTTACCTTGTTACTCAGCCACTGTCCCTTGGAAGCGCAGTGCGCCGTGAATTTCGGCTTTTTTAAAAGTTCGTCCGGCGTTACGCGTTTCCATCTGTCGTGATACTGAAACACCGAAAACGATGACCCCAGCGACGCGTTAACCATCTTTGCGGCGCTCTCCACAATTTTGGATTTTGCGAAAAAACAGTCGGTTTCCAGTATAACAAGCTTGGGTTTCTGGCTTGAGAAAAATTTTTTCAGCATTGCGTATGCCTGTGCGGGGCTTTGCCTGCCCTCCGCGCTTACATACGCCGTGTAGCCGTAATTATGCCAAAGCTCCATAGGCGAAAATCCGCTGTATGCGTCCGAATTTCCTATCACGGCGATATCTACCGTGCCGTAAGGCTCCGAATAAAAGCCGTGTGCATTCGGGTTTACAATTCCGCTTTGTTTTGTGTTGTCCTTCGGTGCCAGCATATAAGATGATGAAACCATAAGCAGCAAAAGCACCGACATAAAACCGACGGCGCGTATCGCTTTTTTTACTCCGTCTTTCATTTTTTCCGCTCCTTTCACGGTTTTGCCCACCTAGAACTGACCGTAAATAAAATCCACCGCGTCATACCCGACGCCGTACGCTCCGAAGATAATAACGGAAAGCACCAGTCCCGCGTAAACCGCCCACCTGAGCGGCAGAACAAGACCCGCCACGCTGTCGCGCACATTTATTCCCTTTTCCTGCAAAACGCCTATTAAAAGCATAAGTGCGGCGCCCAGTGCCGTCACGGCAAAATCGTTTATATCCATTCCGCACAAAAGAACGTCGGTTGAAAATGTGCCGCTGCCGAAGCGAGTGAACACTCTTTTTAACATATTAAGCCATATTCCCGCGGTTTCCGCCCTGAAGAGCATCATACCGCAAACCACAAGCGCCGTCGTTCTTAAAACCCTGAACGCATTAAGTGATTTGGAGTTTCTGTTAATATGTACCGCCGCGAACAGCTTATCAAACAGCGGCTCTGAGTACATACCGAGCATCATCAGAGCGTAGTAATACAGCCCGTAAGCTATATATTTAAATCCCGCGCCGTGCCAGAAGCCTATGCCGAACCATGTGAAAAACATTGCAAAGGACGCCGGCAGAACCGAACCGAAAAACTCGTTTGTGTGCGCCTTTGCAAAGCGAGAAAGCCGCATAAATGGTTTCGAAAGCGAAACAGAATAGAACACATAATCCTTAAGCCACGATCCGAGCGTTATATGCCAGCGCCGCCAGAACTCGGCGACCGATTTTGAAAAAAACGGACGGCGGAAATTTTCGGAAAGCTTTACCCCGAAAAGCTCGGCGCTGCCGATCACAATGTCCATACAGCCCGAAAATTCGGCATATATTTGAAGTGTGTAAATCACGCCTCCGAACAAGATAATGCTTCCGCTGTATTTTTGGTAACTGCCGAAAACCTCGCTTACAAATATGTTGACGCGGTCGGCTACAACCATTTTCTTAAAGAGTCCCCACGCCATACGCTGAAGCCCTTTTGTAAAACGGTCGTAATCAAAAGAATGTCCCTTAAAAAGCGTTTCGGAAAGCAGATCGTACCTGCCTATCGGTCCTTCCGTTATTTGCGGAAAAAAGCTTAAAAAAAGCAAAAGTTTTCCGAAATTTTCTTCCGCACGGTATTTTCCCCTGTAAACATCCGTAATATAACCCAACGCCTGCAAGGAGTAATACGATATTCCCAGCGGGAGCATAAATTTGAATGCCGTAAACTCCGCTTTTATTCCGAAATGTGCCGCCGCGTCATCAATTACCGAAACGAAAAATCCGGAATACTTAAGCACGAGCAATATACCGAGGGTAAACGCAGTTGCCAAAATAAGTACGGCTTTTTTCTGCTTGGCGACAATTGCCTTAAGTTTTTTTCTTTCCTCTTTTTCAAGACCTTTCTTCGCAAGTGCAAAAGCATCGTCAATGCGGGTCATAAAAATTCCGGCAAGATAAACGCTCGCGGCGGCAAGCAGCAAAAATACCGCAAGAAAACCGCTGTTAATTAGGTAAAACACGGCGCTTGCCGCCAGCAATACCGTCCATTTATATTTTTTTGGGAATACCGTGTAAAATATAAATGTTACACCTAAAAATATAAAGAGGTAATTATACGAGGTATAGCTCATACGGGATTATTCTTCCTGAAGCCTTTTCACCATTGCGTAAATGGCTTCGGCACTTTTAAAGTTTTCCGGTACTATATCTATCGGCGTTATCTCAATATCAAATTCGTCGTTAAGCTCGCCCACAAGCTGAACTATTTTAAGCGAATCCAGAATTTTGTTTTCTGTAAGGTCGGTTTCCTTTAAATAATCAACACCGGGTTTTATTTCTTCAAGTATTTTTATAACCTGCTCCATTAAATATCTCTCCCATTAATATTTTTGTAATTGGCGGTAAGCCACTTGCGGTCGGTTTTGCCGTTTGCGTTGACCGGCATTGATTTAATTCTTATTATACTCTCAGGCAGCATATAGTTCGGCAAACGGCTTTTAAGCGTTTTGCCCACCTCTTCGGTGTTCTTCTGCCCGCCCTCGTAGATAAGTATTATGCTGTCGGCTGTTTTGTCATAAACCGCCGCGGCGGACGAAACGCCGTCTGCCGTGTATGCCGCCGCCTCTATTTCGCCGAGTTCTATGCGGTAACCCATACGCTTTATTTGAAAATCCCTGCGCGAAATATACACAAGCTCGCCGTTTTTGTTCCACTTTACAAGGTCGCCCGTTTTGTAAACCGTTTCGGGGTAGGCGCTGTTTAACGGGTTCTGCACAAACGCCGCCGCGGTCTTTTCGGGATTATTGTAATATCCCATACTTAAAAAAGAGCCCCTGGCGTAAAGCTCGCCCTCTTCACCGACCGAAGCTTTCGTGCCGTCCTCTTTCAGCACAAACACGTCGCAGTTGTCGCACGCTCTCCCTATCGGCAGGGTTTCGCCGTCCGAAAACCGACGGTCAACAATGTAATAGGTACAAATATCCGTGGTTTCCGTCGGTCCGAAAAGATTGGCAAAAAGCGCGTCGGGCAGATTTTTACGCCAGTAATTAAGCGGTTTTACAGGCATAACCTCACCCGCAAAAAGCACCTTTTTAAGATATGCGGGCTTTAAGTAATCAAGCACCTTAAGCTTTGCCGCAACCGAAAGAGCCGACGGCACCCAGTATATCGTATTGACCCTCCGTTCATTCATAAACTCTATAAGCTTTATGGGGAACGAAAAAAGCATTTTCGGTATTATATCAAGCCGAGCTCCCGCATATACCGTGCTGAAAATATCCGACACCGACATACTGAAATAAAACGGTGTCTGACTGCCGAAAACGGTGTTTTCGTCAATCATAAATGTATCGGCATACCACTTAGTATATGCAAGCACATTTCTGTGGGTCAAAACCGCTCCCTTAGGCACACCCGTTGAGCCGGATGTAAAAAGCACATACGCGGGGTCGGTATCGATAACTCCGTTTCTTATTTTCTTAAGACCCGCCTCATCTGCCTTATATTCCGAGGCTTCGTTATAATACAGCACCCGTGAGTTAAAATCAAGCCCGCAAATTATGGGTTCTAAGCCATCTGTTACCAAAACCGCCGCGGGCTTTAGGGCTGAAAAGATTGCCCTTATACGCTCCTGCGGCATTTCGGAGTCGATTACCGTGTAAAAACAACCGCCCGCAAGCACGCCGAACATTGAGGCTAAGCACTCCACGCTCCGCTCGGCTATTACCGCAACGGGGGCTTTGTAAACCCCCGCGGCGGCTATTTTACTGCCGATGCTCTTAACCGTTTTTAAAAACTCGCCGTAGGTCATACTTTTCTTGCCGTCCGCAAAAACGGTTTTATCTTCGTAAAGACCGGCGGAGCGTTCAAGCATTTCAAGAATATTTTTCATTTAACGACCTCTTATGGCGTCTATGGGACGTTTTGAAGCTATGCGCTTAACGGGCAGGAAGCTTGCGACAAACGCCACAAACAGGCTTACAACAAACAGCAGAACCGCCTGCCTTATGCCAAAGCTGAGCACGGTCACCAAAACACCCGCGACATTGCGGATAAGACCGTTAATAATTATTGTCGCAACAAAAACACCCGTTGCGGAAAGCACAAAGTTTATCATAGCGATAATAAAGCTTTCGGCAAAGAAAATTCTGAAAACATCGTTGCTTCTTGAGCCTATCGCGCGTAAAATTCCGATCTCCTGCTTTTTGTAGGAAATACTTGTGCCTATGAAGTTTGAAAGCATAATAGCCGCAAATACCGCAAAGCCGACGCCGATCCAGAAGAAATATTTTGAAAGCGTCTTAAGCATATCGTTTACCGCGTCAAGTTCAAAGGTAACGGAGTTCTGTATTGCGTAACGCACGCCTGCGTCATCGTTATAGCAGTAGCTCACCAGCTTTTGAACGTCGCTTTTTTCCTTCGGCATTGCGCCCACGGCAAAGTTATAAACCTTTTCGGTTCCCTCGGTCATTTCGTTATAAAGGCTGTCGGCGCAGACCACCGTTGAGGTAAGCTTGGATTTGTTGTTCTTTGTTATATTATCTATAACGCCGACTATTTTGTATCCCTCAAAGTTCTGGTCATTGCTGCCGGTATCGGAATATTTATATTTCCACATTGTAACGCTGTTCTTGTTCTTTAAAAGTTTTGCGTAATCGACCGTATCGTTTTCATTCTCGGAAATTTCCTCGGCAACCCCGGTGTTTGCCGAACTGTCCTCTTTTCCGGTTTTCTGAAGCGCGTCCGCGGTTACCACTATTTCCTTTTCGCCGAGAGTTTTTCTCTCGCCGTCTACCCAAATTATTTTTTCATCCGCAACATTTGAAAGGCTTGCCAGATAATTTGAGTCGGCGCTGAAGTTTTCGCCGTAGAAATTAATGTATCCCTCGGTTATAAAGGCTATATTAGGTCTTTCGGCAATGAGTCTGTCCATAAACCCGTCGCCCACCATTATTATGCCGGAATAGCTGTAAGAAACAGCCGAGCAGAACTCATTGTAAAGCACGTAATCAAGCAATCTGTCCGCCTTGCTCTGATGCTCCTTCTTCTCGGTAAGCGAAGTATAGCGCGACATATCAAAATCGGTTCCTATAATTGCGGTTACGGTGTAATCCTTTCCCGAAATGTTTATTACCTTGCCCAAGAGGTCGTTGTAGGTTTCAATTTTTGTGTACACCGGTGTTTTGGTGCCGTCCTTTGCGGTGTTAAAGGTCTTGCCGTCGAAATACTGCGCCTTTTTAAACACCTCGAAAATATAATCGCTTACGGCAATTTCATTTTTCTTGCCGTCGGGCAAAGTGCCTGCAAGCAACTTAAAGTCCATATCCTTTAAAACGGTGTCGTTAACGGCGGCAAAGCCGCTGAAAGCAGGGTTATATATGCTGTAATCGGTTTCGGAAAGCTTAACCTCCGGGTTTATCTGGCTCGTAAAATCGCCCTTAAAATTAATAGGCTGATAAACGCCGTGCATTTTTACGTTCATTCCCTTTGATATTTCGGAAAGTTCTTTTTCCGAAATACGGTAGCCGTAATCGCGCCAGTACTCGCCGTTTTTCTTGGATTTTGCAACCGAAACGGATTTTATTCCCGTATCAACAAGCGAATTTGTGCAGGTCTTTACGTGATTGTATGCCGCAAACGTATCCGCAAGACCGAAAAGACCGAAGGCTATGCAGGAAAGCAGAATTGTAATTACAAGCCTTATTTTTTTGTGCTTTAATCCTCCTGCGCCTATCTTAAAGGCGTTGTTAAGCGGAAGCTTTGATTTTATAAGCTTAAAGCCCGAAGCGTCGCCGCTCTTGATCTTTGAGGTATCGGTGGCTTTAAACCTTTTGCCCGTTTGCGACTTTTCCCCGGCGGTAATTTCAAGGCTGCCGGATTTAAGCTTATCTATATAATTGTTGATTGCAATTCTGTCGTCCTCGGTAAGGTGATAGCCCTGCGGCACCAATGCGGTGTTTCCGTAAAATTCGATTCCGTCTGTCTTTTCTTCGGTCTGTGCATCGCAGTCAAACTCAACATCGCTTATAACGTGCCCGTCCGACAGCTCAATTATTCTGTCGGCATACTGCTCTGCAAACTCGCGGTCGTGCGATACCACAATTACCAGCTTTGTTTCGGAAAGCTTTTTAAGCGTATCGAACACCTGCTTGCCCGTTGCCGAATCAAGCGCGCCCGTGGGTTCGTCCGCCATTATTATCTCGGGGTTTTTA
This sequence comes from uncultured Eubacteriales bacterium, assembly GCA_934454655.1. Lineage (GTDB taxonomy): Bacteria > Bacillota > Clostridia > Oscillospirales > Acutalibacteraceae > UBA737. The sequence goes on along the minus strand of CAKSFK010000011.1, from coordinate 21,736 downwards.
ACAAGTGCGCGCGCTATTGCCACACGCTGCTTCTGTCCGCCCGAAAGCTCATTGGGCTTGCGCGACCCGAAGCCCTCCAGATCGACCTGTTTTAGAATTTCATTAATTTCGCCGTCGGACGCTTTTCTGCCCTGCAATTCAATTGCAAGCGCTATGTTCGCCCCCACCGAAAATTCATCAAGCACATTGTACTCTTGAAAAATAAAGCCGACATAGGTATTTCTGTAAGAATCAAAATGTTGCTGCTTGAAATTCCTTGACGAAACGCCCTTAATTATTATTTCGCCGTCGTCGTATTTATCAAGTCCGCCCAAAACGTTTAAAAGCGTTGATTTTCCGCTGCCGGATTTACCGAGCAGAAAAACCATTCCCTTCTCGGGAAATTTAAGGTTTATTTTGTCAAGCGCCGTTACCGGCACGCCCTTTTTGGGCTTGTAGGTTTTCACAAGATCTCTGGTTTCCAACATATAAATGTTTCCTCCTGTACTAATCGTACTAACTGTACTATTTTGAATAGTACGGTAGTATCATAACACACGCAAAAGCGTTTGTCAATATGGGTTACAATTTTTTAACCTTTAATATCTTTAAGTGCCGCGCCTATATCTTTCTTAAGGTTATTCCACGCGTCCTCGTGCTTAACATAGTATATGGGGCAAAGCTTTTCGGTTATATCGTAATGCCGTATAACGTCGTTTTCGTCAAGTCCCGTTTCCTTTAACAGCCACGCCGTAAGCTTTACAACGGATTTATAGGTCTTGTCGCCGAATTTGCCGCCTTCATCGGGGTGGCAGACCTCAACCGATATTGTATCGCTGTTGCGCCAATTGCTCGCGGCGGATTTTTCCCACAGCGGAACGCACTGTATAACTTCGCCCTCAAGGCCTACAAGAAAATGGGAACTTACCTCGGTTGAGTCCTTGTCAAAATAATCGCGGTTATTCTGTGCCGACGTACCGGGATTTCCGACATAGTGGATCACAATGTTTTTAACCCCTTCAAGCGGCCTGCCTGTTCTTGCGGTACTGTGCAGGTGAATTATCTGCCTGTCAACAAATGCGGGTATTTCTATTGCCTTAAGCTTTTCGGTTAGATCGGATTTCGGCGTATTGCTTACGTTTTTTTTGGAAAAACCGCTGTTCTTAAACGCGGTTATACCGACTATCACCGCCGCCGCAAAAAGCAACAGGCAAACCGTTCTTTTAAAAATTATCCTTCTTCTGCGTTTTCTTCGCCTTGCGTAATAAGCGCGGCGCTTTTTGTAATCCTCTTGCATTATACAGCGTCAAAGGTCAGGGTAACCTTAAACAGGTCGCCGTCCACCTCAATACGCATTTCCCCCTTTTGCAGTTCCGTTAAACTTCTTGCTATGGAAAGTCCCAAACCGCTCCCCTCGGTATTACGCGATTTATCGCCGCGCACAAAGCGCTCCGTAAGCTCCTCGCCCGAAACGTTAAGCTCATACTTTGAAATATTCTTAAAGGTTATAACCGCCTTGCCGTCCCTTTTTGCAAGCTCCATATATACCCTTGTGCCGGGCATTGAGTATTTGCAGATATTCCCGGTGAGATTTTCAAACACACGCCACAAATGCCTGCCGTCAGCCATAATTTTAACCGACTCCTCGGGGATGCTCAGCACCGGAGTAACCCCCGCGTTTTTAAGCCGCTCGTCAAATTCGCCCGCCGTTTGGCTTAACAGCACCCCTGCCTCACATTCGGAAAGGTTGACCGTAAGATTGCCCGTTGACGCTTTGGAGGCTTCCACCAGATCCTCAATAAGCTTTTTAAGCCTTACGGACTGGCGGTCCAGCACGCCGATATATTCCCTGATGTTTTCGTTTTCGGGGTTTTGCTTTTTTATAAGGTCAACATAATTAATAATGGAAGTAAGCGGAGTTTTAATATCGTGTGAAACGTTTGTTATAAGCTCCGTACGCATACGCTCGCTTTTCATTTTTTCGTTAACGGCGTTCTGCATACCAAGGCCGATATTGTTAAGGCTTCCGCAAAAGCCTTTAAATTCGGGGAACATATACCTTGTGTCTATTTTATAGTCTATATCGCCCTCGGCTATTCTCTCCCCGCCGTTTTTAATTCTTTGCAGCTGTATTGCGGTGAATATTACAACGGCAGTTACCGCAATCGCGTTAAACACGGCAAGGACCATAAACAGCTCATAAATTCCGGCGGCGGCACAGAAAAGAGTTGCAAAGAGATCAAAAATAAGTACTGCGGCACAGATAAGCACGGTCTTTTTAACAAGCGAAAGATTTTTAAATATAAATCCCAAAAATCGAAAAATCTTTTTAAATCCGCGGCACAAAAACCCAAACAGCTTATATATAATGTTGTTTTTTATAAACGTTCCGGTCTTTATACGTACCGCAAAGCTTACGGTATAAAGCAGGGCGATAAAGTAATCCGCAACAAACAGCACCGTAACCTCAATAATTCCGCTGCCACCGTAAATATTTTCAAGAATTGCAACGTTAAGCATAAATATCAGTATAAAGCACGCCGTAATCAGGTCAAATGGTAATTTATCAAAGAAGGAAAGCTTAACACTGCCGTCTGCCTGCCTGCCCGCCGCGGCGTAAATAAACACCGCAACCGAAACAAAAGCAAGCAACGCCAAAAGACTTATCGGTATTATGCTGTATCTTAAAGGATAAAGAAAATCGGTTGCTTTAAAGAATAAAAGACTTGTGTAGGAAAGCGGATAATTATCAGCCGCGTAAACGGTTATATCAACATATCCCGCGTACTCCTCGGAATAAACACCGTCGGTGTCCTCGGCGGTTTTGTATATATCCATATTATTGTAAACGGCTTTGCCGATGTATTCCTGGCCTTCAAACGTGTTTATAATCGTTTCCCCGGTTTCGCCGTCGGTCAACGTATAGTAAACATATGAAAGGTCTTTTAAGGCTTCAATGTCGCCGCTGCCGTAATACCCAATTATCCGACAGGCTGTTTTGTTTAAAATATCATAATACCTTTCTTCCTTTATCTGTTCGGGGGTTTTGGTGTAAAACCTTTCGTAATACATAAACACACCCGCGGCGGCACAGCACGCCGTAATTGCCGCAAGTATAAACGAAAGAATTACCGCCGCGGTTTTAGCGGGCAGACTGCCAGTAAGCTTTTTCATTTTTTATCACCCCTTTTCAAATTTATAGCCGTGCGCCCACACAACCTTTAAATAGCGCGGCTCTGCCGGATTAATTTCAATTTTCTCCCTTAAATGTCTTATATGCACCGCAACGGTGCTTTCACTGCCGTACCCGTCGCCGCCCCACACCCTTTCGTATATTTCTTTAGGGGAAAGCACACCGCCCGCGTTTTTCATAAGCAGTTTTAAAATTTCAAATTCCGTCGGGGTAAGCGATACCTCGCCGCCTTCGGCAAAGACCTGCTTTGTTCTGTCGTTAAGCTCTATTCCGCCGATTGTATACCCGTCGCTCTGTTCCTTTGCCGCCCCGCCGCCGAGCTGCATATAACGCCTCAGCTGAGAACGCACGCGCGCCGTAACCTCAACGGGATTAAAGGGCTTTGTTATATAATCGTCCGCCCCGACGTTAAGACCCAGAATTTTATCGGTATCCTCGCCCTTTGCCGTAAGCAGGATTACGGGAATATTGGATATTTCCCTTATTTTTATCATAGCCGTAATTCCGTCACATTCGGGCATCATTATGTCCATAAGCACCAGCTGCACATCGTTTTGCTTTACGGCGTTCACCGCCTCGCTGCCGTTATATGCCACAATCGTTTTGTAACCCTCTGCTTCCAGATATATCTTAAGCGCCGACACTATATCGCGCTCGTCATCGCAGATCAAAATGCTGTACATTTTCTCCCGCCCTTTCTTCAGTAATCCCAAACCGTAACGGGTTTGGATTATTCCCGCATTGCCTAGGCAATACAATCAGGGTACAATGCTTCCCAATAGCGGAAAATTTGTCTGATTATTTTATCTCGTCATTTGAAATACTCCGGTATTCCCCAACTTCATAAGCAAAAAAATTTTCTCGCTATGGGTCAAAGATTTTGTAAGAAAACGGCGCTGTTCAGCGGCGCGGCGCCCGACCGAGGAATACTAACGTATTGTGAGCGGAGGGTAACAATGCCGATAACGGCACCGTTTCTTCAAAAAAGTATTGCACCCTGATTGCATTGCCTATTCATTATAGCAAACTGTTTTTTAAAATTAAAGATGCGAAATTATTAAGATTTTCTTAACATTAAAAATCAAACCGACAAAAATCAGCCTATAATAAAAAAATTCTTGATTTTCGCCGTCGGTTGTGATATAATTTATCAGCTGTGGTATAAACAGCGAAAAATTACACACATTCCGTCAGCCGCTAAACGGGTGCCGTCTTTATTGCCGGCGGTTTTGCGCGGTTTTGCGTCGGGATGGAGGAAAAACCTCAGGAGGAAAAACAAATGGCAGTAGTATCAATGAAACAGCTTCTTGAAGCAGGTGTTCATTTCGGACATCAGACAAGGCGCTGGAACCCGAAAATGGCAGAATACATTTTCACGGAACGCAACGGTATTTATATTATCGACCTGCAAAAAACCGTTAAAAAGCTTAACGAAGCTTATATGTTTGCGCGCGACATTGCGGCAGACGGCGGCGATATTCTGTTTGTAGGAACAAAAAAGCAGGCTCAGGATTCCATTAAAGAGGAAGCGGAGCATTGCGGTATGCCCTATGTCAACGCGCGTTGGCTCGGCGGTATGCTTACAAACTTCACCACGATCCGCACCCGTATTGCAAGACTCAATCAGCTGCGTACAATGCGTGACGACGGAACGTTTGAACTTCTCCCCAAAAAGGAAGTTGTAAAACTCAATCTTGAAATTGAAAAGCTTGAAAAGTTTATGGGCGGTATTCAGGAGATGAAAAAGCTCCCCGGCGCGCTCTTTATCGTAGACCCGCGCAAGGAAAGGATTGCCGTTGCTGAGGCAAAGAAACTCGGTATACCGATTATTGCAATTGTTGACACCAACTGCGACCCTGACGAAATAGACGCGGTTATTCCGGGTAACGATGACGCTATCCGCGCAGTTAAGCTTATTGCCGAAACCATGGCTGCCGCCGTTATCGAGGGCAGACAGGGTGCAGAAATGGGCACTGCCGCTAAGGAAGACGAAGCCGAGGAAGCTCCGGCAGAGGAAACGGCTCAAAGCGCAGAATAATAATTTAAAGTAATATTGGAGGAAAATACAATGGCTTTTACCGCTAAAGACGTACAGGCTTTAAGAGAAAAGACCGGCTGCGGTATGATGGACTGCAAAAAAGCACTTACCGAATGTGACGGTAATATGGAAGCGGCAGCGGATTATCTCCGTGAAAAGGGTCTTGCATCACAGGCTAAAAAAGCGAGCCGCGTTGCCGCAGAAGGCACGGTTTGCGCTTATACAAGCAACGGCGTGGGCGCTGTTGTTGAAATTAACAGTGAAACCGACTTTGTTGCCAACGGCGACGGCTTTAAGGCTCTCGCGGCTGACATTGCCAAGATAGTTGCGGATCAGAACCCGGCTGACGTTGACGCCCTTCTCGCCCTTAAAAAGGACGGAAAGACGGTTGAAGAAATGGTACAGGAACTTTTCCTTGCCGTTCGTGAAAACATTAAGGTTCGCCGTTTTGCCCGTTATGAAGGCAAAGTTGTATCCTATGTTCACGCAGGCGGAAAAATAGGCGTTCTTGTTAACTTTGATACCGCTCTTGACGCTGATAACGCCGAGTTTGTTGCAATGGGCAAAAACATTGCAATGCAGATCGCCGCTATGAACCCCGCTTATCTTGACGAGGCTTCCGTTCCCGCAGAGGTTATTGAGAAAGAAAAAGAAATTCTCATTGCCCAGATGAAGGAAGACCCGAAAATGGCAAACAAACCCGAGGCTGTTCTCGGTAAAATTGTTGAGGGTAAAATCAGCAAGTATTATAAGGAAAACTGCCTTGTTGACCAGCAGTTTGTTATGGACGGCGAGATAACCGTCGGCAAGTATGTTGAAAACACCGCAAAGTCACTCGGTGCCGATATTAAGATAGTTTCCTTTGTTCGCTTTGAAAAGGGCGAGGGAATCGAGAAGCGCGTTGACGACTTCGCGGCGGAAGTTGCGGGAATGGTTAAGTAATTACCGTTTTAAGCTGTAACTGAATTTTAATCGGGCGGGAAAGCCGTATATCGGCTTTCCCGCCCGATTCGATTTATTTGGCTTAGCTGCAAACCTTAATATTTTTATAAAACAAATTCTTCGGATTTAATAATTACAGATAAAAGTTAAAGTCCCAAAGACTTGCGCCTTCGGGACTTTGGTGCCGCTGACCGGACTTGAACCGGTACGGTATCGCTACCGAGGGATTTTAAGTCCCTTGTGTCTGCCTATTCCACCACAGCGGCAATTATTTTATTTGTAAACCGCAACACAGCTAACAGATAAATAATATAACATTTAAGCCCTTTTGTCAAGCATTTGTTGCCCGCGAACAAAAAACAGTTGACAAAACATTCCGTACGTTGTATTATTTAACTGTACTAACCGCTATGGTACAGTTAAACACGGGAGGTGCGGTATGCTTCAGCTTAACTTTAAAAGCGGCGTTCCGATTTGCGACCAGATAATGAACGGATTTATAAGGATGAAGGCGCTCGGTCTTATTGAAAGCGGCGAGCAGCTGCCCTCGGTAAGGCAGTTGGCAGTTGAACTCAGCGTTAATCCCAATACCATTCAAAAGGCTTATCAAATGCTCGAAAGCAGCGGCGTAATTTATTCGGTAAAGGGTAAAGGCTCATTTGTTTCGACCGACGCCGCAGCGGACACGGCTGTTATTAAGGCGGCAAAGCGCGATTTTCACGACGCTGTATGCCGTGCGGCGGAGCTTGGTCTTAAGCAGGAAGAGCTTTGCGGAACAATAAAGGATGTTTTCGGCAAGGAGGAATACGGCAAATGATAAAAGCAAACGGTCTTTCAAAGCTTTTCGGCGGGAAAAAGGCGCTTGACAATGTCAACATTGAAATAGAAAAAGGTTCCATTTACGGCCTTGTAGGCTCAAACGGCTCGGGCAAATCAACGTTTTTGCGGCTTGTAAGCGGAATTTATATGCCGGACTCCGGCACCGTAACCGCCGACGGCGAAAAAATATTTAACAATGTTACCGTTAAGTCCCGCATTTCATACCTCGGCGATACGCCTTATTTTTTGCCGGGAGCCACAATTAACGAAACAGCCAAATTTTACAGAAGGATGTATCCGCGCTTCAACAACACTCTGTTTAACCGTTTGGTTGAGATTTTCCCGCTTGACTACAAGGCAAAAATTGCCGCTATGTCAAAGGGAATGCAGCGTCAGGCGGCGCTTATAACCGCCATTGCCGCCTCGCCCGATTATCTGCTGCTTGATGAAGCGTTTGACGGTCTTGACGCGGTGATGCGGAGCGTTCTTAAAAAAATACTTATAGAGGAAGCTCAGAACCGCGGAATGACAACGGTTATAGCCTCGCACAATGTTGCGGAACTTGAATACCTGTGCGACCATGCGGGTCTTATTCATAACGGACGCGTAATTTTCAACGAGGATACCGAAAAGATAAAAGCCAAGATACACAAGGTTCAGACTGCGTTCCGCAGTGTACCTGATATTTCGGTTTTTTCGGGGCTGAATGTTTTGAAAATTGAAAAAAGCGGTTCTGTGGTCAATATGATAGTACGCGGCGACGAAGATGAAATTTTAAGCTATATAAACCGCCTTTCCCCGATATTTGCGGAATGCGTTGTACCCACGCTTGAAGAGGTATTTATATATGAGCTGGAGGTGAACGGCTATGACGTTAAGACCATCATTAAATAAATCCAACCGTGTATGGGAATTTTTCGGATATTCGGTAAGGCGTACAGCAGGTATCACCGCACTTGTAACCGTTCTTTTGCTGCTGTTTTGCCCGGGATATATTCTGGTACAGATAAACCGCGTGACAAGAGATGACTATTCCTTTACAAACATACCCGTAATAAACGGGAATTACAATTTCGGCGAAGTATACCCCGGCATTATATTTGCCGTTACCCTGCTAACAACCGCAACGGCGCTTATTTATCTTTTTATTAATTTCGCTTTTCTTTACAGCCGAAGTTCGTCGGACTTTTTCCACGCACTCCCGCTTAAGCGCGGCGGACTTTTGCTTTCAAGGTTTTTTGCAAGCGTTGTGCCGCAGCTTATACCGATATTTGTAACCTACGCCTCAATGTGTGTAATAACAAGGCTGAAAAATGTTACGGGCAGCATGAAACCCGTGCTTTTCGGACTTGCCGCAAATATTATAATTGTGGCGGCGCTTTGCGCTTTTTCCCTTATATTTATAATATGCGCCGGCAGTGTGTTTGACCTAATAATTTCTTATTTTACGTTCAACATCGGTATTCTGTTTCTGCCCCTGATTATTGCCCAATTCTGCAATAATTTTCTTAACGGCTTTCCGTCGTCCGGGCTAACCTCGCTTTTTTCCGCCGTATCCCCTTTTTATTACGGTTTCACAAAGCTTTTTGCCGTTTTGGCGAGATTTGAAAAGGTTGCGACGGCTGACAAGCTTGCCTTTATACTGCGGCTTGTTGCCGTTACCGCCGCTTCGCTTGCGGCAGCGCTTGTTCTTTATAACCGCCGCAAAAGCGAAAAAAGCGGAGTGGGCTATGCTTACAGGTTTATCTATGTTATCTGCGGTTTCATTGTAGGATTTATAGGCGCGTTCGGACTGGGAATTATATTTTCCGACGGAAAATATAACCTTATTTACTGGATATTCGCACCCATAGGCAGTGTGTTGGGCGTTGTCACCTTCGGTGTGATAAACAACCGCGGATTCAAAGCGGTTAAAAGGTCGGTTATAACCGGTCTTGCGTCCGTTGCAGCTATGGGCGTTACGGCGGTTATACTCTTTACCGGATTTTTCGGTTATTCGTCACGCATACCCGCCGCCGAGAAAATTCAAAAAGCAACCGTTGTTTTGTCGGACATATCGGTTGAATTTACCGATTCTTCGCGCGTTACCGCGCTCCACCGCGCGCTTTACAAAAACGGTGGAAATACCGGCTGCGGCACCGTTTATTTAAACTATAAACTTAAAAACGGGAAAACCTTTGTAAGGGAGTACGGTGGCAGCGACGGATGCCCTGAAGAGCTGCTTGACATTTACAAAAGTCCCGAATATGCCGACAGCTTAAGAAAAAGGCTCAACGGAAAAGCCCTTTCAAATCTTTCGCTTTCTGTAAGTGAAAACAATTCGGTTGAACATTATGAAACCGATACAGGCTATGCCGATGAGTATTTGGCAGAAACGGCATATATAACCCCCTCGGAGCTGGACGAACTGGTAGAGGCATACCTTTCCGACATGGGCGGCGCCTCAAATAACATTGTAACAGGAAACGATACAATATCGCTTGATATCTCGGCAATAGACCGCCAAAACCGCACCGCATATTACACGCTCTATATTGAAAGAAGCTTTAAAAACACAACGGAGTTCATAAAATCACTTGAGCTTGAACACCGCACCGCAGAGCAATGAGCAGCCGAGGTGTTTAAATGGTAAACAACAAATATTTTGTGACCGACGCGCACTGCCACATATATCCCGAAAAAATAGCGGCGCGCGCCGTTAACGGTACAGACCGCTTTTATCACGAACATTCCGTGGGTACGGGTACGGTTGAAAACCTTGCCGAGATAAGCAAAAGTTCCGGAATTGACCGTTTTATAGTGCAGTCGGTTGCCACAACGCCGCATCAGGTTAAAAGTATTAACGAATTTATTTCTGCCGAGGTGAAAAAACACCCCGGCAGATTTATAGGCCTCGGCACTCTGCACCCCGACAGTGCGGACATTAAGGGCGATATTGAGCACCTTGTTTCACTGGGGCTTAAGGGCGTTAAGCTGCACCCTGATATTCAGGGGTTTAAAATAGACGATTACCGCTGCCTTAAAATATACGAACTGTGCGAGGAAAACCGTCTGCCTATACTGATGCACACGGGCGACAGCCGATATGATTATTCAAACCCCAACAGGCTTTTACCCGTGCTTAAAATCTACACCGAGCTTACGGTTATAGGCGCGCATTTCGGCGGCTGGTCAATCTGGGAAACGGCTAGCCGCAAACTCTGCGGCACGCCCAATCTGTATGTTGACTGTTCCTCCTCGTTCCCCTACCTGAAAAAGCAAACCGCAACAGAAATAATAAGGCGTTACGGGGCGGACAGGGTGCTTTTCGGCAGCGACTACCCGATGTGGTCGCCGAAAGAGGAACTTGAATACTTTTTGTCGCTTAATCTTGACGAAAACGAAATAAAGAGTATACTTAATATAAACGCAAGTAAAATTTTCAATTTGGAGTGATTAAGGTGAACAGAGATACAGTATGCGTGCAGGGCGGATACCGACCGGGCAACGGCGAGCCGCGGCAGATACCGATTGTACAAAGCACAACATTTAAATATAATACCAGCGAGGATATGGGCAGGCTTTTTGATTTGGAGGCAAGCGGATATTTTTATTCGCGTCTGCAAAACCCGACCTGCGACAGCGTGGCGGCTAAAATATGCGAACTTGAGGGCGGAACGGCGGCAATGCTTACCTCGTCGGGTCAGGCGGCTTCGTTCTACGCGGTGTTCAACATTGCGTCGAGCGGCGATCATATTGTATCGTCCTCTACAATTTACGGCGGCACATATAACCTGTTTTCCGTAACTATGAAACGTATGGGAATTGAATTCACATTTGTTTCGCCCGACTGCACAAAGGAAGAACTGGACGCGGCGTTCCGCCCCAACACCAAGGCGGTTTTCGGTGAAACGATAGCCAACCCCGCGCTAACGGTGCTGGACTTTGAAAAATTTGCCGACGCAGCGCACAGACACGGTGTTCCGCTGATTGTTGACAACACCTTCGCAACGCCCGTAAACTGCCGCCCCTTTGAATGGGGTGCGGATATTGTCACCCATTCCACCACAAAGTATATGGACGGTCACGGCGCGGCGGTGGGCGGCTGTATAGTTGATTCCGGCAAGTTTGACTGGACGCGTTACCCCGAAAAATTCCCCGGGCTCTGCACGCCGGACGACAGCTACCACGGCGTTACATACACCGAGCGTTTCGGAACGGGAGGCGCATACATCACAAAAGCCACCGTTCAGCTGATGCGTGATTTCGGCTCGGTTCAGTCGCCGCAAAACGCTTTTATTTTAAATCTCGGGCTTGAGAGCCTGCACGTAAGAATGGCGCGGCACTGCGAAAACGCACTTGCCGTGGCGCGCGCCCTTAAAAGCGACAGCCGTGTTTCCCGCGTTATTTACCCCGGTCTTGAGGGCGATAAATACTATGAAGCGGCAAAAAAATATATGCCGAACGGCACGACCGGCGTTGTAAGCTTTTGCCTTAAAGGCGGGCGCAGGGCTGCGGAAAGCTTTATGAAGGGTCTTAAAACAGCCGCAATTGAAACACACGTTGCGGACGCGCGCACCTGCTGTCTGCACCCGGCAAGCAGTACCCACCGCCAGATGACGGATGAAGAGCTTGCCGCCGCGGGAGTACCGGCTGACCTTGTGCGTTTTTCGTGCGGTCTTGAAAGCGCGGACGACCTTATTGCGGATATTAAACAAGCGCTCGACGGTATTGAGGTTAATTAAATATGCCCATTAAAATACCCAACGATCTGCCGGCGGTTAAAACGCTTAACGACGAAAATATATTTGTTATGACCGAAACCCGCGCCATAACACAGGATATACGTCCGCTTAAAATACTGCTTTTAAACCTTATGCCGAAAAAGATTGAAACCGAAACCCAAATTTCCCGCCTGCTCGGCAACTCGCCGCTGCAGGTCGATCTTGAATTTCTGCATACCGAGAGCCATATTTCAAAAAACACCCCCGCGGAGCATCTTTTCACCTTTTACAAAACGTTTGACGAGGTTCGCGACCGCACATTTGACGGTATGATAATAACCGGCGCACCGGTTGAAAAACTGCCGTTTGAAGAGGTGGAATACTGGGCGGAGCTTTGCGAAATTATGAAATGGAGCAAGACCCACGTTCACAGCACACTGCACATTTGCTGGGGAGCGCAGGCAGGACTTTATTACCATTACGGCATAAAGAAATATATGCTCGAGAAAAAGCTGTTCGGAGTTTTTCCCCACACAGTCGATTATAAAAACTCAATTTTGTTCCGAGGATTTGACGATGTGTTTATGGTGCCGCAATCGCGCCACACAACATTTAAAACCGAGGATATAAAGGCTGTGCCCGAGCTTAAGATACTGGCTTCGTCCGACGAAACCGGAGTTTACGCCGTTTCATCGGACAGGGGCAGGCAGATATTTATTACGGGACATTCGGAATATGACCGCGGCACGCTGGCGGAAGAATATTTCCGCGATTTAAAAGCGGGGGAAATTATAGAAGTTCCTAAAAACTATTTCAAGGACGATAATCCCGAAAATCCACCCGCGGTTACATGGCGCGCGCACGCGAACCTGCTTTTTTCAAACTGGCTTAACTATTTTGTATACCAGACCACCCCATACAATATAAACGAAATAAAACAGAGTGAATTATATGAACAGCATTAACACGGAAAAATTTATAAAAACACAAAAAGATTTAATTAACGCCTACCGAGCCGCGGTTTCAGCCGCCGTAAGGCATTCGGGATACGGCGAACGCGAGGCGGAATTACTGCTTGATATTTTTGACGGCGAAAGCATTGCCTGCAACCCCGAAAACAGCACCGCCGAAAGGCTTGTAAACGAAAAAATGGCAGAACCCGACGCCGACGGCACACTTTGCCTTACGGGCAGGGGCGCTATTGCCGCAAAATCACTCAGCCAAAACAGGCAAAGATTTTTTGAGGGCGCATTTAAAAACATTTCTTCGGAGGAATTGTTTATTTTCGGCTCTGTCCTTGAAAAAATTTGCCGTAATTTGGCGTAAATTCGGTCAAAAGTATTAACAAAAATTAAAATTTTGAATTAGGGTATTGACTTTTCCTGATTTTCGTTTAAAATGTATATCGTAGACAGAAAAGGCAATATATTCTAATATTGAGAGTATAAAACCGTCTGATTAAAATTATGGTTTAAAGGAGCTTTTAGTTATGAAAATTAAACCTTTGGCTGACAATGTTGTAATTAAGGCAACAGAAGCAGAGGAAACCACAAAGAGCGGTATTGTTCTCACCTCTGCCGCAAAGGAAAAGCCGCAGGTTGCGGTTGTTGTCGCGGTGGGACCCGGCGGCATTGTTGACGGCAAGGAAGTTAAAATGTCGGTTAAAGAGGGCGACAAGGTAATTGCCGCTAAATACTCGGGAACAGATATTAAAATTGACGGTGAGGAATACACCATTCTCCACCAGTCTGACATTCTGGCAATAGTTGAATAATTCGGAGGGATATGTATTATGGCTAAGAATATTGTTTTCGGCGAGGACGCGCGCAAAGCACTTCAGACCGGCGTTGATAAATTGGCGGACGCGGTAAAGGTTACCTTAGGTCCTAAGGGCAGGAACGTTGTTCTTGATAAAAAGTACGGCTCACCCCTTATCACTAACGACGGCGTTACAATCGCAAAGGAAATTGAGCTTGACGACCCGTTTGAAAATATGGGCGCTCAGCTTGTAAAAGAAGTTTCGGTTAAAACGAACGACGCCGCGGGCGACGGCACAACCACCGCAACCGTTCTGGCTCAGGCCCTTATAAGAGAGGGTATGAAAAACGTTGCCGCGGGCGCTAACCCTATGGTTGTTAAAAAGGGTATAAAGACCGCTGTTGACACCGCTATTAAAACGGTTATCGGCAACTCAAAGAAGGTAAGCGGCAGTGACGATATCGCGCGTGTCGCAACCGTTTCTTCGGGCGACGATGTTATAGGCAAGCTTATTGCCGAGGCTATGAGCAAGGTTACTGCCGACGGCGTTATAACCGTTGAGGAATCAAAGACCGCGGAAACCTATTCCGAGGTTGTTGAGGGTATGCAGTTTGACCGCGGATACATTACACCTTATATGGTGACCGATTCGGATAAAATGGAAGCCGTGCTTGACGATGCTCTCATTCTTATTACCGACAAGAAGATATCCAACATCCAGGAAATTCTTCCGTTGCTTGAGCAGATCGTTCAGGCAGGCAAGAAACTTCTTATTATTGCCGAGGATATTGAGGGCGAGGCTCTCTCGACCCTTATTGTCAACAAGCTCCGCGGCACGTTTACCTGCGTTGCGGTTAAAGCCCCCGGTTTCGGCGACAGACGTAAGGAAATGCTCCGTGATATAGCAATCCTAACCGGCGGCGAAGTCATTTCCGAAGAACTCGGTCTTGAACTCAAGGATACCACAATGGAACAGCTCGGCAAAGCACGTCAGGTTAAAGTTACAAAGGAAAACACTATTATTGTTGACGGTGCAGGCGATTCTGCCGCTATTAAAGACAGGGTAGCCCAGATAAGAAACGAGCTTGCGGTAACCACTTCCGACTTTGATAAGGAAAAGCTTCAGGAAAGGCTTGCCAAGCTTGCGGGCGGCGTTGCCGTTATTAAGGTTGGTGCCGCAACCGAAATTGAAATGAAGGATAAAAAGCTCCGCATTGAGGACGCTCTTTCCGCCACAAAGGCAGCCGTTGAGGAAGGCATTGTTGCCGGCGGCGGCGTTGCGCTTGTAAATGCAATTCCTGCGGTTAAGGCTTTGCTTGATACCGTTTCGGGCGATGAAAAGACGGGCGTAAACATTGTTCTTAAGGCTCTTGAAGCTCCTATTAAGCAGATTGCGTTTAACGCAGGTCTTGAGGGCTCTGTAATAATTGATAAAATTGTTAACAGCGGAAAGGTAAACTACGGCTTTGACGCTTATAACGAGAAATACACCGATATGATAGACGCGGGAATAGTTGACCCGACAAAGGTTACACGCTCCGCGCTTGAAAATGCGGCTTCCGTTGCATCAATGGTTCTCACAACCGAGAGCCTTGTGGCAGATAAGAAAGAGGACGCTGCCGCCGCAAACGCAGCCGCTGCCGCAGCAGCTGCTCAGGCAGGCGGAATGTATTAAAAATTAATACCCGCCGTAAGGCATATCAAACCGCCGTGACTGACAAAACGTCAGCCGCGGCGATTTGCTTTTGCCCGCACAAAAACAGCCCTTTAGGAAAGCGAGAATACGCCGAAAATATGCCGTTTTGGGCGGATTCGAATTATTCTCGTTTGCCTAACAAGGCGGGTTGCTATGCCTTAATTCGTCATTGAAAAGGCTCCCGTTTTGTGTTAATATAGAAAAAAACGATCCAAGGGGATTTTTTGCAAATGCTTAACAGATTTTCGCGAACCGAGCTTTTGCTCGGCGGGGAAGCTATGGAAAAACTTAAAAATTCAAGAGTAGCCGTGTTCGGCATAGGCGGTGTGGGCGGTTACGCCGCGGAGGCGCTGGCTCGTTCGGGCGTCGGGAGCATTGATATAATAGATAACGACCGCGTCTGCCTTACAAACATCAACAGGCAGATCTACGCCCTTACAAGCACTGTCGGCAAATACAAGGTTGATGTTGCGTGCGACAGAATACACGACATTAACCCCGACTGCCGCGTTACGTCGTATAAAACGTTTTTTATGCCGGATACGTCCGAAAGCTTTGATTTTACACTGTACGATTACGTAATTGACGCCATTGACACGGTAACCGGAAAAATTGAGCTTGCGGTATGTGCCGAAAAAAGCGGCGTTCCCATAATAAGCTCCATGGGTGCGGGCAACAAGACCGATCCCACCGCTTTTACCGTTGCCGATCTTTACGAAACATCGGTCTGCCCGCTGGCAAAGGTTATGCGTAAAGAACTTAAAAAGCGCGGGATAAACAGCCTTAAGGTGGTCTATTCAAAGGAAAAGCCCCTAACGCCGCACGAAGAAATGCAGAACATATGCAAAACAGGCTGTATCTGCCCGCCTGACGCAAAAGGCAAATGCTCAAAAAGAAGAAGTGTACCCGGTTCAAGCGCTTTTGTGCCGCCGGTTGTGGGACTTATAATTGCGGGCGAAGTTGTAAAGGATATTGTTAAATCATAACCACCCGTCAAATGCAATAGTAAAATAAAGGTAGACACGTGGAAAACCACCATGTATCTACCTTTTTCTTATGCTAAAATGTATCAGGAGGTATTAAAATGAAAAAGGGACAAAAGAGCAAAAATTAGAAATCATAGATAAACATTTAAATGAACATATCTCAGTTCGGACACTCGAAAAGGAATATAACGCGGACAGAAGCATGATCTGTCATTGGTTAAGGGACTACGGAAAATATGGCGAAGCTGCCTTTAATCCTAAAGGACATCCCGGAAATCCTTTTGCAGCATTGCATACAAGCAAAACCTTAACTGAAATAGAAAGATTAAGATTGCAACTAATAAAATTAGAAATAGAAAATGAACGATTAAAAAAAGGATACCAAGTGAAAGGAGCTGGTGCAAACAAGGAGTTCGTTTCT
Organism: uncultured Eubacteriales bacterium; assembly: GCA_934454655.1. Classification (GTDB taxonomy): domain Bacteria; phylum Bacillota; class Clostridia; order Oscillospirales; family Acutalibacteraceae; genus UBA737. The sequence continues at coordinate 5,201 of CAKSFK010000011.1, read as the reverse complement.
TTAAAAGATGCGAATACGAAATAATATATTCATTAAAGGATAAGTATGGTGTTAAATTTCTTTGCCAGAGAAAAAGAAAGAGCAGACCTACCCGATCACACTTCACACAGACCAAGGTGGTGTCTACTCATCAGCAGTTTTTTGCCAAACCCATAAAGATTATACTAACATAATACGTTCTATGTCAAGAGCCGGAACTCTGAAAAGTATGTTCATTACTTCAACAATGAATGAATATTTTACAAACTTAATTAATGCCTGCTGAACAATTCAAAAGTACCTTAACCAAGCATGTTGGTGTAAACTTTTGAATTGTTCAGGTGCAAGGTTTTTGCGCAATTTTGCGAAAAAACCTTGCACTTTAAAAAGAATCACATTTTGATTCTTTTTAAAATCAGGCGACAATCAATGGATACTGACGGTCAAAACAAAGGGTTTGAATAATTGGTGGTTTTCTCTGTCTACTTTTACTTGACAAGCTCACTTGACGGGTGGTTATGATTTATTCGCCAAACTCCCATATTCGCCCGTTGGGGCTTTGTTCCCTCATAAATTATTACATCCTGAAAATCAGCGCCTGCTAACCGCCGAGATAATTATAATACAAATCCTAAAATTCTTTAAATAAAAAAAGCGTATAATATAGTACAAACACCCCCGCATATACAAGTATTGAGGTGTTCTGTATGAAATTTCTTATAATAACAAAAAAGCAGCTTATGCTTGCACTGTGCGCTGTGTTGGTAATTGCGGGTACGGTTATAGGGTCTGTACGGATTCGCGCATCGACAAACCGCAAATTGCCGATATACTGCGTGGAAACCGACAAAAAACAAATCGCAATTTCCTTTGACGCGGCTTGGGGCAACGATGATACTCAGACGCTTATAGACATTTTAAAGGAATACAATGTCACCGCAACATTTTTTGTGGTGGGCTCTTGGGTCGATAAATATCCCGAATCGGTTAAAGCGCTTGCCGATGCCGGTCATCAAATTCAAAATCACTCAAATACACATCCGCATATGCCCCAGCTTTCCAAATCGCAAATGTGCGACGAGCTTAAAAGCTGTAACGAAAAAATTGAAAAGCTTACGGGAATTTGCCCGACATTGCTCCGCCCGCCCTACGGTGATTACGATAACGCACTTATTGAGGCGGTCGAGAGCCTTAATATGAAAACCATTCAGTGGTCGGTTGATATAATAGATACAAAAGTAATGTAAAAATCATAATAATATGGTATAATGAATATGTTTAAGTATGATTACACATACATACAGAAATATATCCCAAGACGAAAAAATTTTACTTTACTTAAAACTATTGGAAGCATTAGGACAAAGGACGGAAAAAAACAATGATGAAAGAAACAGCAATTTATGCCAGGCAAAGCATAGACAAAAAAGAGAGCCTAAGTATAGAAGGGCAAATAGAACAATGTAAAATACTGTTGAAAGGCAATATTCCGAGCATTTATAAAGATAAGGGTTACAGCGGTAAAAACACCGAAAGACCCGATTTAAAACGGCTTATAAACGATATTAAACTTGACAGAATAGGAAAAGTAATAGTTTATAAACTGGACCGTATAAGCAGAAATATAACAGATTTTTATAAACTTTACGAGATTATGGAACAACACAAATGCCAATTTGTAAGTGCCTCCGAAAGTTTTGATACTTCCTCCGCAATGGGTAAGGCAATGATGGGCATACTGGCCATATTCGCACAAATGGAAAGAGAAAACATACAAAAACGGGTTAAAGATAATTATTATTACAGAACCGCAACTACGGGCAGTTGGGCTGGCGGTCCTGCTCCGTTCGGTTTTGCGAACGGAAGAAACGAACAAGGAAAGCCGACATTAAAAGTTATAGAGAACGAAAAAGAAGCAGTTGAATTGGCATTCGCATTGTACAGCGGTTTGGAACATTGTACTTTGGGCGAGGTGGCAAGGAAACTTAATGAGGGCGGTTTTAAACCGCATAAAAGAGATGTTTTTGACAGTGTAACGGTTTCTAAAATATTACAAAACCCGATTTATGTCAAGGCAGACAAGTTGTTGTATTCATATTTCAAAAAAAGGAAGATTAAGTTTTTAAATTCCGAAGATGACTGGAACGGCACACGAACAGCACACATTGTAGGGAAAAAAGTAGGTAATGCCAATATTCGCTCTTACACCACAATGGAAGAACAGAGTGTGTATTTAACAAATTTTACAGGCTACATACCCAGTGTTCAATATTTAAGTGTTCAAGACCGTTTGGCGGAAAATCAGCAAATAACGAGAAACAACACTATGGGACTGTTAGAGGAATTGGGTGGAAAAATCAAATGTAAAAAATGCGGTTATGCTGTTAAAGCATACAGCCAAAGCAAATACGGCTTGCCGTATTTAAGTTGCTACGGGGCGAAAAGTTTAAAAGTTTGCGATGCGAAATTCAATAACATAAAATTCTTTGATTTACAAGAAAAAGTCGGAGAAGAAATACAAAAACAATTAGATAAATTAAACGGGCTGTGGTCCGAACGGGTAAAAATGGCACATATGGCGGCCACGGAACTTGAAAAAAAGCAAAATAAACTTGACAAAATAATTGCCGATTTTATTGACAGCGAGGAAAGCAACGAAGTGTTAAAAAAAGCAATGAAAAGTACCATTGAGAAATTACAAACCGAAATAGATGAGTTGGAATATAAATACCGCAGAGCATTAAAATCTTCCTCAACATTAGATGTATATTTAAAACAAAACCGTATAGTATCAAAAGCAATTAACTGCGGTTTAAAATACAGCGACCTTAACACCGAGCAAAAACGGCAAGTAATTGATATGATGATTGATAGAATATACTTAACAAATGACATTAACACTTTTGAAATTGCTTGGAAACTATGATTACAAAACACTTATGAGATTATTTTCTCATAGGTGTTTTTTGCTTTTACCCTATTAATAGAAAAGCTAAGTTAAGATAAGTAAGGGTAAGTTAAGGTATGTTAAGATAAGTAAAGAGAGAATTAAACATTTTTTAATTTATGTTTTTTCGTTTTTAATTTTAATCTGTCATAATTAATATAGAAAACAAAAAAACGATATGAGAAAAAGTTTGTAAAGTTTTCTATCTGTCATACTTATATCAGAACGAAAACATAATTTAAGAAATGTTTTTCTCATTTCAAAATAAGAAATGACATACTTAAATGGTAAAACCAAAAGGGCAACAAAATTTTAAAAAGTCCGAATGAAGTCCCTGTTCGGCGAAGAAAGGAAATTAACTATGAAAAAAACAGATTTTTTAGGAATTGCGAAAGAAAGAGGAAAAATATATGATAACGATTTATACGGTTTGTTATTATATTGCTACGAATGTGGCAGAGCAGACAAAGCAGTTGAAATGGGCGACAGGGTCAGCGAACTATTACATAGAATGAATGACAGAATACAGAACAGCAGATACCACAAAATGATAACAGATATAGTTTTAAATGATGATGAGTTAAAAGGCAGAATGGGCGAAACGGTTTTGTATTTGTATGATGATGAATACAGCAATGATATTTGTGTATTTGGTAATGATGATGTTGGTTTTAATGAAATTTTCAAAGATGAAAAATAAAAAAGGGGGGTTATTCCCCCTTTTTGGAAAGGAAAAGATTATATGAAAATAAATAAAAACCGAAAAGCAATAATTTTAAAGATGAATGATGAACAGGCAGGGAAATTAATAAAAATGCTAATCACATATGAAATAGAAAATAAAATTGAAAAAGTTGATGATGATTTTGTTTTATATCTGTTTGAATTAATGAAAAATGATTTAGATAAACAAATTGACATAGCAAACAGAAGAAAAAATTACAGTAAAGGCAAAGGAAGACCGAAAAAGCAAGGAGAGGTTAAATAATGGGTTTAAAGAACGGCGAAAAAAAGAGTATAGTATTATATTACTCTTACAGAAAAACAGAGTTTAAATACCTTTCGGGAGAACAGTTAAAAAATATCATTATGTGTCTTTTGGAATTAGATGAAAAAGGCACTATTGAAGAAGAAAAAGACAGGTTAAAAGCAATAAGGGAAGATAATTTAACTTCTGCTATGTATGACATAATGAAAGACAAAACAGAACGGGCAAGCGAAGAATGGAAAAGGTTGAATGAGAACAGAAAAAAATACAAAGCGGAAAACGGTTGTAATACCGAAAGCGAGTGTTTACCTTGCGAAAACATAAAAGACAATTTAAGGAGCATTTCTGACAACGAGATAGGCATTGAGATAATTATTGACAGGGTTAAAGAAATAGATGAGGAACATAAAACACTTATGACAGAAAAAGGAAGAGTTATAAACTACGACCCCGAAAACGAGGATTTTTGCGAGTTGGGTTATTATGTCATTGAAAAATCAAAATTAAAATTAACGGTTGATAATAACAAACTGATTTCTTTTGAAGAATTAAAATAAGATAACCTCCGAGCCGGCGCTCAGAGGTTATTTCCGTTTAATGGGTCTAAATGGGCTATAAAAGGGAAAGGGGGCTCTTGCCTCTTTTATTTTAAGATATTTTTTATTTTTTCAAGTTTATTTTTTAGTTCCTCATTCTCTTTTTTAACTTCCGCGAGGTCGCCCCAATAGTCCAGTTGGTCTATAAATCGCTCTATTTTTTCCTGTTGTAAAAGTTCGTTTAATTCTTGTTCTTTTTTAGTCATAACTTATAACTCCTTTCTTTTTATCATTTTCTAAAATTAGTATGAAAGAAATAAAATAAAATAAAAAAATTTTTTCTTATAAGGTTTTTTTGTTTTTTGGCGAGGGTTTCAAAAGGGTATACCCTTTTATGGGTTGTAGGGCGAAGCCCTGCCTTACAGGTTTTGCTCCGCAAAACCGTAGTAAGTCAATTTTTCCAAAAAATCGGTTGAATTAGGTTCTAATCTTTCATAATTTTTTTAGGAAAATTGTCCGAGGTTCTGCCTCCTCTTTTTCTCATAAGGTTCAGGGGGCAGGGCTGAGGAGCGGAAACGGCTCTTCTCCTTTTGCCGTTTCCGTTGTCATTTGTAAAAATGACAAAATGAAAAAAAGATAATATACGAAAATTATAAGAAAGGAAATTTATTATGCAGTCTGTCGAAAAAGTCCAGTAAAAGCTGGGCTTTTTTACGTAAATATGGTATAATAGAAGCGGTGATGAAAGTGA
>CAKSFK010000010.1 GCA_934454655.1 uncultured Eubacteriales bacterium | reverse complement strand
TATATACATTTTTTGCTAAAACAAAACTCATAACCCTAAATCTCGCTTGGAATTTAGGGTTATTCGACAGACTGAGCTCCCCTTGTCAGGGGAGCTGTCACCGCAGGTGACTGAGGGGTAGTCGGAAAAGGCTTTATTAAAGCATTTATTATCCCGAAACGGGATAATTTTATTATACCGTTTTGGGATAATAAAGTCAAGGTGATAATTTATGAAAAGACTTCGCGAATTGCGGAACAAAAGAAATATTTCACAACTAAAGCTTGCAATGGATTTAGGAATGAACCAAAACAGCATAAGCCGTTATGAAAACGGTCAGCACGAGGCGGATTATAAAACGCTCGTTGCCTTTGCCGATTATTTTAATGTTTCAATCGATTATCTACTTGAAAGAACAAATAATCCTGAAATTAACAAGTAGCTTTCGGCAAAAAAAGGGCAGGCCGTAAGACCTGCCCCTGAGCGTGTCGAAAAAGTCGACACGCTCTTGGACGGGAATGCCGTTCGCTCGAAAATCAAAGATTTTCGGACTGCACTCTATCCCCGCCAATACCACCCCAGCGCCCTTGAAAAGCCGCTTATTAAGCGGCTTTTCGCTCACAAGGTGTTTTTCCGCCGCACGTGTCAGCGGAAAACCAAAATGCGGCGTAAACGCCGCAAAAATAGAATTTGGGGTTTATCGACAGACTAAGGGGCAGGCCGTAAGACCTGCCCCCATAATTATCAGAATCAGTTATGTACTGAATAAAAATTAAAAATTATTCTTCGGTATTTTCCTGTTCCTTCATTTTGGCAAAGCACTCGCTGCAATAAACCGGTCTGTCATCACGCGGAACAAACGGAACCTTAGCTACTCCGCCGCAGGAAGCACATACTGCCTCGTGCATCTCTCTCGCCGCTCTGCCGGCATTTTTGCGCTTGTCGCGGCATGCCTTGCAGCGCTGCGGTTCGTTTGCAAAGCCTTTCGACTCGTAAAACTCCTGCTCTCTTGCAGTGAATACGAATTCTTCTCCGCAATCCTTGCAAACTAATGTCTTGTCTTCAAACATTTTTTCTACCTCACTTGGATGATTTTTGCCCCGGGACGGAATCGCACCGACATCTTTGGTTTCAACGCTCTTCTTCTCTTAAGCTACGTAGGGCATATTTCACGCCGTTGCGGCGTTACTTGTTCTTTAATTTTTTTCTTATTCTTAAAAGCGCGTTGTTAACGCTCTTTTCGCTTATGCTGAGCGCTTTTGCGATCTCGGCATACTTTCTGCCGGAAAGGAACTGTTCAAGCACGCTGTATTCAAGAACCGACAGCTCAAGGCGTATGCTGTCCCTAAGCGCCCTGTAACTTTCCCTGTCGATAACAATTTTTTCCGGGCTGTTGCAATCCGCCATCTGCTCATCGTCAAGAGGAGATAAAAGCTCGTCCGGAATAAGTCTGCCGCGCTTTGAAAGGCGCAGACCGTTCATAACCGAGCGCTTAATGCAGAGGTCGGCAAATGTGCGAAAGGACGATTTCCCCCCGTTAAAACTCTTCACCGCCGAATAAAGCGCAAATGTTGCTTCCTGAACGGCGTCCTCTTTCTCATTTTCCGAGCAGTACCTGTTTACATAGTAATTAATTTGTCTGCTGTATCTTGAAATAATCAAACGCAGGAGTTCAAATTTACCGCCGTTTATTTCGGCAACCAACTCTTCGTCCGACATCTGTTCGTAATTTTCGACAAATTTTTTTACCATTCCGGCTCCACAATAGTATTTCTTGCCTTTAATAATACAATGAATACCCTCAAAAGTCAAGCATAAATTTAACAATTTCTTAATTTTTACAAATATTTTCAATTTTTAAATAAAGTTTGCAATATAATGTTGAAGTTAAAACCTTAACCCTAAATTCCGGGAAATAATTACAATTTATTAACATATCTTGAAAATAAGGGGGTGATAGAATATAATAAAGTAATTAAATTTGGGGAGTCTTGAAATGAATTTCTTAAAATATAAAGCACTTATTATAAGCGTTGCCGCGGTTCTGGCGGTAGCCGTTGCGGTACTGTGCGCCTTTTTCATTATAAAGGGCGGTAAAAAGGCAGTGAACAACAGCTCTGTTCAGGACAGCTCGGTTGCGTCCGCCACGTCGGCTGTTTCCTCGCTTCCGTCCGAGCCGGAGCCTCCTGCCGACAACGGCATAAGACTTGCAATTTCGTCACCTGCAAAAACCTCCGTTTCGGTAACCAATCCCGATTTTACGTTTTCGGGTACATCCGACCCCGCGGAACCGCTCGCCTGCAACGGTGCGGCAATCGAGCGCGGCGAGAACGGAATTTTTACATACCAGGTAACGCTTAAGGTCGGAAGAAACACATTTAAGTTTGAGCACAAGGGTGAAAGCGTGACCTACACCGTAACATACAGATACGTTATAATTGAAAGCTATTCTCCGTCCGGCGCGCAGACCTACCCCAGCGGTTCAACAATAATAGTTAATGTTTCGGCACGCAAGGGCAGCCACGTTACCGCGACGCTTTCCGGCACTGCCGTTGAGCTTACACGGGCAAACGAAACCGAAGAAAACGAAACCGACTTTGTTTCCTATAACGGAATAATAAATCTTCCCGGCAACAACGCGTCCGACTTAAATATGGGTAAAATCACATACAAAGCCACGCACAACGGCAAGACCGAAACCTTTACCTCGGGCAAGATAACCTGCAAAAAAAGCGATATTATAGTCGATTACGACCCGAATGCCACACCGTCCGGCGGGAGGTATATGAATGTCGGTTCGGGATATATTGCCGAGATAACCGAATACAACGCCGAAACGTTTGATGGGAATGTGAGCAATCAAAGCCTTAAAGACGGCTCGGTAGACTGGTCAAGACCCACAAACAACTATTTGCCGCGCGGCACGGTTGATTACTGCAAGAACAGCCTGGTTGAATACAAAAACACAAAGTACGTTACCCTGCGCGCCGGCTACCGCGTTTACCTTGAAAGAAAGGATAAGCCGCACACCCAACTGAAGCCGGTGGTAAGGCAGTATATCGGAACCCTGCCCGACCATAACGAGATAGGTATTGCCGGCTTTGACATTGAAGACGGCCACACGGTGCTTACCCTTGATTCACTCTGGAAGGCTCCGTTCTATTTTGATCTGCTGCCGCAGAATTACGTCAATCCGTCAGGGCAGGATTACCGCGTAACGGACGTTACCTATAATTATGTTGATATCACCTTCTGCTACGCCACGGTTTTAAACGGCGAAATAACAATTCCCGAGGATCATCCCCTGTTTAAAGAGGCGAAAATAATCGAAAACCCGGCTGCCGACGGCTTCGGCGTGCGTGACATAACGCTGAGGCTGTTCCTTAAAAAGCAGGGCGCGTTTTACGGCTGGGACGCGCATTACAACGATAACGGACAGCTTGTTTTTGAGTTTTTAAATCCCAAGACCGTTACGGAGGGCGAAAATGAATACGGAACAAACTTGTCCGGCGTAAAGGTGTTGATTGACGTCGGCCACGGCGGTGACGACGTGGGAGCCATAGGGTTCGGATATTATGAAAAGGACGCAAACCTCAAGCTTGCGTTTAAAATAAAAGCCGAGCTTGAAAAAACGGGTGCCACGGTGTATATGACAAGAGATGGCGACCGCACAAGCTCTACCGACGATAAAATTCAAATACTCCGCACACTGAAACCCGATTACTGCGTTGCGGTACATCACAACTCAAGCGCCAAGGCTTCTCCCAACGGCTTCGGCTCGTACTATTCGCACCCGTTTGCGAAAAAGGCAGCCGAATATGTGCTTACCCGAACCGCCGAAACCTCGCTTTACGATAACTCAAAGCAAATTTTCAAATGGCATTACTACTTTATGTGCCGCAGCACCGTTTGCCCGGTGGTTCTTACCGAAAACGGCTTTATTTCAAGTCCCAAGGATTTTGCGGCTATAACCGACGATGCCGCCAACACCAAAAAGGCAGTTGCGATTACAAGAGGAATAGTGGATTACTTTAATTCAATTAAATAAGCAGATAAAACAATCGGGGTACAACCGTTCCCGTAATAAAGTTTTTTTCAATACCCGAAACATCAATAAAAGCAGACGCACGGCGTTCCCCGCGCGTCTGCTTTTTTTAACGCCGTTTATCAGGCACCGCTCCGCTTTTTATCGCCGCGTCTGTAACGGCTTCGGCAACCGCCGGCGCTACCCTGTCATCAAAAACATCGGGAATAATGCGGTCGCTTGCCGGGCACTTATCGTCGGCAAGCTCCGCAAGCGCATAAACCGCCGCCGTCATCATTTCATCGTTAATCTCTGCGGCTCCCGACTCCAGCGTGCCCTTAAATATTCCGGGGAATACAAGCACGTTGTTTATTTGGTTCGGGAAATCGGATCTGCCTGTACCGACAACTGCCGCCCCGCCCTTTATCGCCTCTTTCGGGTCTATTTCAGGCACGGGGTTTGCAAGCGCCAGCACCGTAGGGTTGCTGTTCATCTCCGCAATATTTTCCGCCTTTAAAATATTCGGTGCGGAAACGCCTATAAACACATCCGCGCCTTTGAGCACGTCTGTAAGCCCGCCCTTTTCACAGTTCGGATTTGTTATAAGTCCCAGCTTTGTCCTCTCGGCGTCAAGCCCCGGTCTGCCGCTGTATATTGCGCCGCGGCTGTTGCAAACAATAATATTTTTTATGCCGAGGCTTAAAAGCCGCTTTGCAACGGCACAGCCTGCCGCACCCGCTCCGCTTATTACGCACTTTATCTCGTCTGCCCTTTTGCCGGTAAGCTTTAACGCGTTAATAACTGCCGCCGCTGTGCAAATTGCCGTTCCGTGCTGATCGTCGTGAAATACGGGAATATTCAAACGTTCCTTAAGCTTTTTTTCAATTTCAAAACAGCGCGGTGCGGAAATATCTTCAAGATTTATTCCTCCGAAGCTGCCCGATATTCTTGCAACCGTTTCCACAATTTCATCGGTGTTTTGCGTGTTAAGGCAAAGCGGCACGGCGTCAACGTTACCGAAACGCTTAAAAAGCGCGCATTTGCCCTCCATTACCGGCATTGCCGCCAAAGCGCCTATGTTACCGAGCCCAAGAACGGCTGAGCCGTCGGTTACAACGGCTATAATTTTGCCGCGCCTTGTGAGCCTGAACGAAAGCGCGGGATTTTTTTCAATTTCAAGGCACGCCGCGGCAACGCCGGGTGTGTAGGCAAGCGCCAGTTCCTCGGGGCTGTTTATTTCGGCGCGGGAGATCATTTCAATTTTTCCCTGCCATTCATAGTGCTTTTCAAGAGCCTTTTCGGCAATTTCGTTAAATTTCATTTTTCCACCCTCTTAACAAATATTATTTGCGTTTATATACTGTATAAACAGGCTGTTTTTGCCAATAATACAATTAAACGGGGTGTAACAATGTTTAAAAACCAAAAAAACATTCTTATAATTGCGGTTGTGCTGACTGCCGCGGCTGTAATAATTTTAACCGTGGCGGGATTTGCCGCCTCGGACACCGAGTATGAGCCGTCGGGCTGGGTGCTTAAGGCATACGGCAACAGCGTTGCGCTTTACAACAACGGAAAAATTCAAACGGTTTACGGCGAAATAGTGCTTGACGACCTTCCGGAGGATGATATAAAAATGCTGCAATCGGGCATAGCGTTTCCCACACGGGACGAAGCCCAAAGAGCGCTTGAAGACTACGACGGATAATAAAACCGCAAAAACCCGATGCCCGAAAGCTAAGCTTTCGGGCATCGGGTTGCCGCATTTTCGGTCTTATTTTTCAAAAACAAATCTTGCCGAATTTCCCGAAAGCCATGAGGATTTAACATCAAGGTCTATTTTTTTCCAATTACTTGACACCTCAACGGCATACCAACCTTCCATTCTCTTTCCGGGCGCAATCTCTCCGTCAAGAGTTCCGTCGCCGAATTCCACATTTGCGGTCAGCGAATAGTCGCATTTAACGTCGTCCGCATATGGATCAAACAACAACAAGCTGCTTATTGACTGACTTTTCTCGGATATGTTTTCAATAACAAATTTTATACCGACAAAAACATTTCCCTCGTCCGGTCCGAATATCTCATCGCCACTCGACTCTTTTATTTCGGTTGCAGTAACCTTTATGTTTTCAAAGACGGCAGTTTCGTTTATTTTGTAATCCTCCTGCCCTGATGTTTTAGAAACGACCGAAGAAGCATTGTACTGCTCTTTTTTCGGCGAAGTTTCAATGCCGCACGCCGAAAGTAAGCAGCAAACAACGGCAATAAGTATAACCGACACAATTTTTTTCATAAGTTTAACCCCCGAAATTTTAATATTCTAGCCATATTATACTCAGTCTTTGAGTATTTGTCAATACTCAGTTTATGAGTAATTAAAATTAAAATATATAAAATCAAGGGAGAGAATAATATGGATTACCGAACAAGGCTGAGAAACATAAGGGAGGATCGGGATTTAACACAATCAGAAATCGGAAAGCTTTTGCAAAAAAGCCAGCAGGGTTACAATCATATAGAAACAGGGAGAGCGGAGTTGAAAATTGATGATTTGGCAACCCTGTGCCGTTTTTATAATATATCCGCGGATTATATAATAGGGCTTTCGGATACCCCGACGCCTGTTAAAAGACAGCATATACAAAAGCGCAGCACACACTGACAAGTATGTGCTCCGCCGGAGCGTGTCGAAAAAGTCAACACGCTCTTGGTCGGGGATGCCGTTCGCTCGAAAATCAAAGATTTTCGGACTGCTCTCTATCCCCGCCAATACCACCCCAGTATTCTTGAAAAACCACTTAATAAGCGGTTTTTCGCTTACAATGTGTTTTTCCGCCGCACATGTCAGCGGAAAAACAAAAAATGCGGCGTGATCGCCGCATCAAAGTCAAACCGTGGTTTATCGACAGTCTGAGCGCAGCACACACTGACAAGTATGTGCTGCGCTTTTGTATTTCTTTTTATTTTGTTCCGAAAATACGGTCGCCCGCGTCGCCGAGGCCGGGGACTATGTAACAATGCTCGTTTAAGCACTCATCAAGTCCCGCGCAGTACACGGGAACGTCCGAGTGAGCCTCTGTAAATGCCTTAATGCCCTCGGGAGCGGCTATAATACACATAAACTTAATGCGCTTGGGATTAAACTCCTTGATTCTTGTAACGGCGTCTATCGCACTGCCGCCCGTCGCAAGCATAGGGTCAAGCACGAAAACATCGCGCTCGTTAAGGTCGGAGGGGAGCTTACAGTAATAATCAACGGGTTTGTGCGTTTCGGGATCGCGGTACATACCTATATGTCCCACACGCGCCGCGGGAATAAGGCTTAAAACGCCGTCAACCATTCCGAGCCCCGCGCGGAGTATCGGAACAAATGCCATTTTGCGTCCCGCAAGCTTTTTGGTTTTTGCAACGGTAATGGGGGTCTTTGTTTCCGCGTCAACAAGCGGGAGATCCCTTGTGGACTCATAAAGCATAAGCATCGCAATTTCGCTTATAAGCTCTCTGAACTGCTTTGAACCGGTTTTTTCGTCCCTTAAAATGGAAAGCTTATGCTGAATAAGCGGATGATCCATAATGTATACGTTGTCACTCATTTTAATTTTCCTCCGTTTGACTTTTTTCAATTTCGGTTATCATATCAATCCTGCGCTGATGTCTGCCGCCCTCAAATTCGGTGTCAACAAAAACATCGGCGAGTTCAATTGCCGTTCCTATTCCTATAACTCTGCCGCCCAGGCACAATATGTTCGAGTTGTTGTGCAAACGGGTGTACTTGGCGGAAAAATGGTCGCTCAGTGCCGCGGCGCGTATTCCGTTCACCTTGTTTGCGGCAAGGGACATACCTATTCCGGTTCCGCAAACCAGTATTCCGAGGTCGTTATCCCCCGATTTTACACTGTTTGCAACCTTTAAGGCAATTTCCGGGTAATCGACCGATTTGTTTTCATAAATCCCGAAGTCGTTAACCTCAAATCCGCGTTCTCTTAAATGTTCGGCAATGGCGTTTTTGTGTTCAAATCCGCCATGGTCGCACCCTATTGCAATTTTCATACGATCCCCTCTTTTTTAAGTTTCAATTCTCTTTGAGCCTGCGGCAAGCGCAGGTAAAACGGCAAAAGTCCGTCCGGCGTTACCGTTTCCCCGTTTTTAAACATCTCATCGGCGGCAAGCGCCACCGAAACGGCGTTTTGATACCTCAATGCCTCGCACGCCGTCAAAACGCCGGTCAGTTCGCAGACAAACGGCAAAAACACATTTGATCCGTCACCGACTATTATAACACGTTTGTCGGTATTTTGCGACATTTTTTTTATTTCTTTTTCAAGTTCTTCGCAAGTTACGGCTCTGTCGTCGCAAATACGGGTTATTCTGCCGTCCGTAATATCAAAAATTGCATTGTAAAGCTGACCGCAGCGTGCATCCATAACCGCACACGCTATACAGTCAGTACCGATAAGGTTGTAAGCCATAGAAAGCAGAGTTGATACTCCGACGCAGGGCAAGCCTGCCGGCGCGGCAATTCCCTTTGCGGCGCTTATGCCTATTCTTACCCCCGTAAATGAGCCGGGGCCGCTGCTTACCGCTACGCCCTCCACCTCGTTTATATCGCATTTTGCCGCTGAAAGGGTGTTCTGCACCATGGGCAGCAGTGTTTGGGAATGTGTAAGCTTAATATTTACAAATGATGAGGAAATTATTTTCCCGTTTTCGCACAACGCCGCAGACGCCGCCGTTGCCGAACATTCAAGAGCCAGTATTTTCATATTGTTTATCCCTGTCTTTCAACGGTAATTTTGCGTGAATTATCGCCTGTACGTTCAAATGTCACTGTTACCGTGCCTTGAGGCAATATATTTTCAATGTTTTCGCTCCATTCCGCGGCAATTACTCCGCCTGTTTCAAGGTAGTCAAAAAAGCCCGTGGAGTAAAGGTCGTCCCAGCCTGTTATGCGGTACATATCAAAGTGGTAGAGCGGCAGTCTGCCGCCGATATATTCATTTATCAGCGCAAATGTGGGCGACGTTACATCGCCCTTAAAGCCCAGTCCTCTCGCAAGTCCGCGTGTAAAACAGGTCTTGCCCATTCCAAGCCCGCCGCGGTAGGCAATAACCTCTCCGCCGCAAAGCTGTTTCCCAAGTTCTTCGCCCAACGCCTCGGTTTCTTCGGGCGACGAGGAATAATACTCTTTCACTGTAAATTTCACTCCGTTCAGGCAAGCGAAAATAATCCGCCGCGCCTTACATTATCTCGCCTACAAGAAAATCACTGTCGGAAGAAATAATTTTCACGTCAAGTATTTCTCCCGTGTGCTTTTCATCGGACTTAACCCTCACCCGCGAATAATTCGGGGTGTAGCCCTCGGCATAGCCGTCGGCGGCGGTTTCAAAAAGCACCGGACAAACCGAGCCTACCTCTTTTGCCAAAAATTCTTTTTCCGTTTCGGCGGCGGCAAGGCTTAAAATGCGGCTTCGGCGGGCTTTTTCCGCACGCGTCACCTGACCCGGCAGACCGTAAGCCACCGTTCCCGCGCGCCTTGAATACGCAAAGACGTGCGTTTTCGCAAAGCCGATGTTTTTTACAAATTGCAGGCTTTCCTCAAATTCCTCCTCGGTTTCACCCGCAAACCCCACCATAACGTCCGTTGTAAGAGCGGCGTTTGAAAACGCAGCGCGTATACGCGCCGCAAGATCGCTGTAAAATGCCGTGTCGTAATGCCTGTTCATACGCGCGAGCGTTCTGTCACACCCCGACTGAAGCGACAAATGGAACTGCGGGCAAAATTTTTCCTGCCCTTTAAGCCTTTCAAGCATTTCATCGCTCATATGGTCGGGTTCAAGCGAGCCCAGCCTTACCCTTTTAATTTCTTCCACACTGCAAACCGCATCCACCGCGTCGCACAGGTCGGTATTTTCTCCCTTTCCGTAGGAGGTAAGATTAATGCCGACAAGTACTATCTCGCTGAAACCCGCGTCAGCCAGCCGCCGCGCCTCGTCCTTTATCTCGCAAAGCGGTTTTGAGCGCACAAACCCGCGCGCCGCGGGGATAATGCAGTAGGTGCAAAAGCGCTCGCAGCCGTCCTCAATCTTCATATATGCCCGCGTTCTCTCCGCAAAGGCTGATACAGGCGGCGTGTTGAATTTTTCTTTCTTTTCGTGTCGGCTCACTTCAAATATTCTTTCTCCGTCCGCCCTGAACTTTTCCGCAAGCTTTACAATGCGCGCAACATCCGTGTTCCCGGCAACAATGTCCGCCTCGCTGAGCGCCTTTGCCTCGTCGGAAAACGCCTGAACCATACAGCCGGTAAGAATAATGACCGATTCGGGGTTTTCCCGCCTTAAGCGCCTCACGGTCTGGCGCGTCTTGCGGTCGCTTTCTGCCGTTACCGTGCAGGAATTAATAACCGCCGCGTCAAACGGCGCACCCTCCGGCACGGGCGTATGCCCGGCTGAGGCAAACGCTTCGCGCATTGCCTCTGTTTCGTACTGATTAACCTTACAGCCCAAGGTGAAAAAAGCGACCCTCATATGTACTCCCTGATTTGATTATTATAGCTTTCCCGTGCTTTGTATTTTATTATATAACATACAGCCGTTCATTTCAACCGAAAGAATTATATTTGATTACAAAAAGTAAAAATCCCCATTCTTACGAATAAGGATTTTTGTGGCAAGACTACGAAAAGGATTTTTTACAGGTTTTACATATATCCCGAACTTTCACAACATTCAATTGACTGATTTATGATATAATTTTATACGTAAAATTCGGAGTTTCATTATGAACATCATCAAAAACCTCTAACATCAATTTACATTCATCCCGCAAC
This sequence comes from uncultured Eubacteriales bacterium, assembly GCA_934454655.1. Lineage (GTDB taxonomy): Bacteria > Bacillota > Clostridia > Oscillospirales > Acutalibacteraceae > UBA737. Next base: position 56,580 of record CAKSFK010000010.1, on the reverse strand, counting down.
TCTCTTTTCATGGAATAAAATCCGTGAAGCTCTACCGAAAAATTCTCACGTTCATAAAACAGACCGTCCAAACAATCCCAAAGTGCATCCCAATTTTCTCCGTAATATTCCGGCAACCCAAAACTTTCTTTAAGCATCAAGTGTATTTCACCCAAATATTTGCATTTGGAAAAATCCAATATTATAGGGTTATCGGTTATTTCTTTAAATAAATGATAATCATTATAATCCAATTCTTTTACCTCCTATACAATTTCAAAAAATGTCTGATAATGGTCATATGTAACAAATATCAATCCATCATTAGAATATATTATTCTTTGCCCATTTCGGAATCCGCCTATATAATTAATATCTGCCTCATACCAAATTCTTCCTTCTTTATTTGGTAAATGACCGTTACGATTACTATATACACCTCTTGTTATCATTCGATTAGGCACCACTATGTCCAAATTACCTAAAAAGTTTTTAAACCCTAATTTTTCAGCTTCCCTGTATTCAATATAATAATCCGGCAATTTCGATTCGTATTTTAAAGTCCAATCCGCACCGTCTAGTCTTTTTGTCGTAGCGGTTCCGGCTTTTACCGTTTTCATTGTTTTAATTTCACATCGGCACCAATCATGAATTCTCACTTTTGTTTTGGGTTGTTCTCCGTTTTTCCATATTTTTCCGTGCATAGTTCTACATATCGGACATGTTTTCAAATCCAATTTTGCTATCCAATTTTTGTAATTTTTGCTGTTACCGAATTTCGGTTTCCAATCAAAACCGTTAATAATCTGTAATAACAAATATAAAAAGACATCCATTTTATCACCTCCGTTTCAACACAAATTATATTGAAACGAAGCCCGACATTCACCGACATCATTTTATATGGTAACCTTGCATTTACAATCGGCGACAAAGCCGCACCCAGTACCTCTTACGTATTACTTCCCAAAATCCCGTTACCGATTTTGTTTTGGGGTAAGAGTGAAGACAGGACAATAGAGATGTTTTTGCGTTTTCGCTGTCTTGATTTGAACACTCGTCATAATCATTCTACATCACTCCGTTTCTGTTTTCAAGGCTGTTTACAGCGTCATCTCGATTTCCGTGCCGCCGATAAAGACCACCTTGATTTTCTCTTTTGATTCCACCACTACGCATTCAGTAATCTGTCGGACGAGCGTATCGTCATATTCCATCGGGTGATTTTGCAGTCCGTCAAGTATGGTGAAAATCTCATCGAGTCGGGATTTTGCGCTTTCTCTCTTTTGCCGCAAGGCTGCATACTGTTCGAGCTGTACGGTCAGCCTTTGCTTTTCGTTCATACCACTTATACAAAGAACTGCTTGACGGATAACCTAATAATGTAATCGTTGCTTGTACAGAACCTAATCGTTCAAATTCATTTAATGCAGTTTCAATTTGCTCTTTCGTGTACATATTTGTCTACTCCTTTTGGAGTCCAAGAATATATCCGCACCCCCGTCTCGGAAATCTATCTTTAATATACTCTGCAAACATTTTCTGTGTTAGTTTTAAAAATTTTTTCCTTCTGTGATATTTTCATTTTTAAGAATTTTTTCACATTCAACCAGTGGGAGGATCTTTGAAAAATAAAATCCCTGCATCATATCACAATTTATTTTGTCGAGAAAATCTGCTTGTTCCAAATTTTCAACTCCCTCACAAAGAATCTTTGCGCCGGACTCATGCACAAGTGTTATTATATTTGAAAGCATAGTTTGCCGCCTTTCAGATGTGCAAGAGGCAATAAATTCTCCATCGATTTTTACTAAATCAATTTCATTATCATATAAGTCGGCAAAAGACGAAAATCCCGCTCCCATATCGTCAATCGCTATTTTAAAGCCTGCTCTGCGGCATTTGCTGATATTTTCCGAAACCGCCTGTGAATTCTCAGCAATTGAATCTTCGGTTATTTCAAGTACAAGTCGGCTACGATCAAATTTGTAATCGGAAGAAATTTCGGATATGCGGTCGAAAAAATCATTTTGACTGAGCGAAGTCCTTGTGAAATTGCAGGTTAAAAAAAGTTGCTTATACGGTTCAGCACACCAAGCCTCAAGTTGTCGGCATACAGCAGAAAACATTTTGTAATCGTGTGCTATTATTTGTTCGGTTTCTTTCAAAATGTCAATATATTCGTGTGGACGCAATATACCGTATTCTTTATTTTGCCAGCGTGACAGAGCTTCCGCACCGCAAATTTTTTTGGATTTATTTTCATTGATAAACTGTAAATACACCCGGAATTCGCCATCGGTAACCGCATTGGCAACACCCTTTCGCAATTTTTCCTGTCTTCTGCTTTGTGTCAAGTGGTTTTCACAGGTTATCACTACAGAAGTATTGCTACTTAGAGCTGCAAAATAACCCTGCTTTGCATTATAAATTGCTGTTTCGGCATTGCAATCAGGATGTTCGCAAAGCCTTGAGACTCCTGCTCTGAAAGCATTTGCCATATTTGGATAAAATTCCTGCAAATATAGGTTTAAGCTGTCAACAACCTCGAACATTTTGCTTGCACATTCTTTTTCTGTAGGTGCCTGTATAAGCATTACAAAAACTCCGTCATTTATCCTTGCTAGGTATTCGGCAGAGTCAATTTTTGAATTTAAGTGTGCAGCAGCATAACTCTCAATTTCCTTAATTGTTTTTTCTCCGCATTCAATGCTTATTTTTTCAATTTCATATGCCAAATAAACAACAGCATAAAGATTTTTAGATTGACGGGATATCAACTGTTCAAAGGCATAATTATAATATTCTGCATTGCCTATACCCGTCAATTCGTCAATCATCGAATCTTGACTGCTGTGTTTTTTTCTTTTGACGGCAACGACGGCAAGAAAACCGCAAATGACAATAAGAAAAGAAATTGACAAAATTATTATTTTTATTAAACGGTTCTTGTTGCTCACATCCGGATTATTATTTGAATTTGCGAGTAAAAATCCCATTTTTTCCTCTTCGGATATTTCCGAAAAGGCATTTCTTATTTTCCCGATAAGTTCAGGAGAGGTAATTTCGGTAAAGCCTATGCAATAAGTTGTATTTTCCCCTTTAGAATAAAACTCTAAAACCGGCAACAGTTCATCCACTTTGCACTCGTCCTGTTTATCGGAGAGTACTGTCAACAATTCAACCTGATTGTTGCGGGAAAGCTCTTTCTGCCGATTTTCGGAAGAAGCTGAAATATAGGTAAATGAAATGCCTGTTTTTTCGGATACAACCTTCAGCATATCGGGAAAAACACCGCAAAAAGCTTTATCTTCCTTACTGTAATATTCTAGCGGATATGCATTGGGATTTCCGGCAACATAAACGGTGTCCGCCTCATCGCCGTCGCTTGGTACTGTATAAACAGCGGCATAAACAGGCAACCCGATATTCAATATCATCGCAATAGAAAAAATGCATATAATTAAGCTTTTATAAAACTTTCGGCAGTTATTCATACCCTTGCTCCGTCCGCAAATCCGAAATTCTTTTTTCGGCCGAATTTAGCTGTTCTTTAACTTCCCCAAGCACTGAAACGGTCGCTTTGCAAATTTCTTCAATTTGGTTTTCCAATTCGCTTGACCTTTTGTCGGATAATTCAAATTTTTTCTGTAATTCATCGTTAATTCTTTTAAGATCGGTGTTTTCTTGATTTAAACGGGAATTATAATCATTCAGTTCCTCATTCTTTTTATTCAGTTCCTCTAATATATCTTTCTGCTCTTTGATTTTTTGCGCTTCCTTTTGTTCATAGATATAGTTTAACTGTGAAATGTATTCGTAAACATCGTTTTTATTAAATCCGAACAATGCGGTTCTTAAATCCTTAAGTTCCATATATTTCTCTCCTCTTATTTAAAGTTGATTTTTTTGCGTTCAATTCGACCCCATTGCAGTTTTTTCTTGCGATAACCGAAAAAAGCCGTTGCCCTGACCCAAGCCAAAACAAACCTAAGACATGTGATTTCAAAAACACACAAAAGGCAGGCTTTAACCGCGTCTGAAAATGTTACTTTCAAATCCGAAGTATAAATTCTTGAGAAAAACGCCGTAAGCGACAACACACTTCCAAATACTGCATAGATAAGGAAAAACAGTACCATAAACGGAATGTTAATCAAATCCATCGCAAAAGCCAAAAGCATTGTCAGAACTCCGAATATTTCTATAAAAGGCGAAAGTAATTCATAAATCAGAAAATATAAATATGAAATATAACCTACCGCACCGAATTTGGGGTTGAAAAGCATTTTTCTGTGTTTAATCATACTTTGAAACAGTCCAAGGTGCCAGCGCTTGCGCTGCTTTTTTAAGTCGCTCAGCTTTTCGGGAGCCTGCGTCCAACAAATGGCGTCGGTTGCATAGCAGATAGTGTATTTCATATTATTGACCGTACAGTATTCATGCAGCTTTACTACAAGCTCCATATCCTCACCCATTGTTTTGTTATTGTAACCTCCGGCGGCAATTACAACATCCTTTTTAAACAAACCGAATGCACCTGAAATAATAAGCGAGCCGTTGAATTTATCGAACATAATGCGTGACGCTAAAAATGACCGGTCATATTCAAGCACTTGCATACAGGCAATGATATTTTTTGGAAGTTGATATTTTTTCACTCTGCAATTCTCAAGCTCAACATCGTTTGACAGCCTTATCAACCCTCCGACTGCAACAACATTCGGTTTTTCTAAAATAGGCTGAGAGATGTTTTTAAGTGAATCATACTGAAGTACCGAGTCTGCGTCCATACAGATAAAATAAGGATAATTAGCGGCGTTTATACCCATATTCAGTGCGTCGGCTTTTCCGCCGTTTTTCTTTCGTATAACAGTAAGCGGCACACGGGTATCCCTTGTTTCATAAATAAATTCCTCTGGCTGACATTCAATTTGTCTGCGAATCGGACGTGAAACACGGTGCATTGAAAATGCGTCAATAACCTTTTTTGCGGTTTCGTCGCGTGAACCATCATCAACTACAATAATTTCGTAAGACCGATAATCAAGCTCAAGCAGGGACTTAACCGTTTCCACTACGGTTATTTCTTCGTTATAAGCAGGGACTACAATGGTAATCGGCACAAAATAATCGTTCGGAAAAAAATTTTTAAGGCATTTTCGGCGATGTGCTTTGTAAAGCTCAGAAGATCCTACCAAAACAGACAGAAACAAAAAGGTTGAATAACCAATCATATAAATAATAAAAAACACACCGACGGCTTTTAGGAATATATCTATTGCTTCTATCATATATGAACCGCCTCCTTTTCACCCGAATAATCCCGTTGCAGACAATACCTGATAATTTCCGAAGCATAGCGGTCGTTTCCGTCTATAATATCGCTTAATTCCGAATATGTAATTCCGAGATTTTTCAAACTCGCCGCCGAATTGAGCCGTACATACCAGTTTCGGCTATACAGATTTTTCTTTAAAATATGTACGGTGTTTTCACACGGATATGAACCGAGAGCGGTTGAAGCAATAGCGGCATATTCCCACTTTTGCTCTGAGTTCTCCTCAGCAAGACCGCACAGCGCTTCATACGCCTTTGAAAACGGATATTTGCCGAGATATCGGATTGCCGCATAGCGTATTTCATCATTCAAATCCTCGTTTATCAAAAGCGATAATGCAAACTTTTGGTACTCACTGCCTGAAAAGCGCAAATAATCAAGTAATGTCCCTTGCATTCCTACTGAAAAATCAAAAAAATTTTCAACGATTTTTTTGCCCAAAGTATTACCGCTGCCGGCAAAATTCAAAAGACCGTCGGATAACAGCTTTCGGTGATAGAATAGATCACTACGGTCAATTGTTTTAATAGCTTTTATAATACAGTCAACATCGCCCGTAGTGTAAAGCGCCTGCATAGCATTTTCACGGCAGTAAATGCTCGGTTCGTTCAAAAGCTCAAGTAAAGCCCCCTCAAGGCTATAAAAGGAACGGTATGCAATTACTCGGTATTTTTTTATAATATAGGGGAAATAGGCGGCTTCAATTCTGTTTCGCTTCATATAATATGCCATAAGTGATATAAAAACCTCGTCAAGACTATGCAAATAATTGCGAATTTCCTGCGGGTGGCTTATATATTCAGCCGCCAACATTTTGTCAAAGGCTATCATATTCCCGACTTTTCGTAATTTCCGGCTCAGATATAGCTTATGGTTTTTGTCAATAGGGGAGCCTGCCTCCGCAGCTTTAAGCCGGAGCACAACCTCATAACGCAGATTTTTGCTCACTTTTTCCGTCTTTCGTTCGCTTTTGCGAAATAAAAGCGCAGTGATTATATTAAAAATAATCATTGCTCCGCATACAAACAGATAGATATACAGCATTATTTCTACTCTCACGGCGACACCTCTTTGTTCCAATAACTTTGTAATAGATAATAGGAATTCTTAAGCCTTTCGTGATAAGTCACTTTGTTGCTCCACCCCTTCAGTTCAAAGGATGAAAGATGGCAGCGGTTACCGCTTTCGGTCATAATTCCAATATTCATTTTATTGATATTTATAAATTTAATTCCGTAATTTCCGCTGTAATAATCATCGAGGATTTCCATTTTAGACGGATCGGAGAAATTAAGCAGCTGCCACGGCAATTTCACTTCTATATAATCTCCGCTTTGGGCAAAATCGGCAAGCGAGTCAAAGTCGGCAGAATCCGGGTTGGCGTTTCCGTATCTCAGCTTTCCGGTTTCAAATGAAGGCTCACCGAAATTAAAGAGATTACTGTGTCGCTGTTCTTCCGTGACATTGAAAATTTCAAGGATCATATCAATATTTACAAATTTTGAGGAGTTCTTATCGGGAACATTATCAACAAGATAGGTATCAAAGCCTTTAAGATTTTGCGAATAGGTAGATCGCAGTACTTCATATCGTTCCTGAACCATAAGCCGACTGTTGTCTTTCCCATTGATTACAAGGACAAAATCCGCTGCCTTATCAAACTTCAAGCCAAAGTTCTCACAGTAATTACTGCCGGATTTCGGTGTGGTATCAATAGGAATAAATATTTTGTCATTTTCAAAATCAAGGTTTTTCTTATAGATTAGAAAATACATAAACCGCTCATCATAACGGATACTTACAGACATATCACCCGATTGTACTACAGGCTTTTCTCCCGACCATTCCGAAATATCTCCGTCTGCATAACAAACGGATTTTTCTTTCCCGGGGTCAAAGGAAAGAAGTCCGAAATACTGCTCGTTTGTTTGATAATCCGACCAATAAGGATTTCGGGTTAAATTTACGGCATACATAGTATTCCAAGTGCGCTTGAACCATTCGTCTTGCCACGAAAACACGCAAGAACCCGCACATCCTGCAGCCATTATATCTTCATAGCACCGAATAAGCGCCTGTCCTTGATCCTTTTCGGACATATTGCCTTGATTTCGGTTCGTGTTTAAATCTCTGTGTGCCATTCCTCTGCCTGTTGAAACACCGAATTCAGAAATTACTACGGGAATTGTATGGTGCGAGGTAAGCATACTTAAGTATGCTCGGTAGGTATTTAATTCTTCACCGTCATAAAACTGAGTTTTGTCGGTGATATCCGAAAAGCTCCAATCGTCGGTCCAATTAAGATAATCGGGATAGTAAGGATAAACATGATATGAGGCAAATTGTCCTGTAAGCAACTTGTCGGTTGTTTTAATATGCTCAACATCCACATAGGCGCATTTCATATATAAGTTTTTTACAGTTTCGGGATATTTAAAAGGATCGGTTGTCGGCCAATTTGAAAAGGCAATCAGCTTTTGCGTTTTATAGCGTTTTGTTTCATAACCTATCAAATGATTTCCAAGCTTGCACAAAAGCGTTTCAAAAACTGAGGCATTTTCTGCCGTATAAAGATATTCTCCTTTAAAAGACGTATACTCCGTCATATTCTTATAGGTTTCATCTGTATAGGCTACCGTAACATCGTCCCATTCAACACCGAGAATATAGCCGATAACCCACTCTGAAACATCCTTGCGGTATGTTCCGTGACCGGCGCTGGCAACGCGCCCTAAGGAAAGCTTTTTCTTTCCGTGAATAACATCAATCATGGTAATGCTGTCACGGGAAAAGGTGGTGTAAAAGTCTTTATCATAAGCGTCTCTGTGGGAATTCTGAACATAATCGTTTACCCACACTCCGTGAATCATATAAAGAGGATCCGGATTTTGATAGTTATATTCATAAAATGCGTTATAAAAGGTATCGTTCTGAATGGTGTAAACACGAATAGTGTTAGCACCCATTTCTTTTATATATTTAAACCATCTCTTATAGGTTTCTTTGTCTATGCTGAAATCCGTAGACCATTCGCCCGGCTCACCCGAGCCTAAGTTAACACCTTTTATTTCAAATTCATTATATCCTTTTCCGCTGTTAAGCAGAATTTTGTTTTCCTTTGTTTTCACAAAGGTTTTCACTTCTTTTGAAGGGTTAAGGTCGATATATACTCCTAAACGGTAGTAAGCGGCATCAACACCGACAAATAAAAGAGCAATACATAGAACAATAATAATAAATTTTTTCATATATGCTCCTTTCTAATCTGTTACCTCGGTGTATTTCTTGATTTTTGATGACGCACTGTATTGTTTAAGTGTTTCAATGTTATCGTCAAGCCAAGCTGTACGCACACTGAAAAATGTTTTTAGCTGCATTACTGCCTCGTCATACGAATGAAGATTTCTGCCTTCGGGCTCAAGAAGCGTATCATCGCTGAAAGACGAAGCCCATCGTTTGTTGTTCCGTTCTATTGCCGGTCCTAAAAATTCAATAACCCCGTCAATATATTCTTCTAAATATTTATCGCTGAATACAGTTTTTCGTAAAGACCGATATTTGCTTATAACACTTTCAACAAAATCTTCATCTTTCATCAGCATAGCGAACCATAATTTGTTTTGAATTTCAAAATGCTGTACCGTCATAACGCTTTGTTCTTGATAATTGTCACAAGCATTATTAAAGTCCCAAACGCACATCTTGTATTTTCCGCTTGTATCCTTATAAATATAGGTGGAATAAGATCCGGCGTCATAGTTTACAACAAGCTCGTGAATGATAAAATACGAGACGAACGAATCAACATCAATATAATTTTTATAGCCGTATTTTTTGTTGTTGAAATCATATGAATAAAGCGCCTTTTCAAAGCGTGAGAAGTCGGTTTCAATAGATCTTTTAAGCGTTTCGTTCAGTTTCTGCGGTCCGGGATATTCAACCTCTAATTTTAAATCCCTGTCTGCTCTTAGAGTATATTCAGTCAGGTTATTTACACGGTCGGATTCAATGTCGTTTTGTCGGTCCAATCTTAAAAGGTAACCGGTGTAGGTATTATCCTTAGCGTCAACCGACATATTAAGCCTTGCACCGTCTTTGCCTGCTGTAATCAGCTCGGTCAAAACATATACTCCCTCATATTCGCCGTTGATAACAACCTCACAAAAACGCACATTCGGCGCATAGTCCATAATTTCTCCCGATAAGTTATACATCATATAGTTGCGTATCAGTGTTTTATCAAGGTAAGGCCCGTGCAACACCCAGTCCTGGTGTTTATCCATTCCGAGCAGTGACTGAGGATTATTGTTCCCATTCTTATCAATAAGCTTAATGCGATAACCTGATTTTTCAAAAAATCTCGAGCTGTTACCGCGCACATGAATAATTACATCGCTTGAAACCGTAGATTCATCGGAAGTATGATTATATTCGGATTCCGAATCCATAATCCGCATAGAGGCAGTTATTCGGTCGTTTCCGTCGGGAGTGGAGGAAAATCCGGTGTGTCTTCCGTTTTCGTCTTTCATTCCTTTTCCCGGTATTTCCTGACCGTTTGTATCAATAGAAATAAGCGGGAGGTGAGTGCAAAGCTCGCCGGCATTATGGGTTTGCTCGCATTTTTGTTTTGGCACATAAGATAAATGCTGATGAACGCGTTTTTCGGTTGTAAGACCGAACAGCAAATTCCAATTAAGAGAACCCACAAGCAATATTGCAATGCACACAATCGCCCCGATAAATTTATATTTCATCTGAAAATCCTCCGTCAGTTGGATATTTCATCGTTCTGCATTACCAAATTAACATATTCTATATTTTCAAGTTTATATATGCTGTCAGCAATATTAATTTCGCCTTTTTCTGCTTTTCTAACCATTTTTTGCGTCAGCTCATATATTAACTCTACGGTATCCTGAGTAGTGTTTTCTACTCTTAGAATTGCTTTTCCGGAAAACAGCTTGTAAACCTGTGATTTAATCATGGGCTGTTTGGCACGGTCGGCGCGCACTATTAAGAGAATACGGTTATCGCTTTTAATACAACCGAGAATAAATATAACGAAAAAGGTAACCGCACTTCCTATTGATGCTACCAAATAATCCCCGACACCGCAGCAAATACCTATTATGATTGCCCAAAAAATATATACCGTATCACGGGAATCTTTAATAGCTGTTCTGAAACGTACAATAGACAATGCTCCGACCATACCGAGGGATAACGCTATGTTATTTCCGATAACGGTCATAACCGTGCCTGTAAGCACCGTCAAAATAACAAGCGAAGCATTAAATTTTTTGCTGTAAATAGTCCCTCTGTGCGATATTAAATAAGAAACAAAAATAAACATTCCGAGAACTGCGGCTGCGGATATATTCATTAAAATTTGTTGCCATGTCATATCGCTGGGGTTAGTAAAAAGACTGTAAATTTTTTCTCTCATTTTTTATTCTCCTATAATCTTGTTTGATAACCGTTCTGTCTGGCTAAAACATATTTACTGACTGAAAGCTCGCTTCTGTTAACGGGATTTATCATCCGCTTTATATATTCAAGCAAAAAACCGTTGAATTTCACCTCAAGCACCACATTATATGGGTCGAGCACAGGATTCATATTCAGATTTTCGCTGAATAAATCAAAACAGCTTTCCGTAGAAACAATATGATTGTCGAAGGTTACTCTTATTTTGTTTTCTTTTGCGATATATGCCTTACGATTGTATTCCACAATGGTTTTCGGCAAATAGCATTTGGTATTCATCAAAGCATAACATTCGGCGGCAAAGGGCTCGGAATATGAAAGCAACGGTGAGTAGTCTCCCAAAGTCAGTCGAACGGCGTCCTCGCGTTTTAATTTAAGCGAACGCTTTAGCTGATTTGCCCCTTGCTTTTGTTTTATTTCAAGCATAGCGTAATCCGCTTTCGGATCATAACAACGAAGCCGTATTTTGCGCCGCAACTCAACGCCCGCCTGCTTTTCAAAATAATCCCGATCGTAAACAGTGTCAAAATAAAGGGAACGGATTGTGTATCCGTGAGTGCCGTTATGCGGATCTGAAAGCATAATATTTCCTAATTTGTGCGATAGGGAAATAAACTCGTCAATACTGATTAAAAACTTTTTTTCTTCTCTTAAAACACGGTTCAAAAAATCACCTCAATAAAAAAACTGACCGCACATTTCGGGTGCGGTCAGTCAATCATACGGAAAATTCCGGTTAGACACTTAACTTTGCGTCCCTGTCTTTCGACAGGTTTGCCTGTATTTTTTATCATTATAGCAAACTTTAATATCAAATACAAGAAATTTTTTTAAAAACCCTTAATTCGCTTTTTATTCTTATACATTTGAGCATCTGCTCCCTTTATAGCGCCGAATATTTGCACCGTTTTCGGGTCGAAAAGCGCGTACCCGATGGCAACAGAGGGTATTTTCTCACTTTCCCGGCGTTGTCTTAAAGGTTTTTCGTGTAGTTTTGAGTTCAAATCTTCAATGTTAATATTACAGAAATTGAATTTCCTATCTATAATAACACAGAAATCGTCTCCGCCTATACGATAACTTCGTCCGTATTTTTTTACACTTTCCGTATGACCGATGCTATGGTTTTTAAACAAGAGTCCCCCAAGGTATTACCAAACGTATCATTTATTTTTTTAAAGTTATTCACATCAAGAATAAGAATATATGCTTTTCTTTTTAACGATGATTTATGAACCTCAAAAGCTCTGTTAACACACCAAGCTGACACACCATATTGCAGTAATAAATATAAAAAAGAATCATTGCAATTGCCACAGTCAGCCATACGATCTTAATATGATTATCAATGATATTAAAAACTATTCCCACTATAAGGAAAGCAAAAACGATCAATAGAGAAATATAGTCGCGATTTTGAAACTGAGAGGCATATCTATCAACTGTATAAAACAGATACAGCACACCTAAAGTTACAAATAAATAATAAATCAAATATGTCTTGCCATGATGATAAATATTTTTTCATCAACATAAAATATGATTCCGTAAAACAGAGATATTGTTTCTGTGGCAATATGAATAACATTTGGGATAAAAACGATTTTTGGAGATTTAATCGGATAAAAAACCGTCGCGACCAAGTATTTAACCGAGCCGAAAACGGCGTAACAAAAGGAGCAGGCGAAAACCTGCCCCCAACATAAAACCGTATCAAATAGAAAAATCGAGTATTCATAAAGTCAAATCCCTTATGAATACTCGATATGGCTGGGGTGGCGAGATTCGAACTCACGAATGCAGCAGTCAAAGTGCTGTGTCTTACCGCTTGACGACACCCCAAAATATTCGGTATGGCAAACGAAAAACTCCGAACCGTGTTTCGGGTGCGGATTTTTCGCCTGCCACACTGTACCGCAAAAGTCTTTGCTTTGCGATTTTTAAATTACGTAACAGATTAATCGTTAACGTAAGGAAGCAATGCTATCTGGCGCGCACGCTTAATAGCAGTTGTGAGCTCACGCTGATGTGCGGCACAAGTTCCTGTTGCGCGGCGCGGTAAAATTTTCGCGCGCTCGGAAATGAACTTACGCAGACGGGCAACATCTTTATAATCTATTTCTTCTACACGGTCAACACAAAAATGGCATACCTTTTTGCGTGCTTTTCTGTGCATAGGTCTTTCAATCTTCTCGTTTTCCACTGTTATAACCTCCCTTTATATGAAAAACTGTTAAAAGGGCAAATCATCATCCGAAACATCGCCCAAATCGGCAAAATCGTTAACACCGGCATTGCTGAACGAAGCAGGTGCTTCTCCCGGCGCGGCGGGCGATGCGCCGTCACGCTTGGACTCAACAAACTGAACATTGTTCGCAACAACCTCAAATGCGGTTCTGTTATTGCCGTTTTTATCGGTATACTTGCGGGTCTGAATTGAACCCTCGATACCTATTAAGCTGCCTTTCTTAAAATATTTGGCTACAAATTCCGCCGACTGACGCCAAGCCACAATATTTATAAAATCGGTCTGTCTTTCCTCGCCTGAGCGGAAACGCCTGTCAACAGCGATGGAAAAGGAAGTAACGGAAATTCCGCTTTGTGTTGTTTTAAGCTCCGGATCGGCTGTAAGCCTGCCTGTTAAAACTACCAAATTAAACATTTTCGTTTCCTCCTTACTTTTTAATTACCATTACGCGGAGAACACCGTCGGTAATCTTTGCAATACGCTCAAATTCCGCGGGGAAGTCAGGCTCGCTTTCAAATGTGAAGAAAACGTAATAGCCCTCCGCCTCGTCGTTGATGAGATAAGCAAGACGGCGCTTGCCCCAATCGTCAACATTAACCATTGTGCCGTTTTTAGCGATAAGGTCGTTAAACTTCTCCTTGAGCGCCGCAGTAGCGTCGTCACCGCCTGTTACCGAGAAAACAATGGCTGCTTCGTACTTATTTGTCATTTTTCTGCACCTCCTTCTGGACTTTTGGCCCCGCATTTTGCGGAGCAAGGAGCTGAATTTACACCGAAAATTTAATAATTCCCATAAATCAGCACTTTGTATTATAACAATAATTCCGCCGCTTGTCAATAAAATTGTTGATTTTACGGCGGGATTTTAATATAATGAAGAAAAGAATACCAAAGGGGCGAAAAGCAATGCTTTTAACTGTTGACATCGGCAACACCAATATTACGCTCGGCACGTACGACGGCAGCGTTTTAAGTCTTACCGCAAGGCTTTCAACCGATGTGAGGAAAACGTCCGACCAGTATGCGGCGGAAATTAAGAACATACTTGATCTATACGGCTGTGACTCCGCCGATATAGAGGATTGCATAATATCGTCCGTTGTTCCGGGGGTCGGTTCGGCGGTTGCGGGCGCGGTTTCAAAGCTTTGCCAGATAGTTCCGCTTATGCTGGGACCCGGCGTAAAAACAGGTCTTAACATTAAAATCGACAACCCCGCGCAGCTCGGCGCAGACCTTGTTGCCGGCGCCGTGGGAGCGCTTGAGGAATACAATGTTCCCTGCGTTGTTATCGATATGGGAACGGCGACGACGCTCAGCGTGCTGGATCGCGGCGGAACCTTTATCGGAGGAATTATCTCCGCGGGCGTAAGGCTTACGCTTAAAGCTCTCGCAGAAAATGCGTCCCAGCTTACCTCAATACCGATAGACGCGCCGCCGTCCGTGATAGGTACGAATACGGCGGAGTGTATGCAGTCGGGTCTTGTGTACGGCACCGCCGCGATGATTGACGGGCTGCTTGATAAAATTGCCGAAGAACTCGGCGAAACACCAACGGTTGTTGCCACGGGCGGGCTTTCAAGGGATATTATAGCGCACTGCCGCAGTAAAATTATATACAACGAGAATTTACTGCTTGACGGGCTGCGCGCGATATACGAGAAAAACAACTGAATAAAATAACCGCCGAAGGCGGATGATATATATATTATTATGAACTCTACCCATATTTCGGGAGAGTATCGGAGGTAATTACTGTGTCAAACAAGGAGAAAATTCAAAGGCTCGCGGTCCTATCGGTTCTGGCGGCGATAACCGTTATTGTATCGTTTATACCGCTTAAAACGCTTGGGCTTGAAATAACCTTTTCAATGGTACCCGTGGCAATCGGCGCGGTGCTGTACGGTGCCGCGGGAGGCGCGGTGCTCGGCGCGGTGTTCGGCGTAACATCATTTTTGCAGTGCCTCGGTTACAGCCCGTTCGGCGCGGCGCTGCTCGGAATTAACCCGATCTTCACATTTCTGGTCTGCGTCCCCACAAGAATACTTGCGGGACTTCTGGCGGGAATGCTGTTCGGCGCGTTAAAAAAATCCCGCAAACGGGACACTCCCGCAATGCTTGCCGCCGCGGTTGCGGCACCGTTTCTTAACACGCTGTTTTTTATGTCGGCATTGGTTGCGTTTTTCTACAATACCGATTATATATCAGGCTATGCGGACGCTCTCGGCGCTTCAAACCCCGTAAGCTTTATAATACTTTTTGTGGGAATTAACGGACTTGTTGAAATTATTTGCGGATTTGCCGTTGCGTTCCCCGTTTCAAAGGCTTTAAACAAATTTGTTAAAAGCTCGCTTAAATAACACCCGTAAGCTCGGTATACCGCACTCATTCAAGAGCGGCGGCGCCGAGCTTTTTTATATATTCGCCCGGGGTTATGCCGAAGTATTTTTTAAAACGGCGCGCAAAATAGCTCATATCCGAAAAACCGACCTCGGCATATATCCGTGAAACCAGAGTTTCGCCGTTATCTATAAGTTTTTTTGATTTTTCAAGCCTCAAAATATTTATATAATTCATAGGCGTGATCCCGGTAACGGATTTGAACTGTCTGCAAAAATACTCTTCCGTGTAGCCGAACCGACGGCTTAACGAATGTGACGATATATTATCGCAGTAGTTTTCGGAAATATATTCAATTATATCCTTAAACCGCTCGCCGCCGGGAATTCCGGTGTTTTCCGACACGCATTTTCTGTAAAGCAACCCCAAAATAAGATATATACTGCTTATTATAATAAGCGGTGAAGAGCGGTCGCCGCCGTATTCCTCCCTTAACATTATCTCGACGGCGGATATAATTTCGGGGTCCTGCGTAACGGGCGTAAAGTCCACGGTTTTTGCGGCTATGGGCTCCAGCAGACCCCTGCTTGCAGACGCCGTATTGTAAAACGACTTAACGTCAAACATAATTGTGTAATACCCGGTATTATCTGCCGCGGAGATCGCCATATGCGGTTTTTCGGGAGGTATTACCGCAATAGAGCCCGGCTCAACTACCGTTTCGGTATTGTTGAGCCTTAATTTTATCTTGCCCGAAACCACATACAAAAGCTCCATACGCTCGTGCCAGTGCATATTAAAACAAAGCATATTCTCAGGAAATATAACAGGTCTTAATATTTTAACCGCGCTTTTACCGTACAAAACGGGCGTAAGCTCTTTATTTCTGTCAAGACGCATACAAAGCCCTCCCGAAAGTCAAAATAGTACCGACAAAAATCAAAAACGTTCTACAAAACACATTAAATGTATGTTACCATAAAAATAGCAAAAAATCAACAATTAAGAGGTGTTTGCTTTGAAAATCGGAGTTTGTGTTTCTCTCGACGACATTAATTCTATGTCAAAAAAATTTGACGATATGCTTTCCGAGGGCTTTAGTTGCTGCCAGCTTATCTCCTGGAAGCCCGAGCTTTGGAACAAGGAAAATTCGGCAATACTAAACGGCCTTATAAAAGCCAAGGGTATTACCGTGTCGGCGTTTTGGTGCGGCTGGGGCGGCCCCGCGGTGTGGGATTTTTACGACGGACAGATAACTCTGGGGCTTGTTCCGCCCGAATACCGTGCCGCACGCATTAAAAATTTATGCGACGGCGCGGACTTTGCAAAGGCGCTCGGCATTACCGACGTTGTAACGCATATGGGATTTATACCCGAAAATCCCAACGACCCGCAATTTGCCCCGTTCTGCGTTGCGGTAAGGCAGGTGGCTGAGCATTTAAAGAAAAACGGGCAGTATCTTTTGTTTGAAACCGGGCAGGAAACGCCTGTTACAATGCTGCGCTGCTTTGAAAAAGCAGGATGCGACAATCTGGGCGTTAATCTCGACACGGCAAACGTTATTCTTTACGGCAAGGCAAATCCGGTTGACTCCCTTGACGTTTTCGGGAAATACGTCCGCAATCTGCACGCGAAAGACGGATTTTACCCCACAAACGGTCACAACCTCGGGCGCGAAGTCCGTATAGGCGACGGAAAAGTTGATTTTTATGCCCTGTTTAAAAGGCTTAAAGAGCTCCAATACAATTCTTACGTCACCATTGAACGCGAAATAGACGGTGATAAACAAACAGAGGACATTCGCCACGCAAAGAAATACCTTGAAAACATAATAGAAAGGGTCTACGGTGAAGTTAACTGAAAGGTTTAATTATTGATTGTTCAAGAAACGCGGTTATGAACCCAGCCGCAATTAAAAGGTTCGTAAAGGTCACATCGGCTCCGGGCTATGATACGTTAATGCTTTACACCGAGGATACCTACGAGGTTGACTCGGAACCGTTTTTCGGACACCTGCGCGGAAGGTTTTCAAAATCCGAGCTTTCGGAACCGGCGCTTAAGTGCGAACGTTTTGAATTTTGGAGCAATATTGTTACGGCAAACGTTATTTAGTGTAAAAAGGAGAATAAAGTATGTTAAGGATTGCACTTGTAGGAGTGGGCGGAATAAGCGGAGCGCATATTCCCGCCTGGGACGGCAGAAAGGACGCAGAGCTTGTCGCCCTTTGCGACATCCGTCCCGAACAGATGAAAAAATATAACGGCAAACGGCATTATACCGACTTTGACGAGATGCTTACAAAGGAAAGACCGGACATTCTTGATATTTGCCTGCCGACGTATCTTCACGCCGATTTTGCGGTTAAAGCTATGAACAAGGGAATAAACGTGCTCTGCGAAAAGCCCGTATCCCTTAATTCGGACGATGCCGACAGGGAGTATGCCGCCGCCGAAAGGAATAATGTTAAATTTATGGTGGCGCAGGTTCTGCGCTTTTGGCCCGAATACGAAATTGTTAAGGAAATATACGACACCGGAAGATACGGCAAACTGCTTTCGGGCAATATGAAGAGGCTCGGCGTCCGCCCGAAGTGGAGCTGGGACAACTGGATGATGGACGAAAAGCGCAGCGGTATGGTTCCGTTTGATCTTCACATTCACGACCTCGATTTTATTGTGTATGCGTTCGGGAAACCCGAAAAATGCAATAATTACAGGGCAAGAAGAGAAAATCAGGATTACTTTAACACCGTCTACGAATTCGGGGATTTCTTCATCTCTGCCGAGGCCGCTTGGTACGACGCCCCCTACCCGTTTTCGGCAGGCTTCCGTTTTCAGTTTGAGGACGCGCTTGCGGTATATGAAAACGGTGAAATGACCGTGTACGAAAACTCGGGCAAAATATTAAAACCCGTATCGCAAAACGGCGGCAACACAGGCGACATAGGTCTGCCGAAGAGCGACGCCTACGCAAACGAAATAAACTATTTTACCGATTGTGTTGTAAACGGCACGGCGCCCGACAAGGTAAAACCGCGGGAGCTTAAAACCGTGATTGATATTTTAAAAGCCCTGTAATGCAAAGAGTGTGAGTTTTTTAATGCCTGCTGCGTGTAATTGGTGAAAAGCTTTTCAAAACAGGGGGGCGTATATGTGGACAGCGGAACCTTTAATTACCGGCGTTTTATCGGCGGTGATAATGACGGAATGGTTGAGATAATAAGGGAATACAAGGACGGACTGATCTTCTATATTAACAGCATCGTCGGGAATATTCACATTGCCGAGGAGCTTGCGGAGGACACCTTTGTTGTGCTGGGTACAAAAAGACCTCGCGATAAAAGGAGAGGTTCGTTTAAGACCTGGCTCTATACAATAGGACGGAATGTTGCAATAGATCATTTAAGGCGGAGTGCCAAGCACAGGTGCGCTCCTGCCGAAGAATACGCGCTGATTGCCGCCGATGAGGAAAGCCTTGAGGAAGCCTACATTCGTGAAGAGCGGAAAATAGCCCTTCACAGGGCGCTCGGCACTCTTAAACCCGAATACCGTCAGGTGCTTTGGCTTGTATATTTTGAGGAACTTTCCGCAAAACAAGCCGCCGCCGTTATGAAAAAAAGCGTTCACAGCGTGGAAATGCTTGTCTGCCGCGCCCGAAAATCACTTAAACTCACACTTGAAAACGGAGGCTTTGTTTATGAAGAGTTATAACGAAATGGCGCAAAACGTGCTGAGCCATATCAGCGAATATAACGCCGCAAAAGCACGAAAAAGGATGATTGTTTTAAAAACTGCCGTTCCCGCATTTTGCATTTGCGCGGTTATTGCCGCCGGCATTGCGATACACACGGCAGGCGCCAAGGGTCATACGGTCTTTGATAAAACGCGGTCAACCGACCGCGAAAGTCCCGCTTCGGTCGCCGAATCGGCAGTTTCATCCGATGGGGACAGGAAAAAGTTTGCATTTTCGGCAGGTGACAGGCTCGGTGTTGTGATTGTTAACGGTATCTCATATGGTCAGGATTGCTCGGACTATGTGATTGAGGAAACCTATACCGCCGACAGATATTTGGGCGATGCGCGCGAGCTTGAAGGGTCTTACAACAAGGCTTATAACAATATGTCCGCCGAACTTTACAGTGTAAAGGAAAGTAAAAACGTGCTGCTCATAAAGCTTGGGAACGGCGGAAAAGTTGTTCTTGTTAGAAACGGCGAGCTTTGTGTTAACGGAAAGGATTACTGCTTCTCGGAATCGCAAAACCGCGGCGAAATTAAAGAAAAGTGCCTTGGCAAAGCGAAACAGTATATCATCGACGTACCTACAAGAGAAAACAATGTAAGCCCCGATGATGAAATATGGACCGTTAAGGGAAGTGACAATAAACTTATAGCCGAAAAAGCTGACGGTACCGAGGCGGTTTTCAGTGTTGCGGAAACAATATTCGTATACAACCCGAAAGTGTAAATTAAATAAAAGCAATTGTCAACCCACTAAGTATTTTTAGGTTGACAATTGCTTTTTTATGGTTTACAATATCTTCCTGACAGGGAGATGTTAAAATGAGTGAAACCAAAAAGACAAGAACACAAAAAATGATACTTGCAGCGCTGTTTACCGCCGTTATCGCGGTGCTTTCGCAAACAGCGATTCCCACTCCGTTTGATGTGCCGCTCACGTTGCAGACCTTCGCCGTAGCGCTTTGCGGGTACACGCTGGGTATAAAATGGGGTGTGGCGTCTGTTGCGGCTTATATTCTGCTCGGGGCGGTAGGTGTGCCTGTTTTTTCGGGCTTTAAGGGCGGCGCTCAGGTGCTGTTCGGTGCAACGGGCGGATTTATTTTCGGCTTTTTGTTTTTAACACTGCTTTGCGGCACGGCGGACGTAATAAAAAATAAATACATTAAATGTCTGCCCGGCTTTTTGGGAATAGCGGTCTGCCATCTGCTCGGCACCGCGCAGTACGCACTGCTTTATAAGATGGGGTTTGTACCGGCTTTTCTGCTTGTTTCCTCGCCGTATCTAATTAAGGACGTGCTATCCGTTGCGGCGGCGTTTTTCCTTTCGGTATACATAAGGAAAATAATTAAACCGTTAAAACAATAAATCAAAAGCATACCCGCCGATAATTCGGCGGGTATGCTCTTTTTTTGCTTTTATTTTTTTATCAGTGTATAAGTATTCCGCGGCAATCTTCCGACCGTATTGCAATGATCGCTCCCCTTATCAGAAAAGCTTTGGGATCGCCCGGCGGGCTTTTACCTACGCACTCAACCGCGGTTTCGGGGGCAAGACCTATATCCAGAAGGCGGCGGCGCATTGCGCCCTCGGTTATTATTTCCTTAACCGTTGCCCTTTCCCCCGGTTCAATGTTATTAAGGCTTCTCATTCCTGTATCTCCCAATGCCGTTTTAATAACATACTATGCGGCATCGAGGTGTTTGTTACAGAGTCTTGTCTGTTGTAAGAACGGTCTTGCCGCCCATATACGGCTGCAGTGCTTTCGGAATAAGCACGCTGTAATGCTCGCCGTCATAACGCAAATTGTTTTCAAGGAAAGCAATAAGCATACGGGGAGGAGCAACAACCGTGTTGTTAAGGGTGTGGGCAAGGTATTTTCTGCCGTCCGTGCCCTTGACCCTTATGCCGAGGCGTCTTGCCTGCGCGTCGCCGAGGTTTGAGCAGGAGCATACCTCAAAATATTTGTTCTGCTTCGGCGACCAAGCCTCAACATCGTATGACTTGACCTTTAAGTCCGCAAGATCGCCCGTACAGCACTCAAGTGTTCTTACCGGTATATCCATACTGCGGAACAGCTCTACCGAGTAGCTCCACATCTTGTTAAACCACTCCATACTCTCTTCGGGGCGGCAGATAACTATCATTTCCTGCTTTTCAAACTGGTGAATACGGTAAATTCCGCGCTCCTCAATTCCGTGCGCGCCCTTTTCCTTGCGGAAGCAGGGCGAATAGCTTGTAAGAGTAAGGGGCAGGCTTTCTTCGGGGGTTATTGTGTCGATAAACTTACCTATCATAGAATGTTCGGACGTGCCTATAAGATAAAGGTCCTCGCCCTCTATCTTATACATCATCGCGTCCATTTCCTCAAAGCTCATAACGCCGGTTACAACCTTGCTTCTTATCATAAAGGGCGGAACGCAGTAGGTAAATCCCTTATCTATCATAAAATCCCTTGCATAGGCAAGAACCGCCGAGTGAAGTCTTGCAATATCGCCCATAAGGTAATAAAAGCCTTCGCCCGCAACTCTGCCAGCGGCGTCCTTATCAATGCCGTTGAACAGCTGCATAATGTCGGTGTGGTACGGCACTTCAAAATCCGGATGGGTCTGTTCGCCGAACTGCTTTACCTCAACGTTTTCGCTGTCGTCTTTTCCGACGGGAACGCTGCTGTCCACAATATTCGGTATTTTCATCTGAATTTCGGTGACACGCTTTTGCAGTTCGTTTTCTTTTTCTTCAAGCGCTTTAAGCTCTTCCGCCTGCTCGTTTACAAGGCGCTTCATCTCTTCCGCCTCGTCACGCTTGCCCTGAGCCATAAGCGCGCCTATCTGCTTGCTTATTTTGTTGCGGTTTGCCCTTAATTCGTTGGCGCGGTTGTTAGCTCCGCACTTTTCGCCGTAAAGCGATATTATTTCATCCACAAGCGGAAGCTTTTTATCCTCAAATTTCTTTTTAATGTTTTCCCTTACAAGCTCCGGATTTTCGCAAATAAATTTTATATCCAGCATTCAATAATTCCCCCGTTAAAATATTAATACAAGTATATCACAAAATACCTGTTACTGTCAAACCGAAACCGCCGTTTCGGGCGTTTTTTCGCCGTGCGAGATAACAAGCTTTAAAAGCACGGGCGTAAGAAGCGCAGCAACAACAACGCAAAGTACTATTGCGGGAAAAACCTTAGGGTCAATGTTGCCGCTGTCTATTCCCTTTTGCGCCACCATAAGCGCAACCTCTCCGCGCGCAACCATTCCCACGCCTACCGTAAGCGATTCGTGATTGCTCATTTTGCAGATCTTAGCGCCCAGCCCGCAGCCGATTATCTTTGTTATAACCGCCGTTACCGCCAGCACAAGCGCAAAAACAATTATATTTGCGTTAATGCCCGAAAGGTCGGTTTTTAGACCGATGCCCGCAAAAAACACAGGCGAGAACACAAGGTATGAAGCCGCCGTGACCTTTTTTGCAACATATTTTCTCGAATCGGTAAGGTTACAGAGTATAACGCCCGCGAAATACGCGCCGGTTATATCCGCAACGCCGAAAAATCTCTCCGCGCAGTACGACATTATAAAGCAGAACGCAAGCGCCCAAACCGCAACGCGGCGGCTTGTGGCGTGATTTACGGCGATGCGTTTGAATATTTGATACACCGCAAAGCCCACAATGCCGGTGAACACAAAAAATGCGAGTATTTTAAGTGTGACAACACCGGGGTTTACGGATTTATCCCCCATTGCGGAAAGAACGCTTAAAACCACAATACCTATTATATCGTCTATTATTGCCGCCGAAAGAAGCGTTGCGCCCACGTGAGTCTTAAGCTTGCCCATTTCGTTAAGCGTTTCAACCGTTATACTTACCGAGGTTGCCGCAAATACAATGCCCACAAATGCCGATTTTATTATGTTGGCATAAGTAAAGCCGTGTGCAAAAAAGAAATAATAAACCGCACCGCACCCCAATATCGGCACAAGCACCCCGAGCGAGGCTATAAGGCAGGCGGCAGGGCCTGTGTGCTTAAGCTCCTCAATGTCGGTATCTATTCCGGCGATGAACATAAGCATTATTACGCCTATCTCGGCGGTTTTAACAAGAAAGTCCGACTGGTGTAATATTCCTATGCCGCTCGGTCCTAAAATAATTCCGGCAAGCAGTGCGCCCACCACCTGCGGCAGATGAACCCTTGCCGAAGCAAGACCGAAAATTTTTGTAAACAGAAGAATAAGCGCCAGCGCGAGCAGATAACCGTATGCTCCCAATTTTAACATCCCTTTATTTTCAGATATTATAATTATACGCCAAGACGCGTTATTTTCAAGTATAAAATGAAAAACGGCAGCATTCTTTTAAAAAAGGCCCAAAATTCAATCCGCAATGTCAAGCAGCTCCGTCACCTTGTGTTTTAAAACATTCGCAATGTGCACAAGTTCAATATCCGTTACAAACCTTTTGCCGCACTCAATCCTCTGCACGGCGTTTTTATCAATATCCAGCCCGTCCAGCTGTAACATATCCGCAAGAATACGTTGTGATATATTCATCTGTTTGCGAAAAACATATACGTTTTTGCCACAGATGTTGTTTAATCCCTCTGAGTTTTTGTTTATAAACATAATTTTTCTTCCTTTGACATTTAGTGCTTGTCAACGAAAAAATTATATGCTATAATATTTTAAAATATGACATTCACTGAATGTCAATTTGGGAGGGATAATATGGATACTGCCATAAAAACAAAATTCTGTAAGCATTGCGGCGCAAAAATTCCCGAGGACGCCGTTTTATGCACATTCTGCGGCAGACAGGTTGAAAAGCTTGAGGGTGAAAACACCCCCAATATTGTAATTAACAACTCAAATTCCTCGCAAAATGTAAACACAAACACAAACGCCAACGTCAACGGTGTTTACGCCGGCAGACTTTGCAACAAGTGGGTTGCGCTTGTGCTGTGCATTATCGGGGGATACTTTGGTCTGCACAAATTTTATGAGGGCAAAATAGGTATGGGTCTTTTGTATGTTTTTACGTTCGGACTGTGCCTTATAGGACCGATTACAGATTTTATCGTGATTTTGGGTAAACCTAACCCATACATTCCGTGATATTAAGGGTAAAAGCTCTTAATATAGGCAAAAAAGAATAATCTAAACCCGTTTTTTGAGTGCGGATTTCTCGTTTGCCTAAGCTGTTCGTACAGATCCCCTTTATCTGCACGAACAAAAAAGACTGTAAAACTCACGTTTTACAGTCTGAGCGTGTCGAAAAAGTCGACACGCTCTTGGTCGGGGATGCCGTTCGCTCGAAAATCAAAGATTTTCGGACTGCACTCTATCCCCGCCAATACCACCCCTGCGACCTTGAAAAACCGTTGAAAAAGCGGTTTTTCGCTTACAATGAGTTTTTCCGCCGCACGTGTCAGCGGAAAAACAAAATGCGGCGTAAACGCCGCAACAAAGTTAAACCGGAGTTTATCGACAGTCTGAGACTGTAAAACTCACGTTTTACAGTCTTTCCTTTATTTTATTCGCTCCGTAATGCCTTTACGGGGTCTTTTTTTGCCGCCAGTCTCGACGGGAACAGCCCTGCGATAAAGGTGAGCAGCATACTTATGGCTATAAGCGCCGCCGCTCCCGCAACCGGCAGAACCGCAAGACCCGAAATATCGGTAAGTGATGCTATTATAAGGTTTATCGGAATAAGCAGCAAAAGCGTTATACCTATTCCTATCGCGCCGGCGGCAAAGCCCACTATAAGCGTTTCGGCGTTAAACACCCTTGAAACGTCACGCCTTGAGGCGCCCATTGCGCGCAGTATGCCTATTTCCTTTGTGCGTTCAAGCACGGAGATGTAGGTTATTATGCCTATCATTATTGATGACACTATAAGCGAAATGCTTACAAAGGCAATAAGAATATAGCTTATGGCATTTATTATGGTGGTGACCGAGGAGAGCATAAGTCCGATATAATCGGTATATGTTATTTTCTCGTTATCCGCCGCCTTGTCATTGTAATCGCTTATAAGGTCGGATATGGTTTCCTTTGCCTCAAAATCCTTGGGGTAAATATTTATAACCGACGGGCTGTTAAGGTCCGAAACGCCCATAAGTTCTAAGTTTCCGTCATAGGTTGCGGATTTGCTGTTTTTCTGCATCAGGGTTTTAAAGCGTTCGGCAATCTGTTCTTCGCTCATTCCCGACTGCGCCATCTGATTTATATACGCGTTGTACTCCGCCTGCTCGTTTTCGGGCAGTGTGGCGATATACGCCGTAAGCTGTGCGTAGGTCATATCCGTAACAGCCGATTCAAACGGTTTGCCCGAAAAAATATCCGTGTCCTTATTGTCCTTTTGCAGCTTTACTATTTTGCTGTCGTTAACCTTGTCGATAAGGTGCTCCATAAGCTCTGATTTATAGCCTACAAAGCCGCTCGTTTTGTCGGAAACGGAGTTTTCCGCCAGACGTATTATGCCCACAACGCTTATCTCTTCGCCCGCTTTGTCAAGCTGTGAGGCAACAAAAAGCGCGTCGTCGGTTCTGTCCGTCCAGGTTCCGTCCGCATTTTCGGAAAAATAATCGGTGTTGCAGAGCAATTTGAATTTAAGGTTCAGTATCTCGTCAAATGTGTAGGATGTTTCGGCTGTCGGCTCAATTTTCTCGCCGTTCTTCGCCTTTTTCATCATATCCTCAAGCTCTGCCGAGTCCTTAAGCCCAAGGGAATAAAGGGTGTAGTCGCTTATGCGGTTGTTTTTGTCCACCGCCAGTACGATTTCGTTGTATTTTTCGGGCATACGTCCCGCAACAACGTCGTACTGCTTTTTAAGGAATTCGTCGTTATCGAAAAGCCTGTTCCATACCTCGGTATTTGAGAAGGACGACATACCCGACATCTGCGTGCTTTGCGCCGCGCCCTCCCCGAAAACGGTTGAAAACACCGTGTTCGGGTTTACTCTGTTGCCTTTTTCATCGTAAATATTCATAACCGTTGAATATTTATACTCAATTTCGCTTGTGTTTTCCTTAAACGCGGGCGTTTTTTCGATATGCTCTTTTAAAAGCTCCAGATTGTTAGCCGAAATGCCGTTAACCATTGTGGACATCATTTCGGTCATAATATTGTTGCTGTAAATTTTGTCGGGGTCGCCGTTTTCGGGGGCTTCTGTCTTGCCCATAAGGTCGTTTGCAAGCTGGCTTAAATCCATTCCCGCCTGCTCAATCGTTATGGGGTAGCTTGAAAGGGTGTCCTCCTCCACCTTTGCAATGTAGGCGTTAACGCCGCTTGAAAGGGAAAGAATAAGCGCAATGCCTATGATACCTATCGACCCCGCAAAGGCGGTGAGGAATGTCCGCGCCTTTTTGGTCATAAGGTTATTAAGGGAAAGCGATAACGCCGTTAAAAACGACATAGAGGGGCGTTTGGTCGTTTTCCCGACGGCTTTAATTTCCTCTTCGGAGCTGTAAGGCATACTGTCGTCGGTAATATTGCCGTCAAGAAGCCTTATAATTCTTGTGGAATACTGTTTTGCAAGCTCCGGGTTGTGCGTAACCATTATTACAAGGCGATCCTTTGCTATTTCCTTTAAAAGCTCCATTATCTGAACGGAGGTTTCGCTGTCAAGCGCGCCGGTCGGTTCGTCGGCAAGCAGTATTTCGGGATTGTTGACAAGCGCCCGCGCTATTGCCACCCTCTGCATTTGTCCGCCCGACATCTCGTTTGGCTTTTTGTTCAGCTGATCGCCGAGTCCCACGCGGCGCAAGGCTTCTTCGGCTCTTTTTCTCCGCTCGGCGCGGGAAACGCCCGAAAGCGTAAGCGCCAGTTCCACGTTTGAAAGCACGCTCTGGTGAGGAATAAGATTATAGCTTTGAAAAATAAAGCCTACCGAGTGGTTGCGGTAGTTATCCCAATCCCTGTCCTTAAAGGTTTTTGTGGAGCGCCCGTTTACGGAAAGGTCGCCCTCGGTATAGCGGTCCAGCCCCCCGATTATGTTAAGAAGGGTCGTCTTGCCGCAGCCCGACTGACCGAGTATTGACACAAATTCGCTTTTTCTGAACTCAATGTTCACGCCTTTAAGTGCGTGTACTGTTGTATCGCCCGTCACATAATCCTTTTTTATATCGGTTAACTTAAGCATAATATTTCCTCCGTTCGGCTGTAAAAATTATACAACCGAATTATAAATAAAATATGAATGTTAAAAAAATATTTGATAAATATCCGCAACAGTGATATAATCGGAGTGTATGTACTTAAAGGAAGGAAGCGGAATATGGAAAAGGTTTTTAAAAAGCTTACGGTTTTCTTATCCGGACTGCTTATTGTAACTACGGTCTTTCTTATTTTCGTAATACCTACCTATATAAAGTCGGAAAGAAAAATTGACTTTTTCTCGTCGGGCAGCATTGTAAGCAGCATAAAGAATATGGAGCTTAATATGACCTCCGTTATTTATGTTAAGAACAAAAAGGGCAACTGGGAGGAATACCAGCGCCTGCACGGCAGTGAAAACCGCATTTGGGCAAGCATTGATAAAATGCCGAAGTACCTCGGCGAAGCGTTCATTGCGATTGAGGACGAACGGTTTTACGAAAACCGCGGCGTTGACTGGAAAAGAACGGCGGGCGCCGTGGCAAACAGGTTTTTAAAATTCAATTCAACCGAATTCGGCGGTTCAACAATTACGCAGCAGCTTATTAAAAACGTGACGAATGACCGCGATAAGGACGCTATGCGTAAATTCCGCGAAATTGTAAGGGCGCTGCTCATTTCAAAAAAGCTTACAAAAACCGAGATTCTTGAGGCTTACCTTAACACCATATCCCTCGGCAACGGAATATGCGGCGTGCAGGTTGCGGCAAATTACTACTTTAACAAGGATGTAAGCCAGCTTACGCTTACCGAATCTACGGCGCTTGCCGCAATAACAAACAACCCCTCAAAATACAATCCCATGACCGAAAAGGGAGCGGAGGAAAACAAAAAAAGGCGCAGGCTTGTGCTTGATAAAATGCTGGAGCTTAAAAAAATATCCTACGAGGAGTACGACGCGGCGTATAATGAAGAGCTTAAGCTTGACAATTCGCAGGAGGACGACTACGAGGCGGAAATTAACAGCTGGTTTGTTGACGCGCTTATAGAACAGGTAATTGAGGATCTGGCTGAGAAATACAAGTGCGATACAAAGGTTGCCTCCACAATGTTCTACAACGGCGGCTTTAAAATTTATTCCACCGTTAACCCGGATATTCAGTCGCAAATGGAAAAGGTGTACCTTGACATTAAGACCTATTTCCCGCAAACCGCGGTCAACCCCCGCGGCGAAAAGGTCAACGCCCAGTCGGCTATGACGGTTATGGATTACAGCGGACACATAATGGGCATTGTCGGCGGAGCAGGTGAAAAAACCACGAACAGAGGGCTTAACCGCGCCACAAAATCTCCGCGTCAGCCCGGTTCTACAATGAAACCGATAGGAGTTTACGCGCTTGCGGTTGAAAAGGATATTGTAAACTACAGCTCAAAGGTTCTGGATCAGCCCATAAAGGATTATTACGGAAAGGGTAAAAGCGGACCTAAGGAATGGTACGGCTATTACAAGGGTACGGTTTCGCTTAATTATGCTATACGCAAATCAATGAACACCGTGCCTGTAAGGTTGCTGCAGGAGGTCGGAATTGAAGATTCGTACAACTTCCTTGTAAACAAGCTGGGCTGCAAGCACCTGGTAACGTCGGATAAAAACCTTGCGGCGCTGGCGCTGGGCGGCACAAACTACGGGCTTACCGCAACCGAATCCTGCGCGGCTTACGCAATTTTCGGCAATCAGGGCGTTTACCACAAGCCCACAACCTATTATAAAATTGAAAAAGCAAACGGCGAAGTTGTGTTTGATTACGATGAAACAGGAACGCAGGCAATAAGCCCCGCCACCGCAACCGTTATGAACCATCTGCTGCAGGAGGTCGTATACGGAAGCGAGGGTACGGGCAGAGGCATTGCCGGGTATAACCGTATGCGAGCATACGCAAAAACAGGTACTTCAAGCGAATCTTACGATTTATGGATGGTAGCAGGTACGCCTTACTATGTCGGCTCGGTGTGGTACGGCTTTGACTTCCAAAGCAAGGTTTCAAACGGTGCCGCCGCAGCAAAAATTTGGAAGGATGTTATGACCGAGGTTCACAAAAACCTTGAGAAAAAGGACTTTACCGACAGTGACGACGTTGTGAAAAAAGGTTCCGCATACTTTAAAAAGACGGATAAAGACAAGCAGACTTCGTCCGTTGTATCAAGCAAGCCCTCGGTATCGTCATCCGAGGTGTCAAGCTCCGCGATCGCAAGCTCTTCCGCGGTTTCCTCGGCGGATGCGTCATCGGTTGCCTCTTCTTCCGAGCAACAGGCGTCATCCGGAGTGTCCTCGGCGGAAAGTTCGGCGTCATCCTCCGGCACACAGGTGTCCGAACCGCAGAGCACGGGGGAATGAGCGGTGGAACTCAGTTTAAAGGTTATTGCAAAAATAAAAACCGATTTTCCCGAAAAATTCGGAATTCCGCGCCAAAGCGGTATAGTTGAAGGCCTTACAGGCAAAATAATTTTTGAACCGCCGTACCGTGATTTTTCGGCTGTGAGGGAGCTTGAGGAATTTTCACACATATGGCTTGTGTGGGGATTTTCCCTTTCTGATAAAAAGGAATGGTCGCCGACGGTGCGCCCGCCGCGCCTCGGCGGCAATAAAAGGATCGGCGTGTTTGCGACGCGCTCGCCGTACAGACCGAACCCTCTGGCGCTTTCCGCCGTTCGGCTCTTAAAGGTTGAGAGGGATAAAACGGCAGGTCCCGTTCTCACCGTTGCGGGCATTGATATGGCAGACGGTACCCCGATTTACGATATAAAGCCCTACATTGCCTATGCCGACGCGATACCGAACGCGGTGTGCGGCTTTGCGGGAACGCCGTACGGAAAAAAATTTGAGGTTGAAATTCCCAAAAGCGCGGCGGAAATATTGGGGGCAAAAACCGCCGCAAAGCTCCGTGAAGTTTTAAGCCTTGACCCAAGACCCCGCTATCAGGACGACCCTACGCGGGTTTACGGCTTTTCCTTTTCGGGCTTTGAAATTAAATTTACCGCGGCAGACGGAAAAGTGTTCGTAACCGAAGTAAAAAAATCAACTTTTTAAGTAAAAAAATAGATATATATTGTATGATATAGCTATATATAGTTCTCATATTTGATATTAAAAGTGTAAAATGCTATAATGTTTTTAACAAAAAAACATAAACGGAGGAATTTATTATGGCAAGATTCACTTTACCCAGGGACGTATATTTCGGCGAGAACGCAATGGAAAACCTTAAAAGCCTTAAGGGCAAAAGGGCTATAGTTGTTGTCGGCGGCGGCTCTATGAAGCGCTTCGGCTTTCTTGATAAGGCTGTAAATTACCTTAAGGAAGCGGGATTTGAGGTGGAGCTTTTCGAGGGCGTTGAGCCCGATCCGTCGGTTGAAACCGTTATGCGCGGCGCGGAGGCTATGAGGAAATTCGAGCCCGACTGGATAGTTGCGATAGGCGGCGGCTCACCGATTGACGCAGCGAAGGCAATGTGGGCGTTCTATGAATACCCCGATGTTACGTTTGACTCGCTCTGCATACCCTTCAATTTCCCCGAGCTCAGAACAAAGGCGAAATTCTGCGCTATTTCTTCTACATCGGGTACCGCAACCGAGGTTACGGCTTTCTCTGTTATAACCGATTATGCAAAGGGAATTAAATATCCGCTGGCGGACTTTAACATTACCCCCGATGTTGCGATTGTTGACCCCGAACTTGCACAGACGATGCCTCAAAAGCTTGTGGCGCACACGGGTATGGACGCACTTACCCACGCAATTGAGGCGTATGTATCAACGGTTGCAAGCCATTATACCGACGCGCTTGCCATGAAGGCAATTGAAATGGTTACGGCTTACCTGCCCTCTTCCTATAAAGGCAACCGTGAATCAAGAGCGGCAATGCACGACGCACAGTGCCTTGCGGGTATGGCGTTCTCCAACGCGCTGCTCGGCATAGTTCACTCAATGGCTCATAAAACAGGCGCCGCTTTCCACGAGGGAAGTATGAAGGACAGACATCTGCCGCACGGCTGTGCAAACGCAATATATCTGCCCTACGTTATTAAATATAACGCGCACGACCAAAGAGCCGCCGAAAGATATGCCGACATTGCAAGGATGCTGGGACTTCCCGGAAACAGCAACAAGGGTCTTATTGAAAACCTTTGCGGTCTTATTGATAAAATGAACGACGAGCTTAACATTCCGCACACCTTAAAGGAGTTCGGAGTGGACGAGGCAGAGTTTAACGCCAAGGTGGACGAAATAGCCGTTAACGCCGTGGGTGATGCCTGCACGGGTTCAAATCCGCGCGCCATTGACCCCGAAACTATGGCAAGACTCTTTAAATGCACATACTACGGCACGGAAGTTGACTTCTGATAAGCCGTGAATAAATTAAAGGAATGATAGTAAGAAATGTTTAAAATCGTAAACAAACGCAGTCTTAATCCTACGGTTACGCTTATGGATATTGAAGCACCGCTTGTTGCCAAAAAGGCAGAGGCGGGACAGTTCATTATTCTGCGTACCGATGACGACGGCGAGCGCATACCGCTTACCGTTGCCGGGTATGACCGCCAAAAGGGAACTGTAAGAATTATCTTTCAGATTGTGGGCGCTACAACCGAAAAGCTTAATCACAAAAACGTCGGTGACAGTCTTGCCGACTTTGCGGGACCTTTAGGCAGACCCACCGAAACCGAGGGACTGCGTAAGGTTTGCGTTGTGGGCGGCGGCGTAGGCTGTGCAATAGCACTGCCTATTGCCGAAAAGCTCCACGAAGAGGGCTGTGAGGTTCACACGATAGTGGGCTTCCGCAACAAGGACCTTGTAATTCTGGAGGATGAGTTTTCCGCCTGTTCGGACAGACTTACCGTTATGACTGACGACGGTTCGTACGGCACAAAGGGCGTTGTAACGGCGCCGCTTAAGGAAGCCATTGACTCGGGCGAAAATTACGACGAGGTTATTACCATAGGTCCGCTTATTATGATGAAGTTTGTTGTGGCAACCACAAAGCCCGCCGGCGTTAAAACAGTGGTTTCGATGAACCCGATTATGATAGACGGAACGGGTATGTGCGGCGGCTGCCGCCTTACCGTGGGCGGCAAAACAAAGTTTGCCTGTGTTGACGGTCCCGATTTTGACGGCTTTGAGGTTGATTTTGACGAGGCTATGAAACGCGGCGCTATGTACCGTGATTTTGAACGCCACGCATATGAGAAAACCTGCAATTTATTTAAACAGGAGGTGCGGTAAAATGGCTGTGAATATGGATCCCAAAAAACACGAAATGCCGGTGCAGGCACCTGATGTACGCAATCATAACTTTTCGGAGGTAGCCCTCGGTTACAGCGAGGAAACCGCACTTGAAGAGGCGGCACGCTGCCTTAACTGTAAGCATATGCCCTGCGTTACGGGATGTCCCGTTAACATTCACATTCCCGCGTTTATCGAGAAGGTTAAAGAGGGCGATTTTGAGGGCGCTTATAAAATTATAAACGAATCCTCAAGCCTGCCCGCCGTTTGCGGAAGGGTATGTCCGCAGGAAACCCAGTGCGAATCGAAATGCGTTCGCGGAATAAAGGGCGAGCCGGTAGGCATCGGCAGGCTGGAACGCTTTGTTGCCGACTGGCACAACGCGCACGCCGCGGACAATGTTAACAAGCCCGAATTTAACGGGCATAAGGTTGCGGTTGTAGGCTCAGGTCCTTCGGGTCTTACCTGCGCGGGCGACCTTGCCAAAAAAGGCTACAAGGTTTCGGTTTTTGAGGCACTGCACACCGCGGGCGGAGTGCTGGTTTACGGAATACCCGAGTTTCGCCTGCCGAAAAAGATTGTTAAAAAAGAGGTTGATACCCTTAAAGCCCTCGGTGTTGAGATTGATACCGACGTAATAATCGGAAAAACAATAACGGTCGACGAGCTTTTCGATATGGGCTATGAAGCTGTGTTTATCGGCTCGGGAGCGGGCTTGCCACGCTTTATGGGTATTGAGGGCGAGGCTCTCTGCGGTGTTTACTCCGCAAATGAGTTCTTAACGCGCAACAACCTTATGAAATCGTATAAGGAAGGCAGCGCAACGCCGGTTATGCACGCCAAAAAGGCTGTAATTGTGGGCGGCGGAAACGTTGCGATGGACGCCGCTCGCACCGCAAAGCGCCTGGGTGCGGACGTTACGGTTGTATACCGCCGCACCGAAAAAGAGCTTCCCGCGCGCCGTGAAGAGGTTGAACACGCAATGGAAGAAGGAATTGAGTTTAAATTTCTTACCAACCCGATTAAAATTGAAGGGAACGACGGTTGGGTAAGAAGCATTCTCTGCCAGCAGATGGAGCTTTCCGAACCTGATGAATCCGGACGTGCGCGTCCCGTTCCCGTTGAGGGCAGTGAGTACGAAATTGACGCCGACTGCGTGATAATGTCGATCGGAACGTCGCCAAACCCGCTTATAAAGTCCACCACCGAGGGACTTGAGGTTAACAAGCGCGGCGGAATAATCGTAAACGAGGAAACCGGCAAGACCAGCCGCGAGGGCGTTTACGCGGGCGGCGACGCAGTTACGGGCGCCGCGACGGTTATTCTTGCAATGGGTGCGGGAAAAACCGCCGCCAAGGCAATTGACGAATACCTTTCTTC
The DNA here is from genome assembly GCA_934454655.1 of uncultured Eubacteriales bacterium. Taxonomy (GTDB): domain Bacteria; phylum Bacillota; class Clostridia; order Oscillospirales; family Acutalibacteraceae; genus UBA737. The sequence goes on along the minus strand of CAKSFK010000010.1, from coordinate 22,704 downwards.
AAAATAAAAAAGCACAGGCAAGACAGTCGGCATTTCGACGGTTTTGCCTGTAAAAACCCAAAAAAATTCCGTTAAACAATTCTTCACGAAAAATTGTTTAACGGAATTTCGTATTTTAAGCCTTACTCAGCCGCGTTTTCCTCGCTGTCGTCCTTTGATTTGCTGACAAGCAGGTTTGTAAGTATGCCGAGAATAAGTGCTACCGCAACGGTTGTAATTGTAATTTTGCCGATGTTAAGCTGAAGTCCGCCTATACCGGAGATCAAAATCACGGAAACCACAAACAGATTACGGTTAGCTCCAAGATCAACATCCTGTATCATCTTAAGCCCCGATACGGCTATAAATCCGTAAAGCGCCATACAAACGCCGCCCATTACGCAGGACGGAATGGAATTAACAAACGCAACAAACGGTGCTATAAAAGCAATTACCATTGCTTCAACCGCCGCCGTGGCTATTGTGCATACAGAGGCGTTGCCGGTTATCGCAACGCAGCCTATCGATTCGCCGTATGTTGTGTTGGGGCAGCCGCCGAAGAAAGCGCCTACCATTGAGCCTACGCCGTCGCCTAAAAGTGTGCGGTGCAGACCGGGTTCTTCAAGCAGGTCCTTTTCAATAATAGAGGAAATGTTCTTGTGATCCGCAATATGCTCCGCAAACACAACGAACGCAACCGGAACATAAGCTAAAGCAAGGGTTGCAAGGTATGAGCCGTTAATTTCGCTTACGCCCTTAAACGCCGTGATGAATGTGAAGTCAGGCACCGCAAAGAACGTTTTAACAGTTACCTTTCCGTTTTCAAGCAGTGCCGAGAAGGGTGAAAAATCAATAACCTTAATTGCGTCTATATTCGCGGCATTTCCTATAACCGTAAATATCGCCGCTGCCGCATAGCCCGCAAGGATACCTATTATAAAGGGTATCAGGCGCTGAAAGCCCGTTCTTTTGCCGAACACCGAGCAAATTATAATTACAGCAAGCGTTACAAGACCGCAAAGAAGCGCTATGTATGTGCTGCCGCCGGCAGGCGCTGTCTGAAGATCGCCCACGGCATTGCCCGCAAGCGAAAGACCTATAAGCGCAACAACCGGACCTATAACCACGGGGGGCATAAGCTTGTTTATCCAATTAACGCCCGCAAACTTAACCGCAAGTGCAATCACAACATAAACAAGACCTGCCATAACCGCGCCTATTATAAGACCCATATAGCCCGCTCTTACGCTTACGGCACCCGCAAACGCCGCTGCCATTGAGCCTAAGAACGCAAAGGACGAACCCAGGAATACCGGGCTTTTTGCCTTTGTGAAAAGAACATATACCAGTGTGCCGACACCCGCGCCGAAGAGCGCCGCGGCAGGGCTCATTGCCTCTGCTCCCTCAAGCTTTGCGGAGCCGTTTGTAATTACGGGAACCACAAGCGTTGCCGCCATAATGGCAAGCAGCTGCTGAACCGCAAATATAAGCATCTGACCGAATTTCATTGAACTGTTGCGAGGATTATCGCCGATATTGTAGACCAATTTCATTTTTTCTCTGACCTTCCCCTTAAATATTTGCAAAAAATAAGCCCTGCCGGACGCGGCAGGGCAAAATTACAGCAACAAAAATGATTTACCGATTGCACCTTGCCGGCATCTCTGTACCGCGCTTAAAGATTGCTTTTGATAGATTATATCACACAATACCCGTAATTGCAACATCTATTTACAAAAAAATACAAATTATTCACGGCTCTTTAAAAATCATTTCCTCCAGTTTCCTTGCCGCCATACTGAGCGGCTGTTCCACGCGCTTTATCAGCACGATGTTGCGGTGCGGTATTTTTTCTTTCAGGTCAATAACACACACATCCTCCCTGCTGCCGATAAATTCCGTGGGGACAAACCCTATTCCGAGGTCCGCCTTAACCATAGGCAATATCTGGTCGGCGGTAAAGGCCTCTATGTCCGGCTTGTATAAAACGCCGTTGGCGGCAAAAAATTCGGAGTAAAACTCAAATGATTTTGTATCTGCCCCAAGGGAGATAAGCGGAAAATCCGTAAGCTCGGAAAGCGAAACAGGTCCTTCGGTAAGTCTTGAAAAATACGGTGAACATACGGCAACCTCGTCTATCGGGCGTATTACGCTCTGGGTGAGCGACGCCGAGCGCACCGTGGGAGACGTTACAACGGCGATATCCGCCGTTGAGTCCTTAAGTGCTGCTATTGCCTGCGGGGTCGAGTGGTTGCTTACCCGTATATGCACCCCTGGGTAAAGCAGCCTAAACCTTTTAAGCACGGGCAAAAGCAAACACCTGAGCGCCACTTCGCTTGCCGCAATATATACATTACCGCTTTCCATATTTCGGCTTTCGGCAATTTCCTTTTCACCCTCGGCTATATGTTCGAAGGCAATTTTTACATGCTCGTAAAGCCGCTTCCCCTCGGGCGTAAGCTTCATACCGCGGTTGCTGCGAAGAAAAAGCGTACACCCGAGCTCCCCCTCAAGATTTTTAATTGACCTTGTTAAATTCGGCTGGTTGTTAAGCAGTACCTTTGCCGCCTGCGTAACATTCCCGTATTTTGCAACATAATAAAACACGCGGTAATAATCATAGCTGATATACATATTCTCACCATATCATAAAAAGATAATAACCATATACATCATATATTTTACATATGAATACGCTATGATTATAATATAATCGCCATTAAAAGTCAAATAAAAACGGGACGGGGGTTTGCGGAAATGGAAATTCTGCTTAAGCTGGCAATAGTTACTTTTTTTGATCTGGCAATGCTTGTAAAGGCATTGCAAACCGCAATTAAGCCGGAATCCTGCGGTACGGGTTCGCGGCTTATGTCGGTAATGTTTGCCCTTGGATTTGCGTTTCAAATAGCCGCCGAATGTATTTCGGGCGGCAGTTACGCGGTCACGGTGCTTTCGGCATTCGGATTTATGCTCAGTTATATGTCGTTTGTTTTCTCCCTTGCGGGGCGAGGAAAAAATGATAATTAAAAAAGGCTTTCACGGCCAGATGTCGGACAGTTTCCGCGCGGCGGTTTTCATTATTCTTTCGGGCGGTTTTCAGGACGCATATACATACACCTGCCGCGGCGAGGTGTTTGCCAACGCCCAGACGGGCAACATTGTACTTTTGAGTACGGCTTTGCTGGGGAGCGAATGGCAGACGGCAATTAAATATGCCGTGCCTGTTTTGTCATTCCTTATAGGCACTGCGGCGGCGGAATTTGTGCATATAAAGCTTAAAAGCTACGAAAAGATACACTGGCGGCAGATAATTCTTTTGTGCGAAATAATTCTTTTATCTGCGGTGGGATTTATGCCGTCCCGTGCGGAGCCTGCGGCTAACGCGTTGGTTTCGTTTGTGTGCGCGCTTCAGGTTCAGACCTTTCATAAGGTACGCGGTCACGCCTATGCCAGCACTATGTGCATAGGAAATATGCGTTCGGGAACAGAGGCTCTTTGCGCGTATTTCCGCACTCACGACAAGGTAATACTTTCTAAGGCGTTTACGTACTTCGGAGTAATATTTGTTTTCGGAGTAGGCGCGGGGCTCGGCAGCTTGTGCGCCGCATTGTTCGGTTACAGGGCAATTTTGCTTTGCTGCGCTTTGCTTTCGGTAAGCTTTTTTATGATGTTTGTGCCGGAAAGAGAGTAAAATTCGGTTGTCCTGAACAGTATGTTGCGGTGCAATATAATGTTTGCCAGTTTTAAAGCCTCGCGAAAACTTTTATTTGTTTAAAAATTAACTTGACTTTATTATATAACAGTACTAAAATATTGTAATAAAAATTGTAAGGGAGGATGAGTCGATGGTCAGTGCGGTTATCGCCGCGGTTTTCGGCGTCGGGCAGGCGTGGCTGCTTAAAAAAACGCTTTTTGCCGTCACGGGCGGAAATTATACATCGGCTGTCGTGTTCCTTATAATAAAGTTTATTTTATACGGCGGCGCTCTGGCAGTTCTTATGATGTTTTTCAGCAGTTACGTTATTAATTGCCTTTTGGGTTATGCCGCGGGTCTGCCGCTTTGTGTTGCGGCATGGTTTTTATATAAAATCGTACGTTCGGGGGATGGTAAAAACGAAAGCAATAACAATAACTGAGTTTGCGCTATCGGCGGTGCTTTTTGTACTGGGATTTATCGGCTACTGCGCCGTTCATTCACAGATAAAGCATCACCACGGCGAAACAAAAAAGCTTAAAAAGCGCTCGAAAATGCTGCTTGCGCTCTGCATTATTGCGGCGTGGTTCTTTGTAGGCACGGCAATAGCAACGGTTTCGCACGCAAAGGGCGGAATGAATGTTGAATTTGAAATGTTCAGCGAACGAACCGAAGTTTTCGGAATGTCGTTTGCAAAAACAACGGTTTTAAGCTGGATAATAATTGCCGTTGCGGCGGTTTTGTGCCTTGTGTTCAGGTTTTTGGTGTTTCCGCGCTTTGATCCCGACAGACCGAAAAACGCGTTTCAGAACATTATGGAATTAAGCGTTGAGGCAATGGAAAACTTCACAAAGAACACTGTGGGCGATTATTCGGGAGAATTGGCGCCCTATATGTATTCGGTAGCGGTATTTATGGTGCTTGCCGCCACCTCCGAACTGTTGGGACAGCGCCCCCCGACATCCGATCTGCTTGTAACGCTTGCAATGGGTCTTATAACCTTCGCGCTTATAAATTTCTACGGCATAAGAAAGAAGGGGCTTTCGGGCAGAATAAAATATCTTTCAAGCCCTACCCCGCTTATACTGCCGATGAAGATATTAAGCGATATTGCGGTTCCGGTATCGCTTGCCTGCCGACTTTTCGGAAATATGCTCGGCGGAATGATAGTAATGGACCTTTTAAAATCGGTTTTAGGCGGCTACGGCGCCGGTATTCCGGCAGTGGCTGGGTTGTATTTTAACCTTTTCCACCCGCTTATACAAACTTATATTTTTGTAATACTGTCGCTTACGTTTATAAACGAGGCAATAGAGTAAGATTTGGAGGAATTTGAAATGGTAGCAATTGGTGCAGGTCTGGCAATTTTAACGGCTTTGGGCGCGGGACTCGGAATGGGCATTGCAACAGGCAAGGCGGTTGAGGCGGTAGCCCGTCAGCCCGAGGCTTCGGGCAAGATAAACGCCATACTTCTTCTCGGATGCGCACTGGCTGAGTCAACAGCCATTTACGCGTTTGTTGTTGCGCTTATTCTTGCGGCAAAAGTTTGAGTTTAATTTGAACGGAGATACATTATGGAAGGCTTGGTAATATCAGACGCTGTTAAAGACCTGATAATCAACATAATCAACATTGTCATCCTGTTTGTTATTGTTAGAACGCTTGCGTATAAGCCGGTTAAAAAGTTTCTTGACGCGCGCAAAGAAAGAATCGCAAAGGAACTGAGTGATGCGGCGGACGCTAAATTTAAAGCGGACGGCGAGCTTGAAAAATACAATGAGCTTATAAAGAACAGCCGCACGGAAAGCGCTCAGCTTGTTAAAAAGGCGGAAAGCGACGCTAAACTTAAGGCGGACGAAATAATTGAAAGCGCTAGGCAGAGCGCCGCCGAAATAACCGAAAAAGCGCGCGAGAACGCCGAAAAGGAACGCGAGGCTAAGCTTAGCGGTATGCAGGGCGAGATCACCGACCTTGCGTTTGATATTTCAAAGAAGATACTGTCGCGCGAGGTTACCGACGCGGATAATATGCGTATTGCGGACGACTTCTTTGCAAAGCAGGGTGGTAACAGGTGAAAACGGTTGTCATTAAAACGGCGGAGAATATGTCGGACGCAACCTATGCGCGCGTTTGCCGCGGCTTTCGCGAGATGCTCGGCGAGGACCTCAATTTCAAACAGGTCTGTGACAACGGCATTGTAGGCGGATTTATTGCCGAGGCGGACGGTAAGGTTTACGATTTGAGCATTTCTTCGCAGTTAAAGGAAATGAAAAGAGAAATTGACGGATAGGAGCGAGAACAGTGCCTGAGGTACAGTTTGAAGAGCTTGGCTCTTTTCTTAAAAAAAGAATAGCCGACTATAAGGCAGAGCCTATCGTTTACCGCTGCGGAAGAGTTTCAAGCGTGGGTGACGGCGTTGTGCGCGTTACCGGATTGCCCGACAGGCTTTACGGCGAGCTTCTCGAATTTGAGAGCGGCGTTTACGGAATGGCGCTTGACCTTACCGAGGACGGCGTCGGCGCGGTGCTTATGAACAATGCCGACACCGTAAACGTGGGCGACAGCGTTAAAGGCACAGGCGTTGTGGCTGAAGCGCCCGTAGGCGAACAGCTGATAGGCAGGGTCATAGACCCGATAGGCAGACCGCTGGACGGCAAGCCGCTTGAAATAAAAGAGCATCTGCCGTGTGAAGCGCCCGCCCCCACAATTATGGAGCGCCGCCCTGTTGATAAGCCGCTTGAAACGGGAATAATGGCAATCGACAGTATGATACCCATAGGCAGAGGTCAGAGAGAACTTATTATAGGCGACAGGCAGACCGGCAAGACCTCTATTGCCATAGATACGGTTATAAATCAAAAAAACAGCGACGTACTGTGCATTTACTGCGCGATAGGTCAAAAGGCTTCCAACATAGCGCAGATAATTGAAACGCTTGAAAAAACCGGCGCTATGAAATACAGCCTTGTGGTTGCTGCAACCGCGTCGGACAGCCCCGCAATGCAGTATCTGGCTCCGTATGCCGCCTGCGCGGTAGCAGAAGGCTTTATGAAAAAAGGCAGGGATGTGCTTGTTATTTACGACGATCTTTCAAAGCACGCCGTAGCCTACCGTACAATGTCGCTCCTTCTGCACAGACCGCCCGGAAGAGAGGCATACCCCGGCGATGTTTTCTATCTCCACAGCCGTCTGCTTGAGCGCAGCGCCTGTATGAGCGAGAAGCTGGGCGGCGGCAGTATAACCGCAATGCCGATAATTGAAACAATGGGCGGAAATATCTCGGCGTATATACCCACAAACGTTATTTCAATAACGGACGGTCAGATATACCTTGAAACCGAGCTTTTCCACAGCGGCGTAAGACCTGCGGTGAATACGGGTCTTTCGGTATCGCGCGTCGGCAGAGCGGCTCAGCACAAGGCTATGCGTAAAGTATCGGGAACACTGCGTATCGAACTGTCGCAATACCGCGAAATGGCGGTGTTCACACGTTTCGGCAGCGATGTGGACGAATCCACAAGAAAACTGCTTGAACGCGGCAGAACGCTTACCGAGCTTTTAAAGCAGCCTAAATCTAAGCCTTACAGCCTGTTTGAACAAACAGCGTTGCTTTTTGCGTACCGCAACAACATCTTCACAGGCATAAAAGAGGCGGATGTGCGCGGATTTTCAGGCGAGATGCTAAGCTACCTGCACGAGAACTGCGTCGGCGTGGAAAATGCGGTCAATACCACGGGTGAACTGACCGACGAAAACTCCGCCGAGCTTACAAATTCTTTGAATCAATTTAAGGAAAGCTATTCAAATGGAGAACATAAGTGAATTAAAGCAGCACCTTAACGCAATAGAGCAAACACGTCAGATATCCAATGCAATGTATCTGCTTTCTACCTCGCGGATGAAAAAATCTATGCAGAATATAAGCTATAACCTTTCATATATGAAGCGTTTGCGTTCAACTATGAAAGACATTGTATCAAAAACCAAGCATAACGATTTAAGCGACCCATTTTTAGAGCTTACCGAGGGTGGAAAAGCGCTGTATTTTGCCGTCACTTCCGATAAGGGTCTGTGCGGCGGGTACAACTCGGCAATAGTTAATTTAACCCTTGATAAAATGCGGGAGCACAGGGAAACCGTGCTTTATTCACTGGGGCTTAAGGGGACGGAGCTTTTTAAAAACCGCGGCGTAACGCCGGCGTCAAGCTGGTACGGCGCGTCGCAAAAGCCCTCGCTGCACCTTGCAACCGAGCTTGCGGAGAATATCGTAAGCCTTTATGACGAGCGCGAGGTAAGCGAAGTGTATATTGTTTACACAAAATATGTAAACTCTGCCGTTCAGGTTCCCGAATGCCGCCGTATTCTTCCGCTTTTAAGGCGGGATTTTGACGATGTTGAATACGAAAACAAGTACGAAACCGAGGTTATCTACGAACCCGATATTAAAACGGTTTTTGACCGTGCGGTGCCGCAGTATATCATCGGTATGGTCTATGACATTATAATGCAGGCGGCGGCGAGCGAGAACGCCGCAAGAATGACCGCAATGCAAAACGCAACAAAAAACGCCGACAAGATGATAGAAAAGCTTTCCGAACAGATAAACGCGGTAAGGCAGCTTGTTATTACCAACGAAATAACCGAAATTGCCGCCGCGACACAGGTTCAGAACAGCGGAGTATAGCGTGACAGGTTCATATCCTGTTACATCGGAAAGGGTGAGCAAATTTGGAATACAGGGGTAAAATTGTTAAAATTTCCGGCCCGGTTATTGATATTAAGTTTGAAAACGGCGCCGTTCCGCCCATTAATTCCCTTGTTAAAATAGAAGAATACGATAAACACGCCGAGATTGCCGCGCACGAGGGCGGCGGAACAGCGCGTGCCATTGCGCTTGAGGCTACCGAGGGTCTGCGCTGTAACCTTACTGTTACGTCAGACGGAAAAGGCATAGAAGTACCCGTGGGCGACGGGGTTATCGGCCGTGTTGTGGACGTGCTTGGCAGACCCATTGACGAAAAAGGGCCTATAAAGGCAGATCATTACCTGCCGATACACAGGAGCGCCCCGAGCCTTGCCGAGCAAAAACCGGCAACCGAACTGCTTGAAACGGGAATTAAGGTTATAGATTTGCTTGTACCCTATGCAAAGGGCGGTAAAATAGGACTGTTCGGCGGAGCGGGAGTCGGCAAAACGGTGCTTATTATGGAAATGATACACAACGTTGCCGTAAACCACGGCGGATACTCCGTTTTCACGGGCGTGGGCGAGCGTAGCCGCGAGGGCAACGAGCTTATTCACGATATGGAAAACAGCGGTGTTATTGATAAATCGGTGCTTGCTTTCGGGCAGATGAACGAGCCTTCGGGCAGCCGTATGCGCGTTGCCATGACAGGTCTTACAATGGCAGAATACCTGCGCGATGAAAAAAATCAAGACGTGCTTTTGTTTATTGATAACATATACCGTTTTGTTCAGGCGGGAAACGAGGTAAGCGCACTGCTGGGCAGACTGCCCAGTGCCGTCGGCTACCAGCCCACACTGGCGCAGGAACTCGGCGAGGTTGAAGAACGCATTGCTTCAACCGATAAAGGCTCTATAACCTCGGTTCAGGCGGTCTATGTTCCGGCTGACGACCTTACCGACCCCGCCCCCGCAACAATATTCAACCACCTTGACGCCACAACCGTGCTTTCAAGAAGCATTGCGGAACAGGGCATTTACCCGGCGGTTGATCCGCTTGAGTCCTCAAGCCGTGTGCTCGAACCGGAAATTGTGGGTCAGAAGCATTACAGCGTTGCGCGCCGCGTAGGCGAATGTCTGCAAAGATACGACGATTTGAAGGATATAATCGCAATTCTCGGTATGGAGGAACTGTCCGCCGAGGACAGACTGACGGTCTACCGTGCAAGAAAAATTCAGAACTTCCTGTCGCAGCCTATGAGTGTTGCCAAGGCCTACACCGGCAAAGAGGGCAGATTTGTTCCGCTTGAGGAAACAATAGAGGGCTTCCGCCAGATTGTTGACGGCGAAGTGGATGACCTGCCCGAGCTTGCTTTTTCAATGGTCGGCAATATTGAAGAGGCAAAAGAAAAGGCAAAGACCTTGTAAGGAATTTTAGTATGGACGGTTTTTTACTTGAAATAATAACCCCCGGCAAGCAGTTTTTTAAAGGCGAGGCGGAGCAAATAATCTGCCAGACCGACAACGGGGAAATAGGCATATTGAAAGGGCATATGACAATGGTTGCCGCCCTTTCGATAGGCGAAATAAAGATAAAACGCGACGGCGAGTGGAAAAGCGCCTTTATTTCGGGCGGATTTATGGAGGTTCGCCGCGATGAGGTGCTGGTGTTCTCGCGCTGCTGTGAATGGCCCGAGGAAATTGACGCCGCCAGAGCCGAGCAGGCGCGCAAAATTGCCCTTGAAAGACTGGAACACGCCGAAAATATCAAGGAACACCAAAGCAACGAAATATTCCTTGCGCGTTCGCTTGCAAGGCTTAAATTAAAAAACAGCAAACCGCGTTAATTTTGCGGCTTTTCTCCCCCTTCGCCGGCGGCGTAAAAACCCGCGGAACGGGACAGCCCTCAAAACAGCCCGCGCGGCGGCAGATGGTACTTAAGTCATCTGCCGCCGCGCGGGTTTTAATATTATGCAATATGAATTATTCTGTCGCACACCTTAAGGCTTGTGTTGCGATGGGTTATAAAGAGAACGGTTTTGTCCGTCATATTTTTTATATTGGTAAGCACCCTTGTTTCGGTTGCCTCGTCAAGCGCGCTTGTCGCCTCGTCAAGCAGCAATATCGGCGCGTTTACAAGAAGGGCGCGCGCAATGGAAATGCGCTGTATCTGCCCCTCGGAAAGACCCGCTCCCCGTTCGTTCAGCACGGTTTGGAAACCATCGGGCAGGGAGGCTATATAGTCGTATATTTCAGCCGCTTCCGTGGCTTTTTTTACAGCCTCATCGGCAACGTCGGGGTTGCAGAGGGTTATATTATCCCTCACGGTACCCGAAAGCACCATATTGCCCTGCGGAACATAGGCAAAAAGCCCGCGCAAGGACGCGTCCGCCGAAATATTGCCGTTTACGGTAATTTCCCCGCCGTTCGGCTCGTACAGCCCCAAAATAAGCTTAAAAAGCGTGCTTTTGCCGCTGCCCGATTCGCCCGTTATTGCGGTTATGTGTCCCCTTTCCGCCGAAAAGCTCAGATTTTCAATTACAGGCTTACCTCCGTACGAAAAGCTAACATTATTAATATTAATCGACGCAAAATCCTTTTTTACAGCCTCAAGCCTGTCCTCGGGCAACGGCGCACATTCCTCGGGCTTGTCCTCAAGCTCAATAAGTCTTTCGGCAGAGGCTATCGCCTGATAATACTGCGGAATTATGCCCGAAACCCCCTGAAGGGGCGCCCTAAGCTGTGAGAAAAGCTGTAAAAACGCGGTGAGCGTTCCCACTGTGAGCGTACTCGCGGCTATTCCGCCCGCTCCCCACAAAAGCACGGCATAATATCCCGCAGTGAAGAACGCGTAAAGACTGAGCCAGCTGAAAACCGAAAACCCTGTCCTTTTCATTTTAACCTTAAAGCTTTTGTTCATATATCCGTTCAGTTTTTTAACAAACGGCGTTTCGCTTACAAAGGTTTTTATAACAACTATGTTTTCAAAACATTCCTGCAAAAAGGACCTTGTCGCGCCCTCGGTTTTCTGGCACTCCTTGTGCAGGTACTTGTATTTTTTGTTAATAATTCTGCCTGCCGCCGGTACTGCGGCGCCCAGTATCAGCACCGCAAGCGCTATGCGGGCATTGATTATAAGCATTGCCCCGAGCCCTGCAATAAGCTTTGTGGCAATGGAAACTATATCGGGTATAACCGCAACCGCAGCGTTAACGATAACATCCGCGTCGGACGTAAAGCGGTTAAGAATATCGCCCGAGTGATAACCGCTTATCTCCGAATATCTGCGGCGGCAAAGGGACTCAAAAAGATAGCCTCTGAGCGCCATACGCATTTTTTCGGTTGCGTATGTATCGGTCACGGAATCAACGGCATAAAGCAAGACCTGCAAAATAACAACCGCAAAAAGCAGTATGCCGTATGACGCAATGCTGCCCTCGGCGTCCCCGGTCGCAACGTCCAGAACCGATTTTGTAACCAGAGCCAGCGCGACCGCGCTTAGTGAAATAAGCGCCGACGTAACCGATATGACACCGACAAGCGGCAGATAACGCTTTGTTCTTTTGTATATCCATTTAAGCGCCTTTTTGTTGTTTTCCTTTTTTTTCATTATTCCTCCAATATTCCGTTTTCACGCATCGTTCTCAAGAACACGTCAATATCTCCGAGCGCCAGCACGGTGGAGATTTCAAAATTATCAAGAAGCTTATTAAGCATTTCTGACTTTGTAACCGATTTTTCCTTTAAAAGATTCCACAAAAACAGAGCCGTATCCGTAAGGACAATGGTATTTTGCAGCTTGCCGCCGTTATTGCCGTTTGCCACGACAGTATGCTGTCCATGATAATTTACTACCTCGAAACCGTCTTTAATCCTCATTTTTTGCGCCTCACTTGTAAATAAAAGGTAAATTTATTATATACTAAAACAAAAAATATTGCAAGTACGTTACCTTATGATGTATAATAATTATATATAAATCTCAAAGGGGATATGACATGGATACGTTTTTTGAACAAATAATTGCGGTTAAAAAGGACGGCAAAGCGATTGCGGGCATTGCGGGCATTTGGTTTGCGGCTTTTGTGCTGTGCTTCTTGCTTGTTATGTTTATGGGCTTTCTGGGTTCGTTTGCGTTTTTGCTTATTGCCGGCGTGCTGTACGGTGCGTTTAAGCTTTCCTGCCGTTTTAACACGGAATACGAGTACATTGTTACCAACGGCACAATGGATATTGACAAAATAATAAACAAAAGCTCAAGAAAACGCGTTTTGTCCTTCGAACTCCATACCGTGACCGAGATCAAAAAATTCAAGGAAGGTCTGCTTAACTCCGTAAACCCCAAGGATGTTGTGTTTGCCTGCAGCGGCGGCGACGAAAACGCGTACCTGCTTATTTCCTCGCGTGAGGGAAAGGGCACGATCTACCTTGTGTTTGCCCCGGACGAGCGCGTGCGCGGCGCGATTACAAAGTTTGTCCCCAAATTTGTGGCAAACAGCGCCTTTCGCGACTAGGGGATGCCCGATGTGAAGATACTTTCATCCGAGCTTATAAAAAAGTCCGAGCAAAACGCCGTTCTCGGCGGGACGGATCTAAGGGAGCTTATGCGCCGCGCGGGCACGGCGGCTGCCGAAATCATAGCTTCAAAATACCGCTGCCGCGGCAAAAAGATAACCGTTCTGTGCGGAAAGGGCAATAACGGCGGCGACGGCTGTGTTATTGCAGGAATTTTAAGCGAACTCGGCGCAAACGTGACCATTTGCACACCGCTGGGCGTTCCTAAAACCGAAAACGCCGGGTTTTATTATGATGCCCTTAATTCGGTGAAAAAAACCGAAACTCCCGATTTTTGCGATGCCGACATTATTATAGACGCGCTTTTCGGCACGGGTCTTACCCGAAGCCCCGAGGGCGCGGCGGAAAAGGCGATAGTTCTCGCAAACAAGGCGGATTGCGTAAAGGTTGCGATCGATATACCGAGCGGCGTTATATGCGACAGCGGCGAAGTGCCGGGAGCGGCGTTTAAAGCCGACCTTACCGTTACGTTTATAGCCTTAAAGCCCTGTTTTTACCTGCCCGACGGATACGATTACTGCGGCGAAACGGTCGTTGCGGATATAGGTGCGGCGCCCTGCGGTTATACCTGGCTCACAACAGAAAAGCCCGTATTTCAAAAGCGCCGCCACGGCTCGCACAAGGGCAGCTACGGCACAGCCCTTATGTTCTGCGGAAGCTACGGAATGGCGGGGGCGGCAATTCTTGCGGCAAAAGCGGCTTTAAGGTCAGGCGCGGGAATAGTTAAATCAGTCTTAAGCGAGGGCATTTACGCACCGTTTACAGCCGCCGTACCCGAGGCGGTCTGCGTGCCTGTAAAGCAAAACAGGTACGGTCAGCCCGCTCCCGAATTATCCGATGTATCCGAACTGCTCTGCGGGTGTGACGCGGTGCTTATCGGGTGCGGGCTTAAAAACACTCCGCACACTGCCGAGCTTTTAAAAAACATTGCCGAAAACTGCCGCGTTCCTATGTGTATTGACGCCGATGGAATAAACGCGGTTTGCGACTGCATAGATATTATTAAAAACACAAAAGCTCCGGTAATACTGACCCCCCACCCCGGCGAGATGGCACGGCTCTGCAAAAAGACCGTTAACGAGGTCGAGCGCAGCAGGGTTGATACGGCGCGCTCGTTTGCAGTGCGGAACAACTGCGTTTTGGTGTTAAAGGGCGCAAACACGGTTGTTGCAACGGCAAAGGGCGAAATTTTTATTAATATGACCGGTAATCCCGGAATGGCAACAGGCGGCAGCGGAGATGTGCTTGCGGGCATTATTGTATCCCTGCTGGCACAGGGCTTTTCCGCCGAGGACGCCGCGAAAGCGGCGGTTTGGCTGCACGGGAGCGCCGGGGACGCTGCCGCCGCAAAAAGGGGCGAGCGCGCTTTAATACCGTCCGATATTATCGATGAGCTTTAAAAAACTCCGTATCGGGGGGCTTATCCTTGAAAAAAATATCGGTTGCGGCAATATTCCTTTTGCTGGCTTTGCTCTGCGGCTGCACGGGCGCCAAAACAAAAACAACGCCTGCGGTAAGCGGAATACATTTCACCGCGGAAATAACCCTCTGCGGCGAATACAGCGAGTATGACGCGGAAATTAAGGACGATATGTCGGCGGTGTTCGGCATAATAAGCCCCAGCGAGCTTGAGGGCTTAAGCTTTGAATTTTCAGGCACCGACGTAACGGAAAAATACAACGGACTTGAATACAAGACCGCTGTTTCGGAAGCTTCGCACTCCCCCGCCCCTCAGCGGCTCTACGGCATTTTGCGCGATATTAAGCTAAAGGAGCTTTCGGCAGCCGCAAACGGGGACGATTTAATTGTAACCGGAAAAAACGAAGGAACGGAATACAGCCTTGTTATAGGCGCTACGGGACTTCCCATATCGCTTGAAACCGACGACGGAGAACTGAAGGTGTATTTTAAAAAAGTGAGGATATTATGACGTTACAACAGCTGCATTATGTTATAGTTATAGCCGAAACCGGCTCTATGAACAAGGCGGCGGAAAAGCTTTATATTACCCAGCCCTCTCTTACGGGCGCGGTAAAGGAACTTGAACGCGAGCTTGGAATTATTATATTCCACCGCGGCGGAAAGGGCGTTTCGCCCACGAGCGACGGTCTGGAATTTATTACCTACGCGCGCCAGCTTTACCTTCAGTATGAAGCCCTTGCCGAAAAATACAGACCGGGCGGCAACCTTAAAAGGAAGTTCGGCGTTTCAACACAGCACTATTCGTTTGCGGTAAAGGCGTTTGTTGAAACCGTTAAGAATTTTGACACCGCCAAATACGAATTCGCCGTGCGCGAAACCAAGACCAAGGAAGTTATAGACGATGTTAAGACGCTGAGAAGCGAAGTGGGTATTCTTTATTTGAGCGATTTTAACCGCAACTTCATTATAAAGATACTTAAATCCAACGAGCTTGAATTTCACAGCCTTACAAACTGCGGCGTGTTTGCGTATATCTGGAAGAACCACCCGTTGGCAAAAAAGGAATTTGTAACCTCCCGCGACCTTAACCTTTACCCCTGTCTTTCGTTCGAGCAGGGCGCAGACAGCTCGCTCTACCTTGCGGAGGAGATATTTCTTGGCAACGAATTCCCCCAGACCATAAAAGCCAACGACCGCGCTACAATGCTTAACCTTATGGTTGGGCTTAACGGTTTTACGCTTTGTTCGGGAATAATATGCGAAGAGCTTAACGGGGACGAGTATATTGCCGTTCCGTTCCGTGATGAGTCCGAAAAGGACGCGGCAATGGAAATAGGCTACATTACACGGAAAAATCAAATATTAAGCGGCATTGCAAAGCTGTATATAGAGAATATACGGCAGTACTTAAATTGCTGACGGTTGCTTTTACTGCGTGAGTTATAGGCTGAGCCTATAACTCACTATTTTTTTCATATAGTGGACAAATCGGGTTTTCGGGTGTATACTAAGACCATCGAAACAAGAGGGAGTTTGAAAACCGTGATAAACACCGAAAATGAAAATCGGACGAAAAAGATCAGGGCTCTGCGACGTACCGATTACCGAATGTGACCGCCCGATAAAAAATAATTCCGATTAAAAAATATATAACACAAAAATGAAAGGCAGATTTAAAATGAAAAAGATATTTGCAGTATTATTAACAGCGGCATTACTGGTTACAGCCTTTGCGGGCTGCGGCAGCAAGAACGGCGGAGATAAAAAATCCTCGGTTACCATTGCGGTTCCGAACGACGCCACAAACGAAGCGCGCGCGCTTTTGCTCCTTGAATCGAAAGGCTATATAAAGCTTAAGGACGGAGCGGACATTACCGCAACAATAAACGACATTGCCGAAAACCCCTACAACATCAAGTTTGAAGAGATTGAGGCGGCTCAGCTGCCCAACGCGTTAAAGGACGTTGATTACGCTGTAATCAATTCAAACTACGCAATAGAAGCAAAACTTAACCCCGTTAAAGACTCGCTTGCGATTGAAGGTTCGTCCTCTGCTTACAGCAACATTCTCGCGGTTAAAGAGGGCAAGGAAAACACCGACGCCGTGAAGGCTCTTAAAGCGGCGCTTGAAAGCAAGCAGGTTGCGGACTTTATCACCTCAAAATATAACGGTTCTGTTGTAAGCGTTGTTGAAAACCCCGGCGACGGATATGATTCATCGGTTGATTACAGCAAGCTTGCAGGCACAAAAATAAGCGTTGCAGCCTCCCCCACACCCCATGCGGAAATACTTGCCGAGGCAAAGAAAATCCTTGCCGAAAAGAACATTACGCTTGATATTAAGGAATTTACCGATTACGTTCAGCCCAACAACGTTGTAGACAGCGGCGAGGTTGACGCCAACTACTTCCAGCACCTGCCCTACCTTGAAAACTTCAACAAGGAAAACGGCACAAAGGTTGTTTCGGTTGCCGCAATTCACGTTGAGCCTATGGGTCTTTACGGCGGTAAGCAGTCCTCGCTTGACGCTATTAAAAAATAAATTTATAACGGGTAGACAAGACAGTCGGGATACCCCGATTGTTTTGTCCTGCGCCGTCCGCAAATGCGGTCGGCGTTATTTTCCTATTGGGAGATAATGTATGATTGAAATTAAACATCTTTCAAAAACCTTTGATATGTCCGACGGTAAGGTGGACGCGCTTAAAGATATTTCACTCACCGTTCCGGACGGCGAGATATACGGCATAATAGGTATGAGCGGTGCCGGAAAAAGTACGCTTGTGCGCTGCATTAATATGCTTGAGCGCCCGACCGAGGGCGAAATTGTTATAGACGGCAAAAATATGTCGGAATTAAGCCAAAAGCAGTTAAGAGAGGCTCGCCGCGGAATTACAATGATATTTCAGGGCTTTAACCTGCTTATGCAGAGAAACTGCCTTAAAAACGTTTGCTTTCCGCTGGAGCTTGCGGGCGAAAAATACGCCGCCGCCGAAAAACGCGCCAAAGAACTGTTGGAGCTTGTGGGGCTCGGGGATAAGCTTAAGGCATACCCCGCACAGCTTTCGGGCGGTCAGCAGCAGCGCGTGGCGATTGCGCGCGCACTTGCGACGCACCCCAAAATTCTGCTTTGTGACGAGGCGACAAGCGCCCTTGACCCTCAGACCACACAGTCGATCCTTTCGCTTATACGGGATATTCACGACAGGCTGGGCATAACCGTTATAATAATAACCCACCAGATGAGCGTTGTTGAGCAGATATGCACCCGCGTTGCAATACTTGACGACGGCAGGGTTGCCGAAGAGGGCACGGTGGGCGATGTGTTCTCCGCCCCGAAATCAGACGCGGCAAAGCGCCTTGTTTACCCCGATGGGTACGAGGACACGCTCACCGTTTCCGAAAACGAATCGGTTATACGTGTTGTGTTCAACGGCGCCAGCGCAACAAAAACTCCGCTTATAGCGCAAATGGCTATGGATGAAAACATAGCCGCCAGCATCCTCTCAGCCTCAACACGCAGTATAGGCGACAAGGCATACGGGAATATGCTGCTCGGCATAAAAGGCGGCAGCGAACAAACGCAAAGGGCGATAAATTACCTCGGCCGTATGCAGGATATTTTTGTTGAGGAGGTAAAGGACAATGTTCAGTGAATTTTTTGCGTCCGAAGAATTTACAACGGCAATGGATATTCTTAAAAATCAGTTTCCGCTGGCTATTTGGGAAACGGTTTATGTAACCCTTCTTTCCACTTTTTTTGCGGCAATTATAGGTCTGCCGCTCGGCATACTGCTTGTAGCAGGCGAAAACGGCAGGATAATCCGC
The DNA here is from genome assembly GCA_934454655.1 of uncultured Eubacteriales bacterium. GTDB lineage: Bacteria > Bacillota > Clostridia > Oscillospirales > Acutalibacteraceae > UBA737. Next base: position 4,523 of record CAKSFK010000010.1, on the reverse strand, counting down.
GTGCCGAAATGCGTTCTGCACTTTATAAACATTGTTATAAATCTTTTAAGATCCGTTCCGTTTCTTATACTTATGATAATGGTTTTCCCGCTTACACGCCTTATTGTCGGCACGGTTGTGGGTACTCCCGCAACGGTGGTTCCCCTTGTTATTGCCGCATTCCCCTTTATTGCAAGACTGGTAGAGGGCAGTATGCGCGAGATAAACCCGAATATTATTGAAACAGCTCAGAGTATGGGCGCTTCTCCCCTGCAAATAATTTTAAAGGTTATGATACCCGAAAGCGTTCCGTCACTTATAAACAACGCGACCCTTGCCGTTACAACGGTACTCGGTTACTCCGCAATGAGCGGCATTATAGGCGGCGGCGGGCTGGGCAAAATTGCGATAAATTACGGTTATTACAGATATAAATACCTTGTAATGATTTTTGCCGTTGTGTTTTTAATTGTTTTGGTTCAGCTTTTCCAGAGCCTCGGAACACATTTGGCGGCGCGCTGTGATAAGCGTATAAAAAACCGAAAGGCTTAATACAATTTGAATTTAGAGCGGCTGTAGGAAATACAGCCCTCTTTTTTTAATGCGGAAAGCTCTGCCGACATAGCGCTGCGGTCAACCCCCAAGTAATCGGCAAGCTGTTGGCGGTTAAAGGAAATCTCAAACTCGTTGCCGCCGTGCTTTGCCGCCTGGGTTGACAAAAAGGATAACAGTTTTTGCCTTGTTGTTCTCCTGGACATATGCGTAAGCTTTTCGTTAAGCCTTAAATTTTTGCGGGCAATATCGTTAAGCAGGTTTTTGATAACTACGGCGTTTCCGCTTTGCAGAACCGCGCCGGCGCTGACAAAACAGACCGACGAATCCTCCGCGGCGGTTACCGTTACGTTAAGGGGTATGTTTTCAAGCACCGAAAAGCTTTCGGCAAAAAGCTGACCGCCCGATATCACCGAAATAAAATTCCGGTTGCCCCAAAAATCGTCCTGATAAACGTAAGCCGAGCCGCCGAGCATAATGCCGAACCGCTCGGTCACATCTCCCGCGGAAAATATTGTTTCGCCGCATTTGAAATTTCTTGCCGAAATGCCGAACTGCTTTATAAGGCGTTCGGTCTGCTTTCTCTCTACGCCGCGAAAAAGGGCGGAATTACATATTTCCGTGATAAAACCGTTCATTTTTATATTCTCCGAAAAAATTATATTTTTGTTGTTTTTACAACATACATTTCCCTAAAAGTATATTATAATCAAGCCATAAAATCAATAAAAACCTTTGGAGGAACAGAAAATGGTTAGAAAAATAATTCAGATAGATGAAGAAAAGTGCAACGGCTGCGGCGCGTGCGCGTCCGCCTGTCATGAAGGCGCGATAGGTATGGTAAACGGCAAGGCTAAGCTTCTGCGCGACGACTACTGCGACGGACTCGGCGATTGCCTGCCCGCCTGTCCCACAGGCGCCATAACCTTTACCGAGCGCGAGGCGGCGGAGTATAACGAAGAGGCGGTAAAGAAAAACAAGGAAGAAAAAATGAAACAGGCAAAGGCGCACTCAGGCACACTTCCATGCGGATGCGCGGGAACACACGTTAAAAGCTTTAAGCGCGAACAAGCAGCCGCTCACAAATCGGCAGAACACCGCGCAGAACCGCAGAGCTGTCTTTCGCAGTGGCCGGTTCAAATAAAGCTTGTGCCGATAAACGCGCCGTATTTTGAAGGCGCAAATCTGCTTGTTGCGGCTGACTGCACCGCCTACGCATACGCCGATTTTCACGAAAAATATATGAAAAACCGCATAACGCTTATCGGCTGTCCCAAGCTTGACGAGGGCGACTACTCCGAAAAGCTTACTGAAATAATTAAAAACAACAATATAAAAAGCCTAACCGTAATACGTATGGAGGTGCCGTGTTGCGGCGGAATTGAACACGCCGCCGTTACCGCCCTTAAAAACAGCGGAAAATTTATTCCCTGGAATGTCGTAACGGTTTCGACCGACGGAAAAATTCTTGAATAAGGCTTAACAACCGCATTTTCTACTGCCGGTAGAGTGAGAAGAAATCGCTCTACCGGCAGTATTTTTTCCGTAGAATAGGGAAAAAATACATTAGGTTGATATAAACCTCTACTAAGTGTATTATTGTTCTCAGCACTGACGAAAGGGTGAAAATATGATACGGATATTTACCGATACATCGGCAAATCTGCCGGCTGACATAATTAAAAATCACAATATAGGCGTTATACCGTTCACATATATAATTAACGGAGAAGAAACCGTGCCGGAAGGCAAAACCGATTTTGACGGCAAGTCTTATTATAATTTGGTGCGTGCGGGGGCTGACGTTAAAACCTCTATGATAAGCCCCGGGCTTATGGAAAGCTCGTTCAGAGAATGTCTTGAAAACGGCGACGACGTTCTGTACGTCGGGATGTCGGGCGGGATAAGCGGAACGGCGCAGACCGCGCGCAACGTTGCAAACGAACTGAAAGAGGAATTCCCCGAAAGGCAGATAGAAACGATTGATACCTATGCCGCCTCGCTCGGGGAAGGCTTGCAGGTTTTAAAGGCGGCGCAGATGCTTGAGGGCGGCATATCGTTTAAAGACGCAGTGAATTTTTTGCTTGATTTCCGCAATAATATGTGCCAGTACTTCACCGTTGACGACCTTAAATACCTTAAACGCGGTGGCAGAATAAGCTCCGCGGCGGCGGCAGTGGGAACGCTGCTTAACATAAAGCCGATATTAAAGGGGGACGCCGAGGGACACATTGTTTCCTGCGGAAAGGCGCGCGGTAATCGCGCGGCACTTAAGACCCTTGCCGAAAAGTTCGGCGAACTGGCACGGGACAAAAAGGAACTTGTGGGCATTGCCCACGCCGATAACGAGGAGGGCGCGGCAGAGCTTCTTTCAAACCTTAAATCGGCAGGATTCAAGGGAAAGTGCCTTACCGTGTGTTATGAGCCTGTAACGGGCGCGCACGTAGGTCCCGGCACGGTTGCCCTTTTCTTCCCGGGTATTCATAAATAAAATCAGAGGAGAGTGTTTTAATATGTCCCGTACACCGCTTAAAGAAAGAACTCTGCCCGATTACACAAAGGCAGAGGATACGGCAAATATGGTGACCCATATTGTGGGCGGCGCAATAGGAATAGTTGTGCTTGTGTTCGCAATTATAATTTCCGCGTCGCACAAAAATGCTTGGGGCGTTGTAAGCGGAAGTATTTACGGATTTTGTATGATAGCGCTTTACTCTGTTTCAAGCGTGTACCACGGCTTAAAGCCGGGAATGGGCAAAAAGGTTATGCAGGTTATAGACCACTGCACAATATATTTTATGATTGCCGGCACATACACCCCTATACTGCTTTCTTCCATACGTCCGCACTACCCCGCGCTCGCCTGGACGGTGTTCGGCATTGAATGGGGCATTGTAGCCTTTGCCGCGGTGTTCACCGCAATAGACCACAAAAAGTACGGCGTGCTTTCAATGATCTGCTACATAGGTATGGGCTGGTGCATTGTGTTCGCGCTTAAGGCAACCGTGAAATGTATGGGTGTTGCCGGATTTATGTGGCTGCTGTCGGGCGGCATTGCGTATACGGTAGGCGCGGTGCTTTACGGCATAGGCAGTAAAAAACACGGCTTCCACACGGTTTTCCACATTTTCGTGGATATAGGCAGTATATTGCAGGCTGTGTGCATACTTTTTTATGTTCTGTAAACCTAGATACTATTCCGGCTCCCTCTGATGAGGGAGCTGTCTTTTGCGCAGCAAATGACTGAGGGAGAGAAAAACCATGGCTTTCCTGCAACTAAAGCCCTTTCCAAACTACCCTTCAGTCGCCCTTCGGCGACAGCTTCCCTGACAAGGGAAGCCTAAAAAGACCCTACGAAAAAGTTTACTCCCTCGGCTCCCTCTGACGAGGGAGGCAATGGTTGCAGTTTCGTTGTAAAAAATATTACATATGTGGTTGAAGGAGAGCCTTTTTAACATTCATATCTATATATTCACATACTCCCCTGAAATTACGGTCTATATCCAAATTGCAAATTCTTAAAACCTTTAAATGCATACCTTCCAATTCCTTTGTACGAACCCTGTCTTTTTCCGCTTGCTGCTCAGTGTAATGTCCCCCACCATCAAGTTCAACCACAAGCCTTGCTTTGGCGCAATAAAAATCCGTTATGTAATTTCCGATGGCTTTCTGCCTTTGAAAACGCACAGGATAGCCCCGTAAAAACTCGTACCACAGCTTACTTTCCCACGGCGTCATATTTTTTCTTAATGCCTTTGCAAAGGGAATATTTGCTTTATTATATTCTTTAATTTCTTTCTCTCTCCCTTAGTTAAAGATTTGCCCGACGGTGAAAATACTTGCTCTTCCGGCTCCCTCTGACGAGGGAGCTGTCTTTTGCGCAGCAAAAGACTGAGGGAGAGAAAAACCACAGCCTTCCCGCAACTAAAGCCCTTTCCAAACTACCCTTCAGTCGCCCTTCGGCGACAGCTTCCCTGACAAGGGAAGCCTAA
>CAKSFK010000009.1 GCA_934454655.1 uncultured Eubacteriales bacterium | reverse complement strand
TTATATACATTTTTTGCTAAAACAAAACTCATAACCCTAAATCTCGCTTGGAATTTAGGGTTATTCGACAGACTGAATCTCCCTTAAATAAGGGAGATTTTTTGTAATTTTCTTAACGGCTCGGTTCTGTTTTCGGCACTTCGGCTTTAAATAATTCCGTATGCCTCAACAACGCCGCTTTTAAAGTACAGCGACGGCGTAATACGTACAGAGTAACCCCTGCCGTTGTCGGCTGTCCACTCAACAGGCCTATGGTGCGGAACCGCGGCAGCACCGAGCAGCATCATAACAGCACCGCCGTGCATTATAACGGCGGCATCGGTAATACCGTCGTTCACGGCGTCAACCGCAATTTTATTAAGCCCCAAGCACAGCCGCTTTATGAACTCGCCGTTGTCCTCACCGCCGGGAGGGGCGGAAAGTTTGCCTGAGGTCCAGGGCAGAAAATCGGGGTTGCTTTCAAGCTCGGCGGCGGTTTTGCCCTCAAACGAGCCGAAGTCGTATTCTCTTAACTCGTCAACGGTTACAATTTCCGTATCGGGGTATAAAACGGCGGCAGTCTGTCTGCAACGCAGCATAGGGCTTGAATAGAGCCGCTGTATTTCGGGGTACTCAATATCTTCCTTTAACAGTCTCAGTTCGTTAAGTCCCTCGGGAGAAAGCGGCAGATCGGTTCTGCAGCCTATGTACTGCCCCTTGTAATTCGCGTCGGTTGCGCCGTGGCGTATAAGGTGAAGTCTTACAGTGTTCATATTTCCTCCAAAAAATCAGTTATAATGCTGTTGGAAACAAGCATACCCCCGTCGGTAAGCGATATGCCGCGGTTTGTAATGTTAATAAGTCCCGCTGCCGCAAAGCGCTTTGCGGCTTTTGTTATACCGGCGGGCAGGTCGCCGAATAAACGGCGGTATTTTTCAAATTCTATTCCCGTGTTTGTTCTGAGGTTAAGCATTATAAACTCTTCCCGTCCGCCGCCGCCACCGTCGGGCAGGGGGGCGTTGCCGTTCATAAAGCCCTTAAGGTCGCGCGGATAATAAAACCGTTTGCCGTTTAAAAATGAGTGAGCCGCAGGCCCTAACCCCAGATATTCCTCACAGTGCCAGTACTTGAGATTGTGGCGGCTTTCATACCCTTTGCGGCAAAAGTTTGAAATTTCGTAATGCTCAAACCCTTTTTTGCAAAGCTCATCACACAAAAAAAGGTACTGGTCGGCGCATTTGTCGGCGTCGGGCAGACAAAGCGATGAACCCAGTTTCGCAAAATAGGTATTGTCCTCAACCTTTAATATGTACGCGGAAATATGCTGCGGCTCAAGCGAAATACAAAAATCAATGCTGTCTTTAAGCGTATCGGTGTCGGAGCGGGGAAGCCCCAGCATTAAATCGACCGATATGTTTTTAAAACCCAGAGCCTTAGCTTCGGCTATCGTTTTTTCGGCGTCCTTTGCCGTGTGTGTGCGCCCGAGCAGCACAAGTTCGCCGTCGTTTCCGCTCTGCACTCCCACCGAAAGGCGGTTTACCCCCGCTTCAAGGGCATAGGCGAGTGTTTCCTCACTGTCGCCCGACGGATTTATTTCAAGCGTTATCTCGGCGTTCGGCGCAACATTAAAGGCGGTTTTAACCGCTCCGATAACCGCCCCGAGCCTTTTACCCAAAAGCGAGGGTGTTCCGCCGCCCAAATATATAGTATCGGTGGGGCGGCAGATATTGCCGCCCCACTGTTTAATGGCGTTTATAAGGCTTTCTGTGTATTTATCAAGCAGTTCCTCTGTTGCAAACGAAGAATAAAAATCGCAATACGCACACTTGCGCTTACAAAACGGAACGTGCAGGTAAAGACCTAACGGAAGCTCAGTCAAGAATTTCACCGATGCAGCTGCCGGGTACGCAGGCGGCGTTGGCTTCATCCGTATCAATGTGCATGGCAAGTTTGTACTTTTCACTTACCCTTGCCACAACATCGCCGAAGATAAGCGCTCTGCCCTCGGTGGGGATTTTAACGCTTACTGTCTGCTTGTCCTTTATGCCGTATTTCTCGGCGTCGGCAGGGGTCATATGTATGTGGCGCTTAGCCGCGATAACACCCTCGGTAAGTTCGATTTCTCCCGCGGGGCCTACAAGCTTACATGCGCCGCTGCCCTTTATATCGCCCGATTCTCTTATGGGCGCGGTAACGCCTATTGAACGCGCGTCGGTAAGGGATAACTCAACCTGTGTTTCGGGGCGTGTAGGCCCTAAAATTGAGGCTTTAAGCTGAGATTTCGGTCCTACAACAGTAACCTTTTCCTCGCACGCAAACTGACCGGGCTGTGAAAGGTCCTTTTTCGGGGTAAGCTTGTGGCCTTTGCCGAAAAGGATTTCGAGCGCCTCGTCCGTAACGTGAACGTGACGCGCCGATATTTCAACCAATACTTCTTTTGCCATAGTTATTATCTCCTCTTTGATATTACTTGATATCTTAATTTTAACACATTTTCCGCCGTTTTCAAGTGCTGTTAAAGATTTTCAATGTCAATTGAATTAATTATTATGTCCTTTGTCGGCACATCGTTTACCGTTTCTGCCTCGGCAATGGCGTCTACAACATCCATTCCCTCAAAAACCTGACCGAACACCGTGTGGCGGAAGTCAAGCCACGGCGTGCCGCCCATCTCCTTGTATGCCTCGGCAATTTCGGCGGGGAAGCCGCTCTCGGCAAGGTCCTTCATTTGTTCTAACATCTGCGCGGGGGTTTCGTTTGCCTGAACGATAAAGAACTGGCTGCCGTTTGTGTCAGGCCCCGAATTTGCCATGGAAAGCGCGCCGCGCAGGTTGTGAAGCTCGGGATCGAATTCATCGCGGAAACTGCCGCCCCATATAGATTCGCCGCCCGTGCCGTTACCCAGCGGATCACCGCCCTGAATCATAAAATCCTTTATAACACGGTGAAATTTAAGACCGTTGTAATAACCGTTCTTTGCGTGTGTGGTGAAATTCTCAACAGTCTTGGGCGCTTTGCCGCCGAAAAGCTTTATTTTAATATCCCCCTTGCTTGTGTGCATAACCGCAACCGTATCGCCCGCGGCGGGTTTTAAAAGCTGAAAAGCCGTCATAGCCGTAACTCCTTTGTTATTTTAATACTTGTATTTTACTACTTTATATAGTATAATACAAGTGTTTTTTAATGAAAATACAGACAAACGGGTTCCGATCTATTAAAGGAGAAGTGTAAATGAAATGTCCTTTCTGCGGCTTTGAAGAAAGCAAGGTTATCGATTCCAGACCGACCGATGAGGGTCAGCGCATACGCCGCCGCCGCGAATGTCTTAAGTGCGGGAAGCGCTTTACAACCTACGAAATAATTGAAAGCCTGCCCATAATCGTAATTAAAAAGGATAAATCGCGTGAAACGTTCAACCGCGACAAGCTTATGACGGGACTTTTGCGCGCCTGCGAAAAGCGTCCGGTATCAATAGATACGCTGGATACCCTTATAGACGAGATAGAAACCACCCTTCAGAATTCGCTTGACAGGGAAGTGAGCAGCGAAAAAATAGGCGAGCTTGTTATGGAAAAGCTTAAAAAGATAGATGAGGTGGCGTATGTCCGCTTTGCGTCCGTTTACCGCCAGTTTAAGGATATCAACACGTTTATGAAGGAACTTAACAAGCTTTTGCGGAATGACTGAGGGAGAGCGTATGAACAACAACGAAAAGATGGCGGAGCTTTTACTGCCCGACGTGACAAAATCACCCGATTATTACGAGCAGCTTTATAAACCGAGAAATCTGCCCGAGGGCGCAAGGGTCACAAGAATTGCCCCGAGCCCCACGGGATACCTGCATTTGGGTACGCTTTTTGCCGCGCTTGTAAACCGTATAACCGCAACCTCAACCGGGGGCGTTTTTTACACCAGGATTGAGGATACCGATAAAAAACGCGAAATTAAGGGCGGAATTGAGGATATTATTGACGGTCTTAACCGCTTTGGTATTGAAATTGACGAGGGCTTTGTAAGCGGAGAAATACAAAAAGGAAACTACGGGCCTTACAAGCAGAGTGACCGCGCGGAAATTTACAGAACCTACGCAAAGGAACTTGTAAAACAGGGGCTTGCTTACCCCTGCTTCTGCACCGCCGAAGAGCTGGACGCGGTACGCAAAACGCAGGAGGAAAATAAGATTCGCACGGGCTACCACGGCGAGTGGGCAAAGCACAGAAATATAACGTTTGAGGAAGCAAAAGCGCTTATTGACGGCGGCAAGCCTTACGTTGTCCGCCTTAGATCCCCGGGCAGTGAGGAAAACAAAATTGTGTTTGAGGACTGCATTAAGGGCAAAATCGAAATGCCGGAGAACGACGAGGATTTTGTAATTTTAAAATCGGACGGCATTCCTACCTACCATTTTGCACACGCTGTGGACGACCACCTTATGCGCACCACCCATGTTCTGCGCGGCGATGAATGGATATCCTCGGTACCGAAGCACATTCAGCTGTTTAAGCTTTTGGGCTTTAAGCCGCCGAAATACGGTCATATTTCACCCATAATGAAGCTGGACGGGGGCGCAAAGCGCAAAATTTCAAAGCGCAAAGACCCCGAGGCGGCGGTTCACTTTTTTGCCGAACAGGGTTATGACGCAGAGAGCGTTATTGAATATCTTATGACGGTTGCCGCCTCGGATTTTGAGGACTGGCGCCGCGCAAACCCCGAAAAATCTTACAAAGATTTTAAGTTCAACCTTAAGAAAATGAGCGTTTCGGGCGCGCTTTTTGACCGGGACAAGTTGAACGACGTTAGCAAGACCTGCATTTCGCGCCTTTCGGGCAGTGAGGCTTTTAAAAGGCTCAGCGCGTGGGCAAAGGAATTTGACGGCGAATTTTACAACCTGCTTGCGAAGGATACCGATTATTCAAAGGCAATGATTTCAATTGACCGCGATGTTGCAAAGCCCAGAAAGGATATAGCCAAATGGAATGATGCCGAAAGCTATTTCTCTTACTTTTTTGATGAGCTTTATACAAATGACCTTGAAATGCCCGAGAATATCGCCCCGGCGGACGCAAAGGCGTTTCTTGAAAAATACAAAACAGTTTATAACGCTTCCGATGACCGACAGCAATGGTTTGAAAGAATAAAAGCAATAGCGCCCGAGATCGGTTTTGCGGCTGAAACAAAGCTTTACAAGGCGGAACCCGAAAAATACAAGGGTCACGCCGGCGATTTAAGCACCGTTTTGCGTATAGCAATAACCGGCAGGCGCAACACTCCCGACCTTTGCAGCATAATGCGGGCTTTGGGGTATGATACCTGTATCAAACGGATTGATACGGCAATTAATACGTTATAACAAAGGAGAAAACTACCGTGTCGGAAGAAATTAAAAAGGAGGAGAGCGCCGCCGCTCCCTCAAATTTTATTCTTGATTTTATTGACGAAGATTTAAAGGAAGGCGTGTATAACCACGTTCAGACGCGCTTTCCGCCCGAGCCTAACGGCTACCTTCACATAGGTCATGCAAAGGCCATTTGCATTGACTTTGCAACCGCCGAAAAATACGGCGGTGTGTGCAATCTGCGGCTTGACGATACAAACCCCGTAAAAGAGGACACCGAGTATGTTGACGCAATAGAGGAAGACATAAAGTGGCTCGGCTTTCACTGGGACAATGTTTATTATGCCTCGGATTATTTTGATTTTCTTTACGAGTGTGCGCTTAAGCTTATCGATAAGGGGCTTGCCTATGTGGATGAGAGCAGTGCTGACGAAATAAGGGAAATGCGCGGCACGCTTACCGAACCCGGAGTTAACAGCCCTTACCGCGACAGGCCCGTGGCGGAAACGCGCGACCTGTTCAGACGTATGACGGCGGGCGAGTTTGACAACGGCGCTATGGTTCTTCGCGCAAAAATAGATATGTCATCACCGAATCTTAATATGCGCGACCCGGTCATATACCGCATAATGAAGGCGCATCACCACCGCACGGGCGATAAATGGTGCGTCTACCCGATGTATGATTTTGCACATCCGCTCAGCGATGCCAAGGAGGGTGTTACACATTCGCTTTGCTCGCTTGAGTTTGAAAACCACCGTCCGCTTTACAACTGGGTGCTTGAGGCGCTTGAAATACCTAACCCCCCGCGCCAGATAGAGTTTGCGCGTATGAACGTAAACTACACGTTAACCAGTAAACGCAAGTGTTTAAAGCTTGTAAACGACGGCCTTGTAAGCGGCTGGGACGACCCGAGAATGGCGACCATCTGCGGAATACGCCGCCGCGGTTATCCCGCGGAGGCGGTGCGCACGTTTGTTGATAAAATAGGCGTTTCAAAGGCATACAGCGTTATCGATTATGCGCTGCTTGAATCCTGCGTGCGTGATAACCTTAACGAAAATGCCGACCGCGCCATGGCGGTTCTGCACCCGCTTAAGGTTGTAATAGATAATTACCCCGAAAACAAGACTGAAGAAATATCCGTTGAGGTCAACCCTTCAAAGCCCGAAAAAGGCAAGCGCTCGGTTACGTTTTCAAGGGAGATATATATTGAGCGGGACGACTTTATGCTGAACCCGCCCGGAAAATATTTCAGGCTCTGCCCCGAAAAAGAGGTTCGCCTTAAAGGCGCTTATTATATTAAATACGCCTCCCACGAAACGGATGAAGACGGCAATATAACCGTTGTTCACTGCACATATGACCCCGAAAGCTACGGCGGAGATACGCCGGACGGCAGAAAGGTAAAGGGAACGCTCCATTGGGTTGATGCCGGCAACTGCATTGACGCCGAGGTAAGGCTTTATGACCGCCTGTTCAACGTTCCCAACCCCAGTGATGAAGAGGGCGTTTCCTCCTTTGCGGAAAACCTTAATCCCGATTCGCTTAAAATTTTAAACGGCTGCAAGCTTGATAAATCGCTTTGCGGCGTTAAGCCGGGCGATACGTTCCAGTTTATGCGTCAGGGCTACTTCTGCGTTGATACGGACAGCACGACGGAGCACATTGTTTTTAACCGCACCGTTGCGCTTAAGGATTCGTTTGTAAAAAAAGGCTGATTTTATGACCGTTAAGGATATATTCGATTTTTTAAACGAAAAATTCCCAACGGATACTGCGTGTGACTTTGATAATGTGGGTATCCTGACGGGCGACCCCGCCGCCCGGGTCACGGGAGCGGTAATTGCGCTTGACTGCACTCCGTCGGCTGTGGAAAAGGCTGAGGAAAACGGCTGTAACCTCATTATAACGCATCACCCCGTTATATTCGGCGAGATAAAAAACGTTCTTGCGGGCTCGCCTGTTTTCACGCTCCTTAACCGCGGAATATCGGTTATATCAATGCATACGAATATGGACGTGGGTACAGGCGGCGTTAATGATTCGCTGTGTGATGCTCTGGGACTTCTAAACGTGCAAAAAACGGCGGCAGAGGACGGATTTGTTTTAAACAAAGGCGAACTGCCCTCATCCCTTGCGCCGTGCGAGCTTGCCTCACATATAGGCAAATGCCTCGGCGGCAGGGTGCGTTTTAATAAAGGCGGCAAAAGGATTGAAAATGTGCTTGTTTGTTCGGGCAGCGGCGGAAATTATTTGTACGAGGTAAAAAAATGCGGCTGTGAGGCACTCATAACCGCGGATGTTAAGCATAATATTTTTATTGACGCGGAATATCTCGGTATAACGGTGCTTGACGGCGGTCACTTTGAAACCGAAAACACCGTTGTTCTGCCGCTTAAAAAGCTGTTAAGCGAGAAATTCAGCGACATTCGCTTTACGGCGGATACATCGGGAGTTATACAGACCTTATAAATCTTAAAAGGGGACGGCGTTATGGATAAAAAAATATGCCCCGAGTGCAAAACGGAAAACGAAAAGGATTATATCTACTGTAAAAACTGCGGTACTTTGCTGACGGACACGGTAAAGCAAACCCCTGAGCCGAAACCCGAAACCGCCGCGGCAACAGGCGTCGGTTCGACAGCGAAAACCCCGTCGGGCGGCGGATATTCCGTCGGTGCGGGCGGTGAAAATACGGGCGGCAACTCGTCCTACAATCCGTATTCAATGTATTCGCAGTTCAGCTTTAAGGGCGTCCTGGGGGACGATATTGCGGTGTATGTGGGCAAAAAAGCCACGGATTATATTCCGAAATTTATTAAAATGGAGTATTCCGGCACAAAAACGTCATGGTGCTGGCCTGCGGCTGTTCTCGGTTTTTTGTTAGGACCTATGGGCGCGGCGCTGTGGTTTTATTACAGAAAAATGTATAAAACAGCCGCCGTTCTTTCGGTAATCGGCGCGGCTGTCACGCTTTTATCTTCGGTGCTGACTGTGGGTATGGACTCCGAATTTATAGACAACGCGGTAGAAACGTTTTTAATCGGCGGGTGGTACTCTTTGGCAGACCTGATTGCCGGTGCAAATCCCGGTATGCTTGTGCGTTCGCTGATAGGCGGCAGTATCGAGGGCATTGCGGAGATTGCCGCCGCGGTGATTACAGGGCTTTTCGGGACATACTCATACAAGGAACATTGCATAAGATCGGTAAGGAATTACTGTGCCTCGGCAAACGACAACCGTTACTACCGCATAGGTCTTTCCGCAAAAGGCGGAGTTTCGGGCGGTATGCTCGCAATGGGAATACTGCTTATTGTTGCCGTTGTTCGTATATCGGCGTTTGCAGCCGAAATTTTGTCTGCGTATATTTAGTGAAACACATAATAATTTAATTGTAAAGGCGGAAAAGACAATATGAAAATCAAAAAGGCGATAATCCCCGCGGCAGGGCTCGGAACACGCGTGCTTCCGGCTTCAAAGGCGCTTCCCAAGGAAATGCTGCCGATAGTTGACAAACCGGCGATACAGTATATTGTTGAGGAAGCGGTAAATGCCGGTATAACCGATATTCTTATTATCACAAACCGCGGCAAGGGCGTTATCGAGGATCATTTTGACCATTCCATAGAACTTGAGGAAATGCTTAAAAAGCGCGGCAACACCGCGATGCTTGAAACACTTGACAGGGTTGCGAACCTTGCGAATATTTATTATATCCGTCAAAAGGAAACAAGGGGACTCGGCGACGCGGTTCTGCGCGCAAAGGAATTTGTCGGTTCGGAGCCGTTTGCCGTGTTGTACGGCGATGATGTAATTGTGGGCGAATCGCCCGCCATCGGCGAGCTTTGCGCGGCTTATGAAAAATACGGCAAAAGCGTTGTCGGAATAAAAGAGGTTACGGACGAATTTATCGTTAAATACAGCTCGCTTAAGGTTGAAAAAATGGACAAAACGCATTACGCGGTAAGCGATATGATTGAAAAGCCGAGCCTTGACACTAAGTTTTCAAACTATTCCATACTCGGCAGATGCGTGCTTGATAACGAGATATTCGCAATACTTGAAAACACGCCGCTGGGTGTGGGGGGCGAACTTCAGCTGACCGACGCTATGCGTACCCTCGCGCTTAAATACGGTATGGTAGGCGTGGATTTCAGCGGTACGCGTTACGATATGGGTAACAAATTCGGCATTTTAAAGGCTAATATTGAGGTTGGCTTAAATCACCCCGAAATTAAGGAACAGCTTAAGGCGTATTTAAAGGAGCTTTGCAAAACACTGTAATGAAATACACATCACTGCTTTTGGATCTGGACGATACTTTGCTTGACTTTAAAAAAGCCGAAGCGCGCGCCGTGGCGCTGGTGCTTGAAAGGCACTCTCTGCCGCACGACGAAGCAACCGTTAAACTGTATTCTGCAATAAACCAAAGCTATTGGGAGCGCTTTGAACGCGGTGAAATACCCAAAAATGCCATCTACACGGGAAGATTTGACGCTCTGGCAGAGCGCATAGGGGCCCAAATAGAGTCACAGGAGGTTTCCGCCGAATACTGCGGCGAGCTTGCAAACGGTTTTTTTACGGTTGAGGGTACGTTTGATGTTCTTGATTACCTTAAGGACAAGGGTTACAGGCTCTACGCCGCGACAAACGGGCTTTCAAAGACCCAGTACAAAAGAATTGAAGGCTCGGGCTTAAAACCGTATTTTGAGGGTGTGTTTGTTTCCGAGGACGCGGGAGCTCAGAAGCCCGAAAAGGCGTATTACGATTATGTAATTTCAAATATTCACGAAAAGGATAAATCGAAGATGCTTATTGTGGGGGACAGCCAAAGTTCGGATATACTGGGCGCGCTTAATGCGGGAATTGACGCCTGCTGGTTCAACCCCGCGCACAAAAAGGGAAAATACAGCTGTAAATTTGAAATAAGTTCTCTTTATGAACTTAAAAATATATTATGATTTAAAGAAGGCATTAAAATGAAAAATGATCTGACACTTGTGGTAATGGCGGCAGGAATGGGGAGCCGCTTCGGCGGGCTTAAGCAGATAGCGCCTATCGGGAGAAACGGCGAAATTCTGCTTGAATATTCTGTTTATGACGCCGTCAAGGCGGGATTTAACAAGGTTGTTTTTGTTATAAAGCACGCCATTGAAAAGGATTTTCGCGCTGTTACCGAAAAACGCATTGAAAAAATGGTTAAAACCGAATATGTTTTTCAGGAAACCGACAGTCTGCCCGAGGGCTTTACCTGCCCTGCCGACCGCGAAAAGCCTTGGGGAACGGCGCAGGCGGTGCTTTGCTGCAAAGATGTTGTGAATGGACCGTTTGCCGTTATCAATGCCGATGATTATTACGGCAAGACAGCATTTGCGAAAATAGCGGAATTTTTAAAAAATAATACCGATGACTACTGTATGGTGGGTTTCCGCCTTGTTAATACGCTTACCGATAACGGCTATGTTTCACGCGGAGTGTGCGAAACGGAAAACGGCATACTTAAAAGCGTTACCGAGCGCACCAAAATTGTCGATTGCAAATATACCGAGGACGACGGCAAGACCTGGACGGCTCTTGCACCCGATACGGTGGTTTCAATGAATTTGTGGGGATTTACTCCCGACCTTTTCGGTCATATTGAACGGGGCTTTAAAAAATTTCTGGAAGAAAAAATAAACGTGCCGAAAGTGGAGTATTATCTGCCGAGCGTTGTAACCGAGCTTATCGAGAGCGGAGAAAAACGTGTAAAAATGCTTATTGCGGAGGATAAATGGTACGGCGTTACATATAAAGAGGATAAGGAAACGGTTTCCGCCGCACTTAATAAAATGGCTGACGAGGGACTTTACGAGGGGATATGATATACTATGAAATTTATTACTGTTGATTCATACGAAAAAATGAGCCGTCATGCGGCAAACATTATTTCGGCGCAGGTAATAATAAAGCCGGACTGTGTTCTGGGTCTTGCAACGGGCTCTTCACCTCTCGGCACATACAAACAGCTTATTGAGTGGTACGGCAAGGGCGATATTGATTTCAGCGGCGTTACCACCGTTAATCTTGACGAATATGTGGGGCTGGACGGCAAGAACGACCAAAGCTACCGTTATTTTATGAACCACAATTTCTTTGAGCATATAAACATCAGTATCAACAACACCTTTGTTCCTAACGGCTGTGCCGCTTGCCTTGCAGACGAGTGCAAACGTTACGACGAACATATTGAACAGCTCGGCGGTATTGATCTGCAGCTTCTCGGAATAGGACTGGACGGTCATATAGGCTTTAACGAACCGGATAAGTACTTTGTTAAAAGCACCCACGTTGTAGACCTGCACGAAAGCACAATAAAGGCAAATTCCCGCTTCTTTGAGGACGAAAACGACGTTCCCAAGCAGGCTGTTACAATGGGTATGGTTTCAATTATGCAGGCAAAGAAAATATTGCTTATCGCAAACGGAAAGGCAAAGCGCGATATATTGGGAAAAGCGTTTTACGGGCCTATAACCCCCGAAATACCCGCCTCCATATTGCAGCTTCACCCGGATATAACGGTTATTTACAGCGAAAACTGAGTATTAAAAATAATGCGACCCCGACGTCTTTTCGTAAGAGCGGCGGGGTCGCATAATTTTTTTCACAAAATATCCGACAATCGTTTTCTTTTCGTTGTTTTGTGTATTGACAGAAAAAATCCGTACTTTTATACTGGTGTCATACTGATAATATGTACGGTGTGACGGAATGATAGATAAAGAATTAAAAATTGCTCTCGGGTTTTACGGAATTGATGATGTTAGGTACTGCTCGGCTTTGAAAACATGTCTTGAGGAAATTGCGAAAAATGAAAAGCTGAACAACGGTTTTAAAACGGCGAGGAAACGGTTGTTCACCGATGTTTGCAGTGAACAAAAAGAACTGTGGGGGTAATCGCCGTGGCACTGGGTTCACCGTATCTTCTGAGTATTCATTTTGAAACCGTGCCGGCGGCAATAGCCGCATACTCCGATACACCGGGTTCGCAAAGAGCGGTGGTTCAGGCAATTTGCGGCAAAATTCCTTTTTCGGGCAAATTGCCCGTTAAATTGCCGGATAACCGTTTGTTATCGGATATTTTAGGGCTGATGAGCGCCGGTGACGCCGAAACCGATTAAAAAAACAGGGCTGTCGTGTTAGTGTGACAGGACTCAAACCTGTCACGTCTACGAAACAAAATTTTGCATAATACATTGCCTCAAAACTTGAAATACGGCAGTATTCCCGCTTGCCTAAGACAAAATTGCACAAGCAGAAAAAGTTATCGAATAACTTTCACCCCAAGCGGGCTATGTGCAGAATGCCTTAACGCGACAGCCTTTTATTCTTACGGATTATTTTAACACGCCCGACGAGGTGTCCTTTTGTATAACGTCGTGCGCGCCGCCTTCTATAATGCTGGTGGCGGAAACCAACGTCAGCTTTGCTTTTTCTTGAAGCTCGGGTATTGTAAGTGCGCCGCAGTTGCACATTGTGGACCTCACCTTTGAAAGCGAAAGGTTAACGTTGTCCTTAAGACTGCCCGCATACGGAACATAGGAGTCAACGCCCTCTTCAAACGAAAGCTTTTTATCTCCGCCGAGATCGTAGCGCTGCCAGTTCCTCGCGCGGTTGGAGCCCTCACCCCAGTACTCTTTGTAGTAGTTGCCGTTAATGGTTATGCGGTTTGTGGGGCTTTCGTCAAAGCGGGCAAAATAGCGTCCAAGCATCATAAAGTCCGCTCCCATTGCAAGCGCCAGGGTCATATGGTGGTCGTGAACAATGCCGCCGTCCGAGCAAACGGGCACGTAAATTCCCGTTTCCTTAAAATATTCGTCACGCGCGGCGCAAACCTCAATAAGTGCGGTTGCCTGACCTCTGCCTATACCCTTTGTTTCACGGGTTATGCAAATAGAGCCGCCGCCTATGCCAACCTTTATAAAATCGGCGCCCGCATTTGCAAGGAACAAAAATCCTTCACGGTCAACAACGTTTCCGGCGCCCACTTTAACCGTATCTCCGTATTTTTCACGGATAAACTTAAGGGTTCTTGCCTGCCATTCGCTGAATCCTTCGGACGAGTCTATGCACAGCACGTCCGCGCCTGCCTTAATAAGCGCGGGAACGCGCTCTTCATAATCCCTTGTGTTAATGCCCGCGCCGACAACATAACGCTTCTGGCTGTCAAGCAATTCGTTGGGGTTTTCCTTGTGGGCGTCGTAATCCTTGCGGAAAACGAAATATTTAAGTCTGCCCTCGCCGTCTACAATAGGCAGTGAATTAAGCTTATTGTCCCAAATAATATCGTTTGCCTGTTTAAGCGTGGTATCCTCCGCGCCGGTAACAAGGTGTGCGAGCGGAGTCATAAAATCCTTAACCTTTGTATCGGGCGACATACGGCTTACCCTGTAATCACGGCTTGTAACAATGCCCAAAAGCCTGCCGTTTGCCGTTCCGTCGTCCGTAACCGCGGCGGTTGAATGACCGTTTCTTGCCTTAAGACTCAGTATATCGGCAAGTGTGCTGTCCGGCGTGACGTTCGATTCGCTCACAACAAAGCCCGCTTTGTAGCTTTTGGCTTTTTCAACCATTGCCGCCTCATCCTCAACGGACTGCGAGCCGTATATAAAGGAAACGCCGCCTTCGCGTGCAAGCGCAACGGCAAGCCTGTCCCCCGAAACAGACTGCATTATGGCGGACGTGAGCGGAATGTTCATTGTAATAGCCGATTCTTCACCCTTTTTAAATTTAACAAGCGGCGTTTTAAGACTGACGTTTGCGGGTATGCAGTCGGCAGAAGAGTAACCCGGAACCAACAGGTACTCGTTAAAAGTGTGAGATACTTCACTGAAATAATAAGCCATTTTAATCTCCCTACTCCTTTTCTTTTTGTATTGTTATGATTATATTACCGAAAGGCCGCAAAGTCAATTAAAATATACATTTTTTAAAATATGATTGAATATAATAATTATTTTTGTTATAATGGTTTTGTGTTAATAAAGCCGCTTTTGTTGCGGCGGAACGGAGAAATAAAAAATGTCGGCAAAAGTTTTTTTACTTGCATATACGCCAAACCCCGAGCATACCGTTGCGGCGGCGGCAAAGCTTTGTTACAGCAGTTCGGATATAACCGGGCTTAATGAAAGCCTTACCGACGAAAAGGCAGCGGCATTTGTTGAAATGCTTTCGGAAATAGGGCACGAAAGCCCCATTGAACACGCCAGCTTTACATTTGGCATTGAGGGCGTTTCACGTTCGCTTTTGGCACAGATAACCCGTCACAGAATAGCGTCGTTTTCGGTGAAGAGTCAGCGCTATGTTAGGGAGGGCAGCTTCGGCTATGTCACTCCCCCCGAAATTGCAGACGTGCCGGAGGCAAAACGCCTTTATGACGAAATAATGGCTGAGGATCAAAAAAAATACGATGAAATAACCGCAATTCTTAAAGAAAAGCACATAAAAGCCTTCTTGGCTGACGGCAAGGACGAAAAAACCGCCAACCGACTTGCCGAGAAAAAGGCAATTGAGGACGCGCGCTTTGTTTTGCCCAACGCCTGCGAAACTCAGATGGTTATGACGATGAATGCCCGCTCGCTTAAAAACTTCTTTAAAATACGCTGCTGCCGCAGGGCTCAGTGGGAAATAAGAGCTGTTGCCGATCAGATGCTGGCACTGGTATCCGCCGCAGCGCCCGAGCTTTTCAAAAACTGCGGACCTGCCTGCCTGCGCGGAGGCTGCAGCGAGGGAAAAATGTCCTGCGGAAAGCCCGACGAGGTTAGAGAATACTATAAGAGGCTTAAAGAAAATGGGTAAGCTTGTTGTTATTGAGGGACTTGACGGCAGCGGAAAATCCACCCAGCTGGAGCTTTTGCCCAAGGGACTTAAGAAGAACGGCATTGATTGTATGACCGTTTCTTTCCCCGATTATGAAAGCGAGTCGAGCGCGCTTGTTAAAATGTATCTTTCGGGCAGGTTCGGCACGCACCCGTCGGACGTTAATGCCTACGCAGCGTCTGCCTTTTACACGGTTGACAGGTATGCCTCCTACAAAACGGTATGGGGCGGCTTTTACGGCGGCGGCGGAACTGTTATCTCGGGCAGGTACACCACATCAAACGCCGTTCATCAGGCGTCAAAGCTAAATGAGGACGAATGGACGGGTTTTCTTGACTGGCTTTATGATTTTGAATATAACAAAATAGGTATTCCCGCACCCGACAAGGTGATATTTCTTGATATGCCGGTTGAGGTATCGCAAAAACTGCTGGACAGGCGTTACAGCACCGCCGGCGGGAAAAAGGACATTCACGAAAGCGATACCGAATACCTTGAAAGATGCCGCAGAGCGGCGCTGTTTACGGCACGGTATTCGGGTTGGGAAACCGTTTCCTGCGCCGAAAACGGAGAGCCCAGAACCGTGGAACAGATATCGGAGGATATACTGAATTCTGTTTTAAAACTGTACGAAAGGTAGCTTTATTATGGTTTATGTTTTTTTGGCTGACGGCTTCGAGGAATGTGAGGCGTTAATACCCGTTGATATTCTGCGCCGCGGCGGAATTGACGTTAAGACGGTGGGCGTTACGGGCAGAACCGTAACAGGAGCACACAGCATACCCGTTGTGTGCGATATAACCGCTGACAGCGCCTGTACAGACGGTCTTTGCGCGGTAGTTCTTCCCGGCGGTATGCCCGGAACGCTTAACCTTAAAAACAGCGCCCGCGTTAAAGAATTTTTGGAATACGCAAACGGCAGGGGGCTTTTAACCGCTGCTATTTGCGCGGCGCCCTCTGTGCTCGGGGGTCTGGGACTTTTAAGGGGCAAAAGGGCAACTTGCTTTCCCGGATTTGAAAATGAGCTTATCGGTGCCGAGGTCCTAAAAGAGCCGGTTGTAAGGGATGGGAATATTATAACCTCTCGCGGTGCGGGAACGGCGTTTCAGTTCGGTTTCTGCCTGCTTGCCGCCCTTACGGGGGACGAAGCGGCGGCGGAACGCCTTGCGGAAGATATGATTTACGGAAAATTAAAATAACGGAGAGAACGCTATGGACGAAAATAATTTTACGGAAAATCCCCAAAACGGGGAAAATGACGATTTTGTTATCGGAAAAGGTTTTGAAATAAGCGAAGAACCGCCGCAGAGCGCACCGCAAAAAAGCGGAAGAACCAAACATTCGGGCGGCAGGAGTATGGTTAAAACACTTATTTGGATACTCAGCATTGTGATAGTATCGGTAGGTCTGGCGTTCGGGCTTATATATGCCGGAGCGGATTATATGGGAATAGGCTTCGGCAGAGGTGTGGACTGCGTTATGGAAATAGACCCAGGCACCTCAACCGCAAAAATCGCAAAACAGCTTAAGGAATGCGGCGCGGTGAAAATACCGTCGCTCTTCAGAGTATACGCAAAGCTTAAGCATTATGACAGCCAGTTTAAATACGGCGTTTACACCTTTAACAACGAGGCGGGCTACGAGGCGCTTTCCCAAATGCTTATCAAGGAAGGCTCAACCGCCGAAAGCGTCAGGGTTACAATACCCGAAATGTCCACGGTTGACGATATTGCGAAAATTCTTGAGGAAAAGGGCGTTTGCAAAAAGTCCGATTTTATCGAGGAAGTACAGCACGGCGAATTTGATTATGATTTTATAAAATCGATTCCGTCCGAAAAGGTCTACTACCGTCTTGAAGGCTACCTGTTCCCCGAAACATACGACTTTTATTCGTACGAATCTGCCGAGTGCGCGCATTTGGCGGTTGATAAAATGCTTAAAACGCTTGACGGCAAGCTTACCTCGGCGCTAAGGTCCGAAATCGGCGAGAGCGGTTACACTTTCCACGAAACAATGACGCTTTCTTCGCTTGTGGAACTTGAGGCAGGCGGCGCGCCCGATGAAATGGCAAACGTTGCGGCAGTGTTCTTAAACAGGCTTAACAACAAGGCGGAATACCCGAAATTGCAGTCGTCCCCCACGCAGAAATACCCCTACGGCTCTGGTAAATACGACACTTATAAGTCGGACGGCCTGCCGCCGGGACCCCTTTGCTCGCCCAGCTTTAACTCAATAAAAGCGGCTGTTGAGCCTTCAAAAACGCTTGACGGATACTACTACTTTGTAACCGACGCTAAGATGAAATTTTACTACAACAAAACGCTTAACGAGCATAACGCCACGATAAGCCGTCTTAAAAAGGAGAACAACTGGATTGGCGACAGATAAAATTCCCGAGCTTTTATGCCCCGCGGGCGACCTTACGCGGCTTAAAGCGGCGGTTGACTACGGCGCTGACGCGGTGTACCTTGCCGGGGAAGAGTTCGGTATGCGTACGGCGGCTTCTAACTTCGGGGAGGAAGATTTAAGAAAAGGCATCAAATATGCCCACGAACACGGCGTTAAGGTTCACGTTGCCTGCAATGTTATTCCCCACAATGACGAAATACCCCGCCTGCCCGGATTTTTGGAGCTTGTAAACGATGCGGGAGCGGACGCGGTTATAGCCGCCGACATCGGAACACTGGCACTTGTCAAAAAATATGCCCCGAATGCGGAACTGCACGTTTCGGTGCAGTCGGGCATATGCAACTACGAAACGGCAAACGCATTCTACAATATGGGCGCCGCGCGTGTTGTGCTGGCGCGCGAGCTTTCGCTTGCCGAGATTGCACAAATAAGAGATAAAACCCCGAAAGAACTTGAGCTTGAGGCATTCGCGCACGGCGCTATGTGCGTTTCGTTTTCCGCAAGATGTCTGTTGTCAAGCTATATGACCGGACGCGACGCCAACCGCGGCGACTGCGCCCAGCCCTGCCGCTGGAGTTACTCGCTTACAGAGGAAAAGCGCCCCGGACAGCATTTTGATATCACCGAAACCGACAAAGGAACATACATTTTAAACGCAAACGACCTTTGTATGGCGGAGCATCTTTATGAAATGGCGCAAAGCGGCATTGACAGCATTAAAATTGAGGGCAGGGCAAAATCACATTACTATGTTGCAGTTACCGCCAACGCCTACCGCGGCGCGCTTGACAGCCTTAAAACCGCGGGTGCGTGGGGTGGCTGTCCCGATTGGGTAACGGACGAACTAAACAAGATAAGCCACCGCACCTATTCCACGGGATTTTACTTCGGCAGACCCGAAAACGCGCAGACTTATAAGGACGCGGGGTATATAAGGGATTATTCGGTTGCCGCAATTGTTGACGGCTACGAGGACGGCTGCATAACCGCGGTGCTTAAAAACAAGTTTTTCAAGGGGCAGACGCTTGACTGCCTTGAACCCAAAGCCAAGCCGTTCTTAATAACCGCGACCGAGCTTTTTGACGGCGAAGGCAACCCGATAGACGACGCCCCCAGGCCCATGATGAAAATTAAAATACCGTTTTCAAGACCCGTTAAGCCGGGCGCGCTGTTAAGAATGAAAACTGAATAAATTTTCCGTTTTCCGCCAATATTAAAACCGAGTACCGGAAAGGAAAGGTTTTAGTTATGGTTAAAGGCGTAAGCAAAACGGTTATAGTTGTTAACAACACCGGCAGTAAGCTGTTCGAGAAGATTGTGTTTTATGTAACGCCGGAGTACGGCAATCTTTCTGCAAAACAGCTTAAAAAGGCGGCAAGCGGGTTTTCCTTTAATTATGATGAAACCGCGCGCAGGCAGTCGCTGAGAAGCCGCATACGCAGAAAAAGGCTCATTCGCAATCTTATAGTTGCGGGGCTGGGTCTTGCCGTTGCGGCGGTTTTGCTGATATTAATATTGTAAAAAAATTTTAAACAAGTGCGGGAAGGCTTATATCTTTCTTGCATTTGTTTTTTATTTGGGTTATAATGAAGAATATATACATTATCGGAGTGTTGATATGAAGGAAATATTGCAAAACGGCGCAAAGCTGTTTTTAAGAACGATTATTGTTAACATTATGTGCTTTTTCGTGGTTATGTCGTTCAGTGTGCTTGCCACGGCGGCGTTCACAAAAAACATAGGCTACAAGGCTTACGGCACCTTGGGCGACAGCAGCACTACGGAAGAACTCTATACATATTATTATGACGACGGCGACGACCTTAAAAAACAGGAATATGAGGATAAGGGATACAAAATTACCGAGAGCTCTGTAAGAAGCACACTTTCGGGAAAAGGGGAAACAGTCTTTCTTGTTGTTTCGCAGATTTTTTGTGTTTTGATTTTAATATCCTTTGTATACCCGGGTATGTGGCAATTAGGCACAAAGGACAGTAACCTTGTTAAGTTCAAGCACAAAAAGGAGGACAGGCTTAAAGGGCTTAAAATAGGGCTTGCGGCTGTTACACCCATATATGTTATTCTGCTGCTCACCCTTATTTCTCCTTCGTTCCCCACCGTTTTATACAAGTTGTTGAATGCCGGCCTTTATTCGTTGACCGAGCTTATCACAAGCAGCGCGAAAACCGTTTCGGAACTGAGCGTGGGACGGTATCTGCTTTTGCTTGTTCTGCCGCTTTTAATTCCCGCAATATCCTGCGCGGCATACCTGCTGGGCTTTAACAATTATTCCGTAAGCGAAAGACTTATTTACAAGAAAAAGAACGGGGGAAAAAATTAAATGGCAGGCTTTTTCGGTTTGTTTAATTATGAAAAGGAAGGTCCGGGCATTTCCAAAAACGCGCCCAAGAAAAAAACGTTTATCGTGTTTTTTGAAACCTTCTTCCGCAATTTTTGGAAGTTTATTCCCATAAATCTGGTTTATGCGCTTTTAAGCCTGCCGGTGCTGACATCGGGGCTTGCCTGTGCGGGGCTTACAAACGTTACGCGCAACATAGCAAGGGACAAGCACTCCTTCGGCGTGAGCGACTTTTTTGATACAGTGAAAAAGAACTGGAAGCAGGCGCTTGCGGCGGGCATTATAAACACTGTCGTGTACGTTGTTCTGTTTTTTGACATCTCCTTTTTTTACTTTTCCGCAAAAGGGGTTATGGCGTCCGTAGGAACAGGAATAGCCCTGTGCATGTTGTTTATTTTCACTGTCATGAACTACTTTATATGGACGCTTATTATAACCTTCAAATTTTCCCTAAAGCAGGTTTATAAGAACAGTTTTAAGTTTGTTTTCATAAATATGAAACTGAATCTTCTGTGCTTTTTCTCTGTTCTGCTGGTTTACGGTGTAAACATCGGACTTTTGTTCTTGCTGCAGGCTTATTTCCTGCCGGTGCTGACGTTTGAAATTCTGCTGTATATCCTTTTGTTCCCATCGTTCAGATTTTTGCTTGTGCAGTACTGCGTTTTCCCCTCCGTTAAGAAGTATATAATCGACCCGTACTACCTTGAACACCCCGACGAGGACATTGAAAAACGCCGCGACCTCGGAATTGAGATTGAGGAAAAGAAAAAACCCGAAACGGAAAACGGCGAAAACAGCGAGGAAGAATCCGAAAACGTATTTGAAGATTAGGCAATGCGAGAAATCCGCACTCAAAAAACGGATTCGGATTATTCCCGCTTGCCTAGATAAAGCATAATCCGCCCGAAGTCGCAAATGCAACTTCGGGCGGATTGGTTTTTAACGGATGGTTATTGCTTTACTTTAACCGACGCATTACTGCTTGCGGTATTTTTTAACGGTTATATCCCCGCTTACGGTGTCAATTTTAAAATCCCCCGAGCCGTCGCCGTAAACGCGGCGGTCCTTTTTTGACGAGGCGGTGAGAAATTCGCAGTTTATATCTCCGCTTACCGTATCGGTTTTAAGGGCAAATCCGCCGCTTTCGGGCAAGAAAAGCGTTATATTACCGCTTGTGCTGTCGCAGCTTAACTTCTTAAGCGGTGTGGCGGATACTATACTTATGTCGCTCGAAACGCTTTCGCTTTCAATCTCGGAAAATTCACCGTCGACTGTCACGTTGCCACTTGTGGTATCAATTTCCAGCTTTGCGGTGCGGATTCCCTTTAGATTTACTTCTCCGCTTACGGTGTTCAGCTTTATTTTTTCACTAGCGGTTATGCCGCTTATAACCACATCTGCGGAGGTTGAATCGGTTGAAAGCTCTTTTAAGCCGACTGCCGTGCCAAACGGAATTTTAACCGTAAGATCCTTTTTCGGTATTCTTGAAAAGCCGTAACGGTACCCCGCGGCAATGTGATGAATTTTTAAAACTCCGTCCTCCACACGCCAGCGCAGTCTGTTTTTTTCATTTTCAATATTGTCTTCGCTTATAACCGTGTTTTCGCCGTCATAAGCCTCAATATTTATTTTGCCGCTGCCCCAGTTTATTTCAATATCCTCAAAAGCGTCCGTCACCGTTCCCGAGCCTACGCTGTAAAGGTCGGCGTTACGGTATATAACGCCGACTACCCCGAACGACCAGTCGTCGTCGCCGATATAGGACAGGGGATTAAATACTATTCCGCACACAAGCATTGCGGTGAGCAGCAGCGCGGTAAACGACCATATAATTATTCTTAAAATTGCAGTTTTTTTCATTCGGCACACCTCATTTCCTTAAATCAAACACGGCCTTAACTATGCCGGAAACCGCGCCGCCTATTATAAAGATAAGCCAGGTGATATACCACGCTCCTGTTAAAAAGCTTGTTACAAAATATGCCGTGAGTGTAAGCGCCCAGACTGCGCCGTTAACAGCCCCCAGCATTGAACTGTTTTCCTTGCTTTCACGATTCCATTTTTTAAACTCCTCCACAACGGTTTCATCGCTTACGTTGTATTCAAGCTTCATTCCGCTGCGGTAGATTATCATTGCGGTGGCAACAGCCGCCAGAACAAACATTAAAACTATGCCCACAACCTCATTGATTCCCAGTTCGTCGCAGATAATAACAGGTACAACGCAAAGTATGTAAAGCGCAATTGAAACAGCTAACAAAAGCGAACGTCTGCTTTGATTTTTTCTTATTTCTTCCTTTGTGTACCCCGATGAGGACATCGGCGCTATCATACTGTCAATAAGATGTTCAACGTCCCCTATCCCTGCCACCGCTATGTTGTAAGCCGACTCTTCGCTCTTGCCCTCCGCCAGCAGATCGTTGTAGCGGTCCTGAGTGTTTTGCAGTATTTCCTCTTTTATCTCCACCGTCTGGCGGGTTACGGGTGCGTTTTTAAAAAGCTCATCAATGTGTTTTCGCAGTTTTTCATTCATTTTCGTTTCCCTCCGTTTGAATTAATGCGTCAATAATTTTTTTTGCCGTCTCCCACTCGGCAACAAGCATACGGCAGCTGTCCGCTCCCTCGGGAGTTATGTGATAATATTTTCTGCGTGCGCCCGAACCTTCCGTTCCCCAGTAGGAATTTATCAGTCCGCGGTCCTCAAGACGTTTGAACGCGGTATACAGTGTTGCCTCATTAAGCTCATACCTGCCGCCCGACGCCGACTTTATCTTTTTGTTTATTTCATAGCCGTAGCTGTCGTGTCCGGTAAGCGCCGAAAGTATAATCGTATCCGTATGCTCTCTTATGATATCTCCGGTAATAGACATTAAACCTTCCCCTTTTTATCAGAATATGTATATAATAAATCACAATACATTAAAAGTCAAGGTATTTTAAAAAATAATATCCATTTTCTTTTAACGTTATTTGTTACACTGTCTGTTGATTTTCTTATTGTGTTATGTTAAAATTATAGTACTTAAAAGGAGGCGTAGGATTTGAGGACGAACTTTTCCATTTCTCTGGATAAAATAATAAGTGAATTTTCCCTTGAAACAATTAATATGCCGCAGTCGGCTGACAAAATTTCGATCACCACAACCGAGGTCAACCGTCCCGGGCTTCATATGGCGGGGTATTTTGAATTTTTTGATGAAAAACGCATACAGATAATAGGCAAGAGCGAGGAAAGCTTTATTTTAAGGTTCACACCCGAAAAGGCGGAAAGCCGCCTGCGTGAATTTTTTTCGCACAAACCGGCGGCGGTAATAATCTGCCGTGATCTTGACGTGGGTGAGGTTTACCGCAAAACTGCCGAGGAATACGGTGTTCCGCTTTTAAGAACACCCGAATCGACCTCGGACTTTACCTCTGCGCTTATTGCATATTTAAATCTGAACTTAGCACCCAGGGTCACGCGCCACGGCGTTTTGGTCGAGGTGTACGGCGAGGGAATACTGCTGCTCGGCGAAAGCGGCGTCGGTAAAAGTGAGACGGCAATAGAACTTATAAAACGCGGTCACCGCCTTATTGCGGACGACGCGGTAGAGATACGCCGCGTTTCAAACAAATCGCTTGTGGGAACGGCACCCGACAATATAAGACATTTTATTGAACTGCGCGGCATAGGCATTATTAACGCAAGCCGAATTTTCGGCGCGGGCGCGGTTAAGATTACCGAAAAGATCGATCTTGTAATTAATCTTGAAATATGGGATGTTAACAAAGTATACGACCGTATGGGGCTTGAAAACCAGACGACCGAAATACTGGGGCTTAACGTACCGTCGCTTACAATACCGGTTAAACCCGGAAGAAACCTTGCGGTTATTATTGAGGTTGCGGCAATGAACAGCAGGCAGAAGAAACTCGGCTACAACGCCGCAAAGGACCTGCTTAACCGCCTTGGTATGACCGACGAGATACCTGCGGACAACACAAACGAAACGGTAAAGCCGTTTTAAATATTAGGAGTGAAGAAAATGTATAAACTTGGAATTGACCTTGGCGGAACAAACATTGTAGCGGGCGTGGTGGACGAAAATTATAAAATCGTTGCTACCGGCAGCGTTAAAACAAACTGTCCCCGTCCTGCCGAAGAAATTGCCGACGATATGGCGCTTGCCGCAAAGACCGCAATTGAAAACGCGGGTCTTAAAATATCGGATATTGATGCTATGGGCGTAGGCTCACCCGGAGCCATCGACCCCGTAAACGGAGTTATCTGCTATGCCAACAATCTGGATTTTTACGATGTTCCGATAGCCGCAATGCTTAAAGAGCGCCTCGGCACGGATTTTTACGTTGAGAACGACGCAAACGCCGCGGCATACGGCGAATACATTGCGGGCGCGGGCAAGGGAACAAAAAACTTTATTGCAATAACCCTCGGCACGGGAGTCGGCGGCGGAGTTATTATAGACGGCAAAATTTACTCCGGCTCGAACTATGCGGGGGCGGAACTCGGTCACACGGTTATTAATATGGACGGAGAGGTCTGCACCTGCGGCAGGCAGGGCTGCTGGGAGGCGTACGCTTCCGCTACGGCGCTTATTCGCCAGACAAAGCAGGCAATGATAAGATACCCCAAAAGCGTTATGTGGGAGCTTTGCGGCGGCGATATAAACAAGGTCAACGGAAGAACCGCGTTTGACGCTATGAGAAAGGACGACGAGGCGGGAAAACGCGTGGTTGCAAGGTATATTGAATTTGTGGCAGTGGGCGTTTCCAACGTTATAAACATTTTCCAGCCGGAAATACTCTGCATAGGCGGAGGAATTTCCAAAGAGGGCGACACGCTTATTGTTCCTTTAAGAGCGTCGGTCAGGGGCGAAAACTACGCGAGAAACATTCCCGAAACCACCGAGATAAAAGCGGCGGCGCTCGGGAATGACGCGGGCATTATAGGCGCGGCATATCTTTGCGATCTATACAGATAAGAGGAGAAGGCAAATGCAGCTTGACAGATTCAGGGACGTTTTAAAGGCACGGGAAATTTCATTTAGAACAGGCGAGCCTATGAAATGCCATACCGGCTTTAAAACCGGCGGCGCAGCGGATGTCTTTGTGCGCCCCGATTCTGCCGAGCAGCTCAAAACCGCGCTCAAAGCCTGCGCCGAGTACGGTGTTCCGTGCTTTATTCTGGGCAACGGAACTAACCTGCTTGTGTGCGACGAGGGTATAAGGGGCGCGGTAATAAGCACCTGCGGCATTAACAAAATCACAGTAGACGGAGAAACCGTTAAGGCGGGCGCGGGTGCGTCGCTTTCGGCGGTGTGTACCGCGGCGCGTGATAACGGTCTTACAGGGCTTGAATTTGCTTACGGAATACCCGGCACGGCGGGCGGAGCGCTTTATATGAATGCGGGCGCATACGGCGGAGAAACCGCCGACGTTGCTAAAAGCGCCGAATATGTAACCGAAAACGGCGAAATCGGCACGCTGGATGTATCGGAAATGGAGCTTTGCTACCGCGGCAGTGTTTTTAAAAAGGGCGGAAAAATTATAACCTCCGTTACCTTTGCGCTTAAAAAGGGCGACCGTCGTGAAATAACCGAAAAAATGCAGGAAATTATGGGCAGACGCAGGGATAAACAGCCGCTTGAATACCCCAGCGCGGGCAGCACGTTCAAGCGCCCAGAAGGCTTTTTTGCGGGTGCGCTTATTGAAAAAAACGGCCTTAAGGGGCTTACCGTGGGCGGAGCGCAGGTAAGCGAAAAGCACGCCGGATTTATTATAAACAGGGGCGGTGCTTCCTCGCGCGATATTACGGAACTCATAAGCCGAGTGCGTAATGCGGTGCGGGAAGGCGACGGTGTAACACTTGAACCGGAAGTTATTTTTGTTGACGAAAACGGAGAAAATAAATGGAACTTTTAATTGTAACGGGTATGTCGGGTGCGGGAAAATCGCAGGCGGCGAATGTGCTTGAGGATATAGGCTTTTACTGTGTGGACAACATTCCGCCCGCCATAATACCGTCGTTTGTCGAGCTTTCCGCCAGAAGCGGAGATCTGCTCAGTAAAATGGCAATTGTAACCGATATGCGCGGCGGAGTACTGTTTTCGGAAATAGAGGATGTGCTTACAAGCCTTAAAAACAACAGTATCAACTATAAAATTCTGTTTCTTGACGCGGCGGATGACGTTCTTATACGCCGCTATAAGGAAAACCGCCGCAAACACCCGCTGGCGGACGGCAGCAATATGTCGGTTGCGGCGGCTGTCGCAAAAGAGCGCGATATGCTTAAGACCATTCGCTTTATGGCGGATTACATTGTTGATACAAGCCATATATCAATAGCACAGTTAAAGGTTCAGCTTTCAAACATTTTCTGCGGCAGTGTAAGCAATGTTCTTAAAATACAGTGTAAATCGTTCGGCTTTAAATACGGTTCGGACGCGGAGGCGGATATTGTTATAGACGTGCGCTGTCTGCCCAACCCGTTTTATGTTGAAAGCCTTAAAACAAAAACAGGGCTTGATGAAAGCGTGAGAAATTATGTTATGCAAAGCGATGAGAGCCGTGAATTTTTAAAACGCCTCACAGGCTTTATTGACTGTGCCGTTCCGCTTTATGCTAAGGAGGGCAAAAGCCAGCTTATAATATCCTTCGGCTGTACGGGCGGCAAGCACCGCTCGGTAACCTTTGCGGAGCTTATAGGCGAGCATTTAAGGGGCGAAAACTATAACTGCTCCATTACCCACCGTGATATTTACAAGGGCTGAGCGTTATGTCATTTTGTGCTGATCTAAAAAATGAGTTAGCCGCCGTAAGACCGTCCGAATGCTGCAAACGACCGCTTGTTTACGGTTTTATGCTTTTCGGCAGGTCTTTTTCTTTTAAAAGAATTTCAATGCAGACCAACAATGCCGAAATGGCGCGCGCATATGCGGCGTTTGTTTTCGGCGCTTTCGGAATAAAGCCGGTAATAACTGCGGGCGGCAGTAAAAGACCTACATACAAAGCGGAAATTACAAGCGAGGCGGACAGGCTTAAAATTCTGGCGTTTTACGATTTCGGCATTGCCGACAGAATGATAAACAGCGAGATACTTTCGCGCGAGTGCTGTTTTCAGGCGTTTATAAGGGGCGCTTTTTTGTCCTGCGGAAATATAAACGACCCCGAAAAGGAGTACCGTGCCGAATTTTCGGTTAAAAACGAAAGGCTTGCCGATGAATTTTGCGAACTGCTTTGCGGCTACGGAATATTTCTTAAAAAAACAACACGCGGCAGCGGATTTGTGCTTTACACAAAGGAAAGCGCCTGTATTGAGGACCTGCTTACCCTTATGGGTGCGCCGCACCGAACGCTTGATTTTATTGATACTAAAATTATAAAAAGCGTTAAAAATAACAGTAACCGAAGAAGTAATTGCGACAGCGCGAATATCTCAAAAACGGTTGAAGCGTCAATAAGGCAGCGTCGCGCCATTGATTATTTAAAGCAGCACGGCGTGCTCTGCAATTTGCCGCGCGAGCTTGTGTCTGCGGCGGAGTTAAGGGAAAAC
Organism: uncultured Eubacteriales bacterium; assembly: GCA_934454655.1. Classification (GTDB taxonomy): domain Bacteria; phylum Bacillota; class Clostridia; order Oscillospirales; family Acutalibacteraceae; genus UBA737. The sequence continues at coordinate 40,956 of CAKSFK010000009.1, read as the reverse complement.
AACCCCGAAGCCACTTTGAGCGAGCTTTGCGGGCTCTCACGGGAACCGCTTACCGTTTCGGGGCTTAACCACAGGCTTGAAAAGCTTAACGACCTTTACGAAAAGCTTAAAAAATAAGGAGCGGCGTATGGATTTTACACATCTTCACGTTCATACCGAATACAGTCTGCTTGACGGATGCTGCCGTATTAAGGAGCTTATAGACCGCGCGGCGGAGCTTGGACAAAAAAGCATTGCTATAACCGATCACGGCGTTATGTACGGCGTTATCGATTTTTATAAATATGCTGTAAAAAAGGGAGTTAAGCCCATAATCGGGTGCGAGGTCTACGTTGCTCCCGGCAGTCGATTTGAAAAACAACGGGGAGCGGAGGGCGCGTATAACCACCTTGTTCTGCTTTGCGAGAATAACGAGGGCTACAAAAACCTTATAAAGCTTGTGTCTGCCGGTTTTACCGAGGGGTTTTACTCAAAACCCCGCATAGATAAGGAACTGCTGGAAAAACACAGCGGCGGCTTGATTGCGCTTTCCGCCTGTCTTGCGGGTGAAATACCGCGGCTTTTGCTTGCGGGAAAATACGAAAAGGCAAAGCAGGCAGCGCTTTATTACGACAGCCTTTTCGGCAGAGGAAATTATTACCTTGAATTGCAGGACCACGGCATTGCCGAGCAGAAAAAAATTAATCCGCAAATTATAAGAATGTCGGACGAAACAGGCATACCGCTTGTTGTAACCAACGACGTGCATTATATAAAGCACGAGGATTTTTTCACTCACAAGGTGCTTTTGTGCATACAAACGGGCAGTAAAATAAATGAAGAAAACCCGATTGAGTTTAAAACAAACGAATTTTACCTTAAATCGGGTGAGGAAATGGCGGCACTGGCAGCAGACCGTCCCGACGCGGCGGAAAACACCGTGAAAATTGCGAAGAGATGCTCGGTTTCCTTTGAATTCGGCAAAATAAAACTGCCGCGGTTTGATATAGGCGACCGTGACCATTTTACCTATTTTAAGGATAAGTGCTTTGCGGGTCTGCACAAAATTTACGGCGAACACCCCGAAAAGAAGTACACCGACCGCCTTAATTACGAACTTGAAGTAATTAACCGTATGGGGTATGTTGATTACTATCTTATTGTTGCCGATTTTGTGAACTACGCAAAGAAAAACGGCATACCCGTAGGTCCGGGCAGAGGGTCGGGAGCGGCAAGTCTTGCCGCCTACTGCATAGGAATAACCGGCATTGACCCCATTAAATACGACCTTTATTTTGAGCGCTTTTTAAACCCGGAGCGCGTTTCAATGCCGGATTTTGATATTGACTTTTGCTACGTGAATCGTCAGCGCGTTATCGACTATGTTATAAGAAAGTACGGCGCGGACCGCGTTTCGCAGATAGTCACCTTCGGCACAATGGCGGCAAGAGCGGCGATAAGGGATGTCGGCAGGGTTACGGACGTACCCTACGCCGTGTGCGACAAAATAGCAAAGCTTATTCCCCAAACGGTGGGAATGACGCTCAAAGCCGCTCTTGACGGCGTGCCTGAGCTTAAGGCGGCGTATGACGGCGATAAACAGGTAAAGGACCTTATTGACACCGCCCTTAAACTGGAGGGTATGCCCCGCCACGCCTCTACCCACGCGGCGGGGGTTGTTATATCCGACAGACCCATTGCGGACTATGTTCCCCTTGCGGTAAACGACGGCTCGGTTGTTACGCAGTACACTATGACCGCTCTTGACGAGCTGGGGCTGCTTAAAATGGATTTTCTGGGGCTTAGGAACCTTACTGTCATAGCCGACTCGGAAAAATACATTAAAAGGCACGACCCCGCATTTGATATTGAAAAAATACCGCTTGACGACCGCGACACCTACGAAATGATGGGCAGCGGTCTGACCGACGGCGTTTTTCAGTTTGAATCGGACGGAATGAAGAGCGTTCTGCGCCGTTTAAAGCCCGAGAGCATTGAGGACTTAACGGCAATTCTGTCCCTTTACCGTCCGGGTCCTATGGACTCGATACCGAAATATATTCACAACCGCCACCACCCCGAGGACATAACCTACCCAACGCCGCTGTTAAAGCCGATACTGGATATAACCTACGGCTGTATTGTGTACCAGGAGCAGGTTATGCAGGTGTTCAGAACCCTTGCGGGGTACACTCTCGGCAGGGCAGACATTGTGCGGCGCGCAATGGCAAAGAAAAAGCACGACGTTATGGAGCGCGAGCGGCAGTTCTTTATTCACGGCGAAAAAGACGAAAACGGAAACGTACTTTGCGCCGGGGCTGTTGCAAACGGGGTTGACGAAAAAACCGCCGAGGCAATATTCTCCGATATGCAGAGCTTCAGCTCATATGCCTTTAACAAGGCGCACGCGGCGGCATATTCGTTTGTGGCGTATCGCACGGCATATTTAAAACGCCATTATCCGGCGGAATATTTTGCAAGCCTTATGACGGGAATGATAGACAGCGCCTCGAAAATTTCGCTTTACACAGCCGAGTGTAAAAAAAACGGAATACAAATTCTTCCGCCCTCGGTAAATGCCAGTCTTTCGGATTTTACGCCTGACAATGGGAATATCCGCTTTGGGCTGAGCGCGGTAAAAAACCTCGGCGACGGAGTAATCGAGCATTTAATTAAGGAACGTGCCGAAAACGGAAATTACGTCAGCGTTTACGATTTTTGCCTGCGTAATTGTTCGCAGGGTCTTAATCGCAAAGCGCTTGAGGGGCTTATTAAAAGCGGTGCTATGGACTGTCTTTGTAACAATCGCCGTAAAATGCTTTATAATATAGACGGGATTATTGACGCCGCCGAGGGCGAACGCCGCTTTTCGGCAAAGGGTCAGTTAAACCTGTTCGGTGATGACGAACCCGCGGAATACGAAATGCGGGATATTGCCGAAATGCCCGAAGAAGAGCGCCTTAAAGCCGAAAAGGAGGCAACGGGGCTGTATCTTTCGGGTCACCCGTTAGCAGAATATGCCGGCTATTTAAGCGAGAAAAAAACCGTAGGCACAGCCGATATTCTCTCAAAAAAATTCGGCGACGGCAGGCGGGTTTCGGTAGGCGGAATTGTTGACGGGCTTAAGGTAAGGCAGCTTAAAAACGGCAGCATTATGGCGTCGGGCGTGCTTGAGGATATGAGCGGAGAAATAAGCATTACGGTTTTTGCCGCCGCCCTTGCTGAGTACAGACCGCTGCTTTCTTCCGGCACACCCGTTATTATCGGCGGCAGAATATCCGAGCGGGAGGACAGAGAACCCGAGCTTATTGCCGAAACCGCGGAGAAAATCCCCGAAAGCGCAAAAAATATGCCGCTGAAGCAAAACCGCAAAAGCGGATTGTATTTAAGGGTTGCGTCCGCCGATGACGGCAGCCTTTTAAAAATAAGGAAAATTCTGTCGCGCTGCCGCGGCAAATACGGGGTTATAATATACTGTACGGACACGGGGAAAAAGCTTAAAGCCCCCGAAAGCCTTAATGTTTCGCCGTCACGGGAGCTTACAGACTCGCTTAAAGCCCTGCTTGGTGAACAAAACGTTAAATTTATTGAATAAAACAAAAATAATGTTGAAAAAAAAGTTAATATGTATTATAATTTTTAAAGTGATAATTTTACGGAGATGATCATATGAAAACAATAGGCGTACTTACAAGCGGAGGGGACGCTCCGGGAATGAACGCCGCTGTACGCGCGGTTGTAAGAACGGGCATTGCGCTCGGAATGAATGTAAAAGGTATAAGAAGAGGCTACAACGGTCTTATTGAGGGAGATATAATCGATCTGGACGTTCGCTCGGTTTCGGACATTATCCACCGCGGCGGAACGGTGCTTTACACCGCGAGAAGCCCGCGCTTTAAAACCGAAGAGGGTATGAGCGAGGCTATTGCAAACTGCAAAAAGCACGGAATTGAGGGCATTGTCGTTATCGGCGGCGACGGTTCTTACCGCGGCGCGCGCGACCTTTCGCTGCACGGTATTCCCTGCGTTGGCGTACCCGGAACCATTGACAACGATATTTCCTCCACCGAATATACAATAGGCTTTGATACCGCAATGAACACCGCTATGGAAATGGTTGATAAAATACGCGATACCGCCCAGTCGCATGACCGCTGCTCGGTTGTTGAGGTTATGGGCAGACGTGCGGGATATTTAGCTCTTCAAAGCGGCATAGCCGTCGGTGCAACGGCTATTTTGGTGCCTGAAGTGAACCACACCGTTGAAGATGTTATTGATAAAATAAGAGAAACCCAGAAAACCGGCAAAAAACACTTTATTGTTGTTGTTGCAGAGGGCGTCGGCGGGGTTGACGAAATAGCAAAGAAGATTGAAGAGAAAACCGGCATTGAATCACGCGCGACTGTCTTAGGTCACGTTCAGCGCGGAGGCAACCCCACCGTGCGCGACCGCGTTGTCGCAACCCAAATGGGCTACGCCGCCGTTGAGCTTTTAAACCGCGGTATAGGCAACCGTGTTGTGGGAATGAAGCGCGGCGAAATTGTTGATTACGATATTTATGAAGCGCTTAATATGAAGAAACCGTTTGATGACGAGATGTATAAGATAGCGCACATAACCTCAATCTAACGCGGATATTTTACACTGCCGCATTATCCCTGTCGGAAACGGCAGGGATTGTTGTTTAGGAGGCTAAAAGTGGAAAAAACAAGGGTAATGGTAGGTATGAGCGGCGGCGTGGACTCCTCGGTTTCGGCGGCTTTGCTTTTAAGGGACGGCTACGATGTTTCGGGTGTGACCCTTCGCCTTTATGACGGCGAGGATTACAACGCCGGGCTTACAAAGACCTGCTGCTCGCTCTCTGACGCGGAGGACGCGAGAGCGGTTTGTGTAAGGCTTGGCATTCCGCATTATGTTTTTAATTTTAAAGAGGCGTTTGAAAACAGCGTTATTAAGGATTTTGTTAACGAATACGTCTGCGGCAGAACGCCGAACCCCTGCATTGAATGCAACCGCAGCATAAAATTTTCGGAAATGCTTAAAAGAGCAGAAACGCTCGGGTATGACAAAATTGCGACCGGTCACTACGCAAGGGTCGTAAGAAGCGACAGCGGAAGGTACCTTTTATGCCGCGCGGCGGATAAAAACAAGGACCAGACCTATGTTTTGTATTCTATGACGCAGGAACAGCTTTCACGCACACTGTTTCCGCTGGGCGGACTTACAAAACCGCAGGTGCGCGAAATTGCCGAGGAAAACGGCTTTGTTAACGCCGAAAAACCCGACAGTCAGGACATATGCTTTGTACCCGACGGCGATTATGCCGGGTTTATTGAGCGCTTTACGGGCGAGGCGGCGCGTCACGGCGATTTTGTTGACGAAAGCGGCAAGGTTCTTGGCGAGCACAAGGGCATTATTCGTTACACCGTGGGTCAGCGCAGAGGGCTCGGCATTGCCGCGGGGAAATATATTTATGTGCAGAAAAAAGACCCGGAAAGCAATCGGGTGGTCTTGGGCAACGAGGACGGCTTGTTTTTTAAACGGGTTACTGTAAACCGTCTTAACTTTATCCCGTTTGATACGCTTTACGCTCCTATGCGGGTCACCGCAAAGCTGAGATACCGACACACCGAACAGCCCGCGACCCTGTACCCGGCGGAAAACGAAACTGCTGTCATTGAGTTTGACGAGCCGCAGCGCGCGCCGAGTCCGGGTCAGGCGGCGGTTTTTTACGACGGTGACACCGTAGTGGGCGGCGGAACGATTGTAACGGGAACAAAATAAAGGGGGAAAGCCGATATGGACGAAAGAATTAAAAGAACAATGAAAAATCTTGAACGCAACAACATTTCAGCCTTTTACGCAGATAACAGTGCGGAGGTTTGCGAAAAGGTTAAGGAAATGCTGTTTGACGGGGCTGTGATAACGGCGGGAGGTTCCGTGTCCCTTAAGGAAAGCGGCGTGTGGGATATTATGTGCAGCGAAAAGTATAAATTTTATGACCGCACCAAGCTCGGACTTTCCGAAGAAGAGCGGCTTGATACCTTCCGTGCCGCAATAGGCTGTGACTTCTTTTTCTGCTCTTCCAACGCGGTTACGGAAAACGGGGAGCTTGTAAATGTAGACGGCACGGCGAACCGAATATCATCCATTGCTTTCGGACCGAAACGCGTTGTTATGGTGGTTGGCGTTAACAAGATAGTTAAGGATGTTAAAGAGGGGCTTTTGCGCGTGAAGCGCACCGCGGCGCCGAAAAATACAGTAAGGTTAAACCTGCCCGCACCGTGTAATAGGCTCGGGCACTGTGTATCTCTTGAAAAAAGCGAATGTCCCGATATGACCGACGGATGCTGCGGGGAGTCACGCATATGCTGTGATTACCTTATTTCCGCAAAGCAGAGAACAAAGGGGCGAATAACCGTTATTTTCTGCGGTGAAAATCTGGGTTATTAAAATCGGCAACGGGCTTTAGGATTTAAAGCCTTATTTATCGGAAAAACCAAGGCTTATTGAAGAACCGCGCCTTCCCTATAAAGGGAAGGCGCGGTTTGCGCGGATATTATAAAGTCGCTTTTATTCGTCGGTTGTTTTCTTTGTTTCAAACAGCTTTTTGTAGTCGGTCGGGTCGTAGTTGCTCAAAAATTCTTCCCACTGCTCGTCGGTTACGGTCACGCCCTTGTCCGAAGCGTTAATGTTGAATTGCCTATAAAGATTTTCGGAAACCTTTTTATACTGTTTTTCGGTTTTTATTTTTTCACGCACCGCTATTACGGTGGTCAGCGTTATAAGTATTGCAAGCAGGGCAAGCGGAGCCAGATGCCGCCAGTAAAACGAGGGCTTAAATCCCATAAAACCCAAAGAATCGGTCATAGCAGTTCCGAAAACGGGTATAAGGAAAATCTCGGGCGCAATGCTTAAAATTCCCGCCGTAAGCTTGAATTTAAAAAAGCTTAAAATATATCCGACTGTCATAACTGCAGTACAAACGCCGACGGTAATAACAGTCGGCTTGATTGCGGCAAAGCTGTCCGTTCCCAAACGGACAAGCAGCATACCCGAAATGAATATTAAATTAATTCCCAGCGTATATATAAAAAGTATGTGATAAATTACCCTGAGCGTTTTGTGAAGCCTGCCGTCGGTCTTGGCATAGGATATTCCGCTTTTTTCCTCAATCATTCTGACGCGCCTCAGCACGTTTTCATTCATTTTCATAAATAATCCTCCCGTTGCAAGTAAGTTAATTATATACCTTTTGTGTCGCTAAAACAAGAGTTTTTATTACTGCGTTCACGATTTATTAAAAACTGTTGTTTTTCGGAGCGCAATGTGTTATTATTTACGTAGTGTTGCGTTTTTGCGACAAAAAACAACAAAAAGAACGGAGCAAAACCATGAGAGCTGACGGAAAGCGGCTGCGTAATACAGACCCTATGTATACGGTTGCCGCGTATGTTATGAACAAGCGCGTTGATTCAATGAATATGGTAACGCTGGATATACCGTACGATACCATTCAAAGCTATGTTAATGAAAAGCGCAAGGCAGGCGTAAGCATAAGCCATCTTGCGGTTATAATAGCCGCGTATTTGCGCACCGCCGCGGAATTTCCGCTGCTTAACAGATTTATTATGAACTGCAAGCCGTATGCCAGAAATGAATTTGCGGTTGCCATGGTGGTGCTGAAATCGGGCGAAATGGATAACGGCACAATGTCTAAAATGTATTTTGATTATAGCGAAACCATTTTTGACGTTAACGACAAAATAAACAGGTACGTTAACGAAAACAGGGAAGTGCCAGAAAAAAACGGCACGGAGAAAATGATAAAATTTCTTCTGGGCGCACCCGGGGTGCTGCGCGTGGGTGTAGGGCTTTTCAAATTTATGGATAAGCACGGTCTGCTGCCGAAAAAGGTTATTGATATGTCGCCGTTCCACAACAGTCTTTGCATATCAAACCTTGCGTCAATTCGCACGAATCACATTTACCACCACTGCTACGAGTTCGGCACGACCAGCGTTTTTATAACCATAGGCAATCTGCGCGAAATACCCAAGCGCCGCGGCGGCGAAATTGTCTTTGAACGGTCAATTCCGCTGGGTGTCGTTATGGACGAGCGCATATGCTCGGGCAGCTATTTTGCACTCGCGTTCAGAAAAATAAAAAAGTACCTGCGCGACCCTAAACTTCTTGAATTGCCGCCCGAGGTAATAAACGAGGATCCCGGCAAATAAATACTTGATTTTAGCCGCATTTTGGTATAAAATAAAGGTATAAAGATTTTCTACTGGAGGAATTGTAAATGCTGGTATCTGCAAAAGAAATGCTTACAAAAGCAAAGGCAGGCAAATATGCCGTCGGTCAGTTCAACATCAACAACCTTGAATGGACCAAGGCTATTCTTCAAACTGCCGAGGAACTTAAGTCACCCGTAATTCTCGGCGTGTCCGAAGGCGCGGGCAAATATATGTGCGGTTATAAAACCGTTGTGGGTATGGTAAACGGTATGCTCGAAGAAATGAATATCACAGTTCCGGTTGCCCTTCACCTTGATCACGGCAGCTATGAAGGCGCTAAAAAGTGCATTGAGGCAGGCTTTTCTTCAATAATGTTTGACGGTTCGCATTACCCGATTGAGGAAAACATTGCAAAAACAAAGGAACTTGTTGAAACCTGCAATAAGCTCGGTCTTTCGCTGGAGGCTGAAGTCGGCGCTATCGGCGGCGAAGAGGACGGCGTTATAGGCGGCGGCGAGGTTGCCGACCCGAAGGAATGCAAAATGATTGCCGACCTCGGCGTTACAATGCTTGCGGCGGGCATAGGCAATATTCACGGTAAATATCCCGCCAACTGGAAGGGACTCCGCTTTGATACCCTTGCGGAAATCCAGAAGCTTACCGGCACAATGCCGCTTGTACTGCACGGCGGTACGGGAATTCCCGCTGATATGATAAAGGAAGCCATATCCTTAGGCGTTTCAAAAATTAATGTTAACACCGAATGCCAGCTTGCTTTTGCCGCGGCAACACGCAAGTATATCGAAGCAGGCAAAGACCTTCAGGGCAAGGGCTTTGACCCGCGCAAGCTGTTGGCAGACGGCGCTCAGGCAATTAAGGACACCGTTAAAGAAAAGATGGAACTTTTCGGATCGGTCGGAAAAGCCTGATATTCTGCACTTTAAAAACGAACCGACGGCATTATCCATGCCGTCGGTTTTGTCTATAAGTATTCTCGCCGCAGGTATCACAAAATTGCAATTTCGGCGTTATTACTGTTGATATTTTCCTCTATATTAAGTATAATAAAACAGACAGATTATTTGGCGGAGGCGTTTTGGTTGGATTGCAAACAGTTTTTTGAGCAGATAAAGGGTAAAAAAATAGCTATGTGCGGCATAGGCATAAGTAACACACCGCTTATTTTAAGCTTTTTAGAGCGCGGGGCTACAGTGTATGCCTGTGACAGACGAACAAGAGAACAGATAGGCAAAATTGCAGACGAGCTTGAGTCGGCGGGAGCAAGGCTGAAACTCGGGGACGGGTATCTTGATAATTTAGAGGTTGACATAATATTCCGCACACCGGGAATGAACTTTAATTTGCCCGAGCTTGAGTCGGCACGCAAAAAGGGAATTGCCGTGACAAGCGAAATGGAAGTGTTTTTCGACCTATGCCCGGCAACCATTTTTGCCGTGACCGGGTCGGACGGCAAGACCACCACCACAACTCTTATTGCGGAAATGCTTAAGGCAGAGGGCAAAACGGTGCATCTGGGCGGTAATATCGGAAAGCCGCTCCTGCCCGAAATTGAAAATATAAAACCGGACGATTTTGTTGTGGCTGAGCTTTCTTCGTTCCAGCTTATTTCAATGCGTAAAAGCCCCGATGTTGCGGTTGTAACGAACGTCGCGCCCAATCACCTTGATATCCACAAGGATATGGACGAATATGTTGAGGCAAAAAAGAATATTATTCTGCACCAGAACGCGTTTTCGCGTACAGTTTTGAACCGTGATAACGAAATAACCTACGGGTTCAAGAAGTTTGTGCGCGGTCAGTCGCTTTATTTCAGTATGGAACAGCCCCTTAAAAACGGCGCGTGGCTTGATACGGACGGGGTCATTCATATGGCATACCGCGGAATTGACGCTCCCATTATGCACCGTGACGAAATAGCGGTACTCGGCGATCACAACGTTGAAAATTACCTTGCGGCAATTTCCGCCGTGTGGGGATATGTGGGCGTTGACTCAATTAAAAAGATTGCGCGTGAATTTAAGGGCGTTGAACACAGAATAGAGCCTGTAAGGGAGCTTGACGGCGTTAAATATTATAACGATTCAATTGCGACCAGCCCCACAAGAACCATTGCGGGTCTTAAAGCGTTTAACCGAAAGGTTTTGCTTATTGCGGGGGGCTATGATAAACACATTCCGTTCGAGCCTATGGTGCCGTACGTTATTGAAAAGGTTAAAAAGCTTTACCTTTGCGGAGATACGGCGGAAAAAATTGAAAAGTGCATACGGGCGGATGAAAATTATAAAGGCAGTCCCGAAATCATAAGGGTACAAAATTTAGACGAAGCGGTTGAAAAGGCGCACAGGGACGCTGTTTCGGGCGATATTGTAACGCTAAGCCCCGCATGCGCCAGCTTTGACGCATTTCCGAATTTTGCGGCGCGCGGAAAATACTTTAAGGAATTGGTGAACAGGCTTTAATGGATATTAAGGAACTTTTATTTGAACTTTCCCGCAGGGACACCCTCGGCACTGTGCGCGAGGCGGCGGATTACGCGGCGGAGGTGCTGTCGGAATATTCCGAGGTAAAACGTGTGGGCGGAAGTATTATAGGCTTTGTAAAGGGAAAAGCGGATTACACACTGCTGCTTGACGCGCATATCGATCAGGTTGGTATGATTGTTACGGATGTTGATAACGAGGGCTTTCTTACCGTTGCGGCGGCGGGCGGTATTGACGTAAGGGCGCTTCCTTCGCGTGCGGTAACGGTTCACGGCAAAAAAAAGATTCCCGCGGTGTTCTGCAGCACCCCGCCCCACCTGTCGGAGGGTGAAACCGAATACGGCGATATAAGCAAAATAAAGCTTGATACCGGGCTTGGAGACAAGGCGGCGGACACGGTATCGCCGGGCGACTATGTAACATTCGGTGCGGAGCCGGTCTGCCTTGCGGGCGACGCCGTAACGGGCAGGTCTTTTGACGACCGCGCGGGTGTTGCCTGCCTTTTAAAGGTTGCCGAACTGCTGAACGGCGCGGAACTGCCCGTAAACGTTGCGTTTCTTTTAAGCGATGCCGAAGAGCTTGCCATGCGCGGCGCGGTAACGGCTGTGTTTGACGCCGAACCCGACGAGGCGATTGCCGTGGACGTAAGCTTCGGGAACGGAATAGGCATAAAAGACGAGGAGTGCGGCAAGCTGGGCGGCGGCGCTATGATAGGCTTTTCACCCACGCTTGACAGCAGTATTTCCGCTAAGCTGGTTTCACTTGCGGAAGATTGCAAAATTAAATACCAAACGGAGGTTATGGGCGGCAGAACAGGCACAAATGCCGATGTTATTTCGGTTTCACGCGGCGGCGTGAGAGCCTGCACGGTTTCTGTCCCGCTTCGTAATATGCACACCGAGGCGGAACTGCTGAAAATATCCGACCTTGAATCGGTCTGCGATCTGCTTGTAAAATACATTCTTTCGGGAGGTGTGCGGAATGCTTGAGGCTTTAAGGGAACTGTGCGCTCTTGACTCGGTTTCGGGTGATGAGGGCTCCGTGAGGGATTTCATTATTTCCAAAATTGACGGTAAGGCGGAATGGCATACCGATAATCTCGGAAACATTATTGTGTTTAAAAAGGGTAAAAACAGGAGTAAGGTAAAACTGCTTGCCGACGCCCATATGGACGAAGTGGGGCTGATTATTTCCTCGGTCACCGAGGACGGCTTTTTAAAATTTCACACCGTCGGCGGTATTGATACGTCGGTGCTTATGTTCAGACGTGTAAAGATCGGGGATATCAACGGCGTTATATCCGGCAGACCTATACATCTCTTGGCTGCGGACGAAAGAAAAAAACTGCCTTCGGCGGACAGTCTTTATATAGATATAGGCGCTAAAAGTCGGGAAGAGGCGCTTAAATACGTGTCACTCGGCGACCGTGCGGTTATATGCGGCGAATACCTCAAAATGGGCGACAAAATAAAATCCAAGGCGATAGACGACCGCGCGGGCTGTGCCGTGCTGCTTGCTTTGCTTACGGAGGACAGCGAATATGACTTCTATGCGTCCTTTACTGTTCAGGAAGAGGTAGGACTTCGCGGGGCAAAGGCGGCGGCATTTTCGGTTGCGCCCGACGCGGCAATTGTGCTTGAAGCCACAACCGCCGCGGATATAGCGGGGGTTGACAGCGCGCACAGGGTATGCGTTTTGGGCAAAGGTCCTGCCGTTTCGTTTATGGACAGGGCAACCGTCTACGACCGTGATTATTACAACGCGGCGCTTGCAAGCGGCATTAAATGCCAGCCAAAGGCGGCGGTTGCGGGCGGTAATAACTCCGGTTCGGTACATCTGAGCCGCTCGGGAGTCCGCACGCTTGCAATTTCCGTTCCGTGCAGATATATCCACTCGCCCTCCTGCGTTGCGGACCGAGGCGATATGGAAAACGCGCTTTCTCTTGCACGGTATATGATTAACGGAATTTGCGGCGGTACCGTAAAGTGATAAGCAAAATCGGGTTTCTGCCGGAAATTGCGGCGGCGGATGTCGCGTTTGTTAAACTCAAATGTCTTTACGACAGCTATCGCGATGATGACGCCGCCTGTTTTTGGCAGAGCAGCGACGGGGCGTTTTTGAGCTTGTACGGCAGGAATATGATTATAAGCGACGGCGATATTGATATTGACGAACTGCGCGATTTTCTGCGTTTTACGTTTCCGCAATATATATTTTGCAGTGAAAATCTGGCGCGGGAACTTAATGCGGGACGGACCGAACCGATAAACGTTATGTATAGGTTCGGCGACGCGGCGGGAGAAACATCGGGCGATACGCTTTCAAGCAAGGAGATATACGATATTTTAAACTGCCCGAGTTTTACAATGCCCGATTACGCCGATTTTGCGGTTGACTGGTGTCACAGGCTCAACCGCGGGTTTGCCGATTATTACGGGCTTAAGGGTAAATGCGCGGCAATCAGCTTTAATTCGGGCGATTATGCGGTAATAAACGGGATCGCAAGCCGCGAAAAGGGCTACGGCGGTAAAGCGCTTAACGCCATTACCGAAAAAAACCGCGGCAGGCACATTTTTGCCTGCTGTGAGGACAGCGTTACGGGATTTTACGAAAAATACGGATTTAAAAAGCTTAGTAAGAGGTTTGCTTTAATAAATGAATATTAATAATTTTTTCAACATAGACAAAAAGCTTTTAAAGCTTGATGAAACCACGCTTGCAAAGTGCGGGGATATTTTTAAAGATATTGACAGTGTAACGGAATATAACCAGCTTAAGGTTTTAAAGGCTTACATAAAAAACGATGTAAGTGAATCGGCAATGGCAGGTTCTACCGGTTACGGTTATGACGACCGCGGCAGAGAGATACTGGAAAAGGTAATGGCGGACGTTATGGGAGCACAGGACGCTCTTATGCGCCACAACTTTACCTGCGGCACACATACGCTTGCGGTGGTGCTTTTCGGCATACTTCGCCCCGGGGATAAAATGCTGTGTCTTACGGGCAGACCGTACGACACAATTACAGGCGTTATAGGAATTGATGAGAAAAATGACGGCTCGCTTGCCGATATGGGAATAGAATATCACCAAACAGAGCTTAAACGGGACGGAACACCCGATTTTGAGGCTATAAGGGCGGCACTTAAAGCCGACAAATATAAAATGGCGTATATTCAGCGTTCGCGCGGTTACAGCACAAGACCCAGCCTTACCGTTGATGTAATAGAAAAGCTGTGCGGCATTGTAAAAGAGGTTTCGCCCGAAACGGTGATAATGGTTGATAACTGCTACGGCGAGTTTACCGAGAAAAAAGAGCCGTGTGACGTGGGAGCGGACATATGCGCGGGTTCTCTTATAAAAAATCCAGGCGGCGGCATTGCGCCGACGGGCGGATACATTGCGGGTAAACATTATCTTGTGGAAAAATGCGCCGCAAGGCTTACCTGCCCCGGCGTCGGGCGTGAGGTCGGCGCCACCCTCGGTCACAGCCGCGAGCTTTATATGGGGCTTTTCTCAGCTCCGCACGTTGTAGGCGAGGCGTTGAAAACGGCGGTGTATGCTTCGGCGCTGTTTTCCTCGCTCGGATTTGCGGTTACGCCCGAATATAACGAGAAACGCGGCGATATTATTCAGTGCGTAACACTCGGCACGCGCGAGGGGCTAATTGCGTTTTGCCGCGGTATGCAAAGCGGTGCGCCTGTTGACGCCTTTGTTGCGCCCGAGCCTTCTCCGATGCCCGGATATACCGACGAGGTTATAATGGCGGCGGGAGCGTTTACGCTCGGAGCGTCAATTGAACTTTCGGCAGACGGTCCTCTGCGCGAACCCTATGCCGCGTGGATGCAGGGCGGTCTTAATTTCCACAGCGCACACGCGGGAGTGCTTTTGGCGGCGCAGAAAATGCTTGAAAGCGGAGAAATTAAAACAGAGGATGAATGAGTGTGAAAAAAATCTTTTCGGGTAAGGTTTTTGAGGTTATGCCGCTCACCGGCGGAATAATATTCTCGTACCAGAAGGATGTTATAAAGGACAATATTGTTGTTGCATATAAAATGATAACCTTTGAAAACGGTCATTTTACCGATGTTGCAAAGAATATTTATCTTCTCACCAAATTCGGCAGCAACTATAAGTCAATTGAAATGATGTGCGGCAACTACATTACGGTAAAATCGATTGTATTGCCTAACAGCAAGGTTTTTTTGCTTGACGGTGAAGGCACCGCCCAACTGCTTGACAGCGACGCGTCCCTTCTGTGGACGGGCGAACTTAAATACCGCGGCTGCAACGCATCTGACATAGCTCTTTACAAAAACGCATTGTGGGCAAGTTTTGGGGAATGTAACGTTCTTTTAAGATACAGCCTTTCAAGTATGCGTGAAGAACTGCGCATCGGAGGGGATAAATCTCCGTTCAGCTGCCCTTCGTCGCTTTTTGTTGAGGGTGACAGCGTTATGGTAAGCAACAGCGGCTCAAACAAGCTTATACAGGTTGACCTTAACAGTTACAGCGTGTTCGATTTTGAGGAGTTCGAAGAGCCCGTGCGGCAGTATATAAGCGTTGGGGATAACAGATTCGCGGTATTGGAATCGGGACTTTATCTTATATAATGCCTGCTGAACAATTCAAAAGTACCTTAACCAAGCATATTGGTGTAAACTTTTGAATTGTTCAGGTGCAAGGTTTTTGCGCAATTTTGCGAAAAAACCTTGCACTTTAAAAAGAATCACATTTTGATTCTTTTTAAAATCAGGCGACAATCAATGGATACTGACGGTCAAAACAAAGGTTTTGACCCATAAAATCGAGATTTTAACTCGATTTTATATAATTGCATTTACTAATGCAATTATTCAGTAGACATTATATAAAAAATGTGGTGTGAGCACCGCAAATCGGCAAAAATAACCGCCCGTAAGCTAAGCTTACGGGCGGCTATTTTTTTATACTGAAATTTTAATTTTAAAGTTAATGTTCTTTTCGGTAAGTCTGTACTTTTCATCCGCAAGCGGACCGCAGGAGTTAGAACCTATGCCCGACACCCTGTAATCCACCCTTACGTGGGTGTGATCCGATTTTTTGAGTTCGTCGGTATGCCTTGCGGCTGTGAGTTGTTCAATGCTGTGGTGCAGAACCGAAATTTCCATTGTGTTTTCTGCTGTAACACTGAAGGAACCGTCAAGCATCAGTTCCTTGCAGGCAAAATGGTTTCCGTGTTCCTGAGGCATAACATAGTTTACATATTCTCTGTCGGCATTGCTTACGTGAGTACCTATATAACCGTGGTGGCGCATATCGGTATAGCTTTCAAGCGGACCTAAGCCGAAGTATGAGAAATTGTCGCTGTCAGCCGGAAGGGTAAACTCAAAGCCGAGTCTTGGCAGCCAGATAACGTTTTCACGTATTTTACCGCCCAGCGATACCGAAACGCCTCCGTCCGCAAAAAAACTGTATTCAAGCGTATAGTTAAAGAACGGTTTGCGTGAAACACCCGCCGCGGAGCAGGTAAATGTTACACTGTTGCCTGAAACGGCACAGGAATATACCTTGCTGAATACACAGTCAAAGTTTTCGCCCTGCCAGATGTTCGTTCTGTCCCAAAGCGCTTTAACATTTCGGTCGTTGTCGGTAGGTGCTCTGAAGTAGGAAAGTTTTGCGGGCAGTGCAAGCAGTTCCTTGCCGTCCTTTACAATGCTTGTAAATGTCGCGGTCTGCTTTGAAATAACATAACGGAATCCTTCGCCGTCGGCAGTTATTTCAAATTCTCCCTCGGTTACGTTTAGGGGCTCGCCGCACGGCTTGTTAACAACCTTTACGGGCAGCTGCTCCTGCAGCAGACCTATCTCACTGCCCTCGGCATCGGACATCTTAACGGTTACAAAGCAACCCTTAAAGCAGTTTTCGGGCAGCTTTACCGTCGGGGTTACCGAAAACTCGTCCCCGGGTCTTGTGTTGACCTTAACTATCCGCTTTTCAAGGCTTTCGCCGTCCAGCGTTATGTCGTATTCAAAGGTATATCCGTCAAATGAAGTAAAGTCAAAGCAGTTTTTAAGCTTCAGCGTGCCGTTATCCCACCTTATGCGGAAAGGCGCGTAGGCGTTTTTTATTTCGTATGTGCCGGGCTTGAACGAGCGGTCGGAAAATACCATACCGTCACAGCAGAAATTGCCGTCATGCGTAAGCTCTCCCTTGAAATCTCCGCCGTATTTCTGAACCCCGTTTTCAAGAACAACGTGATCCGCCCATTCCCAAATACAGCCGCCGATAAGCTTTTTGTTTTCATAAAACGCTTCCACGTAATCCCATATACTTCCGGGTCCGTTGCCCATGGCGTGGGCGTATTCGCACAAAAATACAGGCTGTTTGTAATTATCGTCCTTAGCCCAGCTAACTATTCTGTCAACGCTCGGGTACATCATCGAAAACACGTCGGTGTGTTCCTGAACGCCCGCGCGCGAAGCGTCCTCACAGTGCATAAGGCGCATTTTGTCCCGTTTTCTCAGCCACTCCATCATAAGTTTTTGATTTTTGCCGAATCCGCTTTCGTTGCCTGTTGACCACATTATTACAGAGGTATGGTTCTTATCCCGCCCGTAAGCGCGTTCCATACGGCTCAAAAACTCTTTTTCCCAAAGCGGATGGTCGCACGGCCACTCTCCGCTGTCAATGTCGAAACCGTAGGCGGCGTTTGCGTTTCTGCGTACAAAGCCGTGGGTTTCAATGTCGGTTTCCAAAATAACATAAAGCCCGAGTTCATCGCACATATCAAGAAATTCGGGTATGGGCGGATAATGCGATGTCCTTACGGTGTTTATGTTAAGCTGTTTCATAAGCTCAAGGTCGCGCCTTACGTCATCCGCGTTCATGGTCCAGCCCTTAATGGGGTCGGTGTCGTGGTGGTTAACGCCCTTAAGCTTTACGGGGGTTCCGTTTATAAGCAGTTCCTTGTCGGGGGAAACGGCAATGGTTCTGAAACCTATTTTTTTAACAACCGTTTCGCCTGCCGCTTTAATTTTAAGTGTATAAAGGTAGGGCGTTTCGGCAGACCAAAGGTTCGGCTCGGAAAGGGTGAAGCCCAGCTTTCCGTTTACCGATGCGCCGCTTTCAATGAGTCGATCGCCGTCGTAAAGCTCTGCGGTGTAATCGCCGTCGCAGATAATGTCAACATTTTTATCGTCCGTTTTAATATCTATGTCAAACAGATGTCCGTGCGGACGGGAAAGCACATAGACGCTTCTGAAAATGCCGTTATAGCGGAATGCGTCCTGATCCTCAAGGTAACTGCCGCAGCACCATTTTCTGACATATACCCTTACGGTATTTGTGCCGGAGCTTACATATTCGCTTATGTCAAATTCCGCCATAAGTCGGCTTCCTTGGGTAAAGCCCGCATATTTGCCGTTAATGTATACCTCCGCGTGCGAGGAAACTCCCTCAAACACAATGTAGGTGTCAAGACTGCCGTCCTCAAGCTGAAAGCTGCGCTCATAAATGCCTACCGGATTTATATCCGGCACATACGGCGGGTCGCACGGGAACGGGTAGTTAATGTTTGTATAGTTCGGGTTTTCATAGCCGTTAAGCTGCCAGCAGGACGGAACACGGGTGCTGTCCCACTCGTCGGGCTCTTCGGCACGGTCGCCGTTTTCATAAAATTTAAACCGCCACTCGCCGTCAAGCAAAACCTCTTTGCAGCCCTCGTCAGGTATGTACCAGCTGCGCGGCTTTAACCTGTTTTCACTTGTTTTTTGCGGATTTTCGTAAATTCTCATACAGCACCTCAAAGTGTTTCGGGAAAAGCGTCTGAGCCATCTCGGCAATCCCGACTTAATCAAATTCAATATACGACAATTTTGCAGCGATGTCAATAATTTTTTTATAGACAATTACGTTTTTATGCATTTTTCACTTTTCGTAATATTTTTTGAGCAGGTCAAGTCCGCGCAGTATCAAACCGTGAACCGCCTGACGGGAACAATTGAAAAATATCGCCAGTTCGGCATCGGAATATCCGTAAACATATCTGTATACAACCGCTATGCGTTGCTTTTTTGTAAGAGTTTTCAAACCGTCCGCTATAAATATTCTGTTATCGGGGTTTTGAAATTCAAAACCGTCCGGGTCGCAAAGTCTGTCCGACATTTTTTCGTACTGAGCCGCCGCGGCGGAAAGCCGTATGTATTTGTTTCTCAGGGAAACGGCAATATATCGCTTAAGTGTATCGGAACCGTCGGGGTTAAAGCGGGCAAGGTCTACCGAATAAACCGTTTCAAGTAAAAACAGCGTAAGCTCCTGGGCGGTGTCGTCCTTGTCGATGCGGCGGCTGTATATTCCTATAAGCTTTTCAAACACACCGTAAAGCTCTCCGAAGCGCGTCATATTTCTGCCCTGCACTTCACCCATAATTGACATTAGTTTTTTGTTGCACATTTTTCGTCATTCCTTTCATTAATCAGAAAGAAAAAAACGGATTATTTGTAAACAAAAAAATCCCGGTTTTTTCTCCGGGATAAAATATTACATAATAATGGCAAAAAAATCATATTTTTTGGAGCAAAAGGATATTTTTACAGAGTAAAAAACAATTAAATAGCATTTTTAGCATTAAAAAAGCTATATATTGACATTTTTGGCAACTTATTGTATAATAATGTCGAAAAATGTCGAAAAAGGGGGAGGCAACCGATGAGAATTGCGGTGTGCGACGGCGATATTGCCGGTTTGAAAAAGATGAAAGGAATGATATACGAATATGCAAACAGTCATTGTATAGAATTGCTGGTTGATTGCTACAATTCGGCTTTTGAATTGCTTGGAGCGGATATAAAATACCGTCTTATAATACTTGATTACAACATTTACGGGCTTAACGGTCTTGAAACGGCAAGACTTCTGCGTCAGAACGGCGAGGAGTGCGAGCTTATTTTCGTAAGCGCATACACGGGATTTATTATAGAATCGTTTAAGGTTAATCCTTACAGATTTCTTTTAAAACCGCTTGATAAACAAGATTTGTTTGCGGCGCTAAACGATTTTTTTCGGAGAACGGACAGTACGCTTTGGATAAAGGACGGCGACAACACCTTTTGCGTGAGCGCAAGGGATATTTTATATCTGGAAGCGGACAATAAAAATTGTTTTATGAGTCTTGAGGAGGGCAAAATACACTGCCATAAAACCATGGCAAGGGTAAGCGGCGCGCTGCCCGACAGGCATTTTTGCAAGATAAACCGCGCGTTCATAGTTAATTTCAATCACATAACGGGCTTTAACAGCGACAGTGTGAGGCTTAAAAACGGCGAACTGCTGCATATGACCAGGAACTACCGAAAAAATTTTGAGGTACGCTACCGTGATTTTTCCGACCCCAGAATTTTTTAGAAAATTGTATTAAACGGTTGATTTTAAGCCGAAAAAAAGGTAATATAATATTGAATAAACTTTTATGGAGGAAATATGCTGGAACTTGTTGACATATCCTTTAATGCAGGTGGAAAGGAAATATTAAAAAAAGTCTGCTTAAAAGCAGACGACAGCTTTGTGGTGATTACAGGACCAAACGGGGGTGGGAAAAGCACGCTTGCAAAAATTATTGCGGGTATAATCAAACCCTCGTCAGGCAAGATACTGCTTGACGGGGAGGACATAACCGAACTTTCGGTAACCGAGCGTGCAAATAAAGGCATAAGCTTCGCTTTTCAGCAGCCAGTGCATTTTAAGGGACTTACGGTTTATGACATAATAGGAATTGCGGCAGGCAGAAAAATCGGTGTGAACGAGGCGTGCGACTGCCTTTCGCGCGTAGGACTTTGCGCGAGGGAATATATTAACCGCGAGGTAAACTCATCGCTTTCGGGCGGCGAGCTTAAGCGTATTGAAATTGCCACGGTGTTAGCGCGCAATACAAAGGTTTCTATTTTTGATGAGCCCGAGGCGGGCATTGACCTGTGGAGCTTCGGCAATCTTATAAGCGTTTTCGAAAAGCTGAGAGCCGATATGAACGGCACGGTTATAATAATTTCGCATCAGGAAAGAATACTGAACATTGCAGACAAGGTTGTGGTTTTAGGCGGAGGCGAGGTTAAGGCACAGGGCGCAAGGAATGAAATATTGCCCGAGCTTTTGGGCGCTGTATCGGGATGTACTAAGGAGAACTGCAGATGAACAACACAGAGCTTGAACTTCTGAAAATAATAGCGGATATGGATGAAAAGCCCGAGGGCGCGTTCAATATCCGTTCAAACGGCAGTCTTGCCGACCGCCGCGTTACGGAAAATATTGATATCAGAACCAAGACGGACAAACCCGGAATTGATATAATTATTAAACCCGGAACAAAGAACGAAACTGTACACATACCGGTTATAATAAGCGAAACGGGGCTTTCCGACCTTGTTTATAATGACTTTTTTGTCGGTGAAAACTGCGACATTACCATTGTTGCCGGCTGCGGAATACACAATTGCGGCGGAAAAGAATCGGGGCATGACGGCGTTCACACCTTTTACGTCGGAAAAAACGCAAAGGTTAAATACATTGAAAAGCACTACGGCGAGGGCGACGGCAGCGGAAAGAACATTATGAATCCGACAACCGTTGTAAACCTTGAAGAGGGCGGCGTTATGGAAATGGAAACCGCGCAGATAAAGGGTATTGACTCAACACGGCGCGTCACAAAGGCACGCCTTGCGGACGGTGCTTCAATTGTCATACACGAAAAAATAATGACCCACGGTTTCCAAAAAGCCGAAACTGATTTTACTGTTGATCTGGACGGTAAAAATTCCGGCGCGAATGTGGTTTCGCGTTCGGTGGCAAAGGGTAATTCGTTCCAGAAGTTTTTATCCAAAATAAACGGCAACAACGTATGTAACGGTCATACCGAGTGCGACGCTATTATTATGGATTCCGGCAGGGTCACCGCAATACCCGAGCTTACAGCCAACAATATAGACGCTTCGCTTATACACGAGGCGGCAATAGGTAAAATTGCGGGTGAACAGCTTATGAAGCTTATGACGCTGGGACTCACCGAGAAGCAGGCGGAAGAACAGATCATAAACGGATTTTTAAAATAACACGTATATATAACGGACATCAGCAAGCGTACAAATCACTTTACTGCGTCCGTTTGCTGTTTTAAGGGTAATGTAATCGTTCCCGATTTCACAAAGTCTGCCGGAGCGCGAGCTTAACCTGTCGCCGCATATTGAGTCTACCCTCAGTGCTTTGCCTTTAAGCTTTTTAAGCATTTCTTTAAGGGTTTCTTCCGGGGGTTCCGCCGTCGGTTTTTCGGTTTTCGGCCTTAAGGCACAGTCCTTAATGTATTTTTCATATAATTGTAAATCGCTTTCACCCTTTATGGGCGAGGGTAAATTATAGCTCATATACGACAACTCCTTATTTCACAATATGCAGTAAAATTTAAAATGCCAATGAAAGGATGATATTGTCTTGCCTACGCCTCATATAAAAGCCGAAATGGGTGATTTTGCAAAAACCGTGCTTATGCCGGGCGACCCAAAACGATCAAAATTTATAGCTGATACATTCTTTGAAAAGCCCAAACTTGTCAACGATGTCCGCGGTGTCTGCGGATATACGGGTTTTTATAATGGAAAAAGGATTTCCGTTATGGCAAGCGGAATGGGTATGCCGTCCGCCGGGATATATTCTTACGAGCTGTTTAATTTCTTCGGCGTGGAAAACATTATTCGCGTAGGCTCTGCCGGAGCGTATTTAAAAAAAGTTAAGCTTCGTGATATAGTTCTTGCCGAGGGCGCCTGCACAGACTCGGCGTTTGCGGGTCAGTTCGGGCTGCCGGGTACGTTTGCGCCCGTGGCGAATTTCGAACTTTTACGAACCGCAGCAGAAATTGCAAAGGGAATGGATATTTGCTGTCATATAGGCAATGTTGTTTCAAGCGACAGATTTTATTCTCCTTCCGATACGGCAGGGCTCTGGGCAGCAATGGGAGTGCTTGCGGTTGAAATGGAAGCGGCTGCGATATATATGAACGCGGCACGCGCGGGCAAAGCGGCGCTTGCAATATGCACGGTGTCCGATTCGCTTGTAACGGGCGAGGCAACCACATCTGAGGAACGGGAAAAATCATTTAAGGATATGATTGTTTTGGCGCTTGAAACCGCAGCGAGGGTGTAGTGATTATGCGCGAGAAGTTAAAGGATCGGCTGCTGCCGCTGCTTGAAGAGAAACAAAATGAATACCTTTCGGGTGAGGACGCCGCCCGCCGCCTTAACGTGAGCCGAAGCGCTGTCTGGAAGGCTGTGAACGAGCTTAAAAAGGACGGGTATTCGGTCGAATCGGTAACGAACAGGGGATACCGCCTGGCGGGCGAATATGACGTTCTTTCGCGCGGCGAGATAATAAAGAGGCTCGGAACAGGCTTTAGCCGACTTAATATTGAGGTTCAAAGAACCGTTACGTCCACAAACGCCGTTTTAAAGGAGCGCGCCGCGTCCGGCGAAACGGAGGGCACGGTTTTAATTGCTGCCGAACAGACCGCCGGCAGAGGACGTTTTACGCGCAGATTTCATTCACCCGCAGGTACGGGGATATATATGAGCCTGCTTTTAAGACCGCGGCTCTGCGCTAATGACGCATCGCTTATAACCACTGCCGCGGCGGTTGCCGCAGCGGAGGCGGCAGAGGCGGTGTCGGGCAGAAAAGCCGGAATAAAATGGGTCAATGATGTTTTTATGGATGGCAAAAAGGTGTGCGGAATTTTAACCGAGGCGGCGCTGGACATTGAAAGCGGTACGCTGGAATACGCCGTTCTCGGCATAGGTATAAATGTTTATCCGCCCGAAAACGGATTTCCCGATGATATTAAGGATACCGCCGGTTCGGTTCTGAAAAAACGAACCGCGGGAGCGAAAAATTTGTTGGCGGCTGAATTTATTAAGCGGTTTTACGGATGCTATGAAAATATAACCGAAAGAAATTACATAAATTCTTACCGTGAAAGGTGCATAGTAATAGACAGGGATATAACGGTTATAAGCGGCGGAAAGGAAATGCCGGCACATTGCCTAGATGTTGATAGTGACTGTCGGCTTACGGTACGCTTTGCGGACGGGGAAATAAAAAAGCTCTCGTCCGGTGAAATAAGTATAAAAATGAAAGGGGTAAAACAATGAAAAGCAAATTAACAGTTAAGGTATTGGCGTTTTTGGCGTCACTGGCGGTAGCGTTTGCGGGTATTCCGCTTGCGGCAAGCGGGGAGGGAAATTCAAATTTTAATTACAGCCCGATCGCCGGCGGCACCGAACTTGAAATTTCCGACCTGTATTATTCTGACGGGGTTAAGGATATCGTAATCCCGGCGACAGCCGAATATAACGGCAAGACACTGCCGGTAACGTCCGTAGGGGCGGATTCGTTCGCTTCGGGGATGCAGGTGGATACCGTTACAATACCCAAGTCCGTTTTAAAAATCGGCGACAGAGCGTTTTGCGGCTTTATGACAAAGAAATATATTGTCGATGAGGAAAATCCAAACTACAAAAGTGTGGACGGAGTGCTGTTTACCAAGGACGGCAGAACTCTTATTCAGTATCCGCTTGCGTGTGAAAACGAAGAGTATAACGTGCCTGAGGGAACCGAGGAAATAGGAGAATTTTCGTTTTCAAAGGCCTATGGCTTTTCCGAAAGAAATGTTAGCAGTGTCATTCTGCCCAAATCTGTCAGGACTATCGGGGCATATGCGTTTTATGACAGCGGTTGTATAAGATCAATCAGCATTTCCGAGGGCGTGACATACATAGGCGACGGCGCGTTCGGCAGAAGCAGTATAGACTCGGTCGTTTTGCCTTCTACGCTTAAGAGCGTCGGGAAAAGTATACTTAAATCCGGTGCAACGGCATATGTTCCCAAAAACTTCGGTATATCATTATCCTGCAACACGGTAGAGATCGACCCGATAAAGAGGGTTGAGCTTGTCTACGACAAATCACAAAGCGTATTTAAGGAGAACACACACTGTTATTACGCCGAGAAGGACGGCAAAAAATATCCGTGCTATAATCCTCCGGAATACAGTTTTGCGGTTACTTATGAAATTGACGGAGAAGAAAAAACGGTTGAATACTCCTGCTTTGGATTTTATAATACTTTCGGAATTTACCCAAGTACCGAGTCGGATCAGTATAATGAACCTTGGGGCATAGGCGAGCACAAGTTTAAGGTTTTTGTTTTCGGAAAAACACTCTCGCTTCCCGTAACAATAATCGAAAATCCCGTTAAAAGTATTGAGGCTTTACCAATTACAATACTTGAAAAAACATATTTTCATTACGAAAACGGGAAAATTTATTATGATTATGAAGATTTGGTGAAAATCAGGGTAAATTTCAAAGACGGTACTTATAAAGATATTACCCGCGATGAATACAGAAACATTGTTGACGGTACATATGTTTACTGCTCATCGGAACAGCATACTTCCGCTTGGGAACCGGGAAATTCTTATACGTACAAATTAATGAGTGATGGCAATGTTATAGCCGAGGGTACCGTGAATATTGTGAAAAGCCCTTACATAAGTATGGAGATTTTATCACTTCCCAAGGACGAATATTCGGCAGGCGAAACTTTTAAAATTAACGGCACGGCAGTGCGCTTGCATACCTCGGAGGACAGCACAGCCGATGAACCGCTTGATATCACCCTTTCAAACAACAGTGAGTATTATCAGTACGGCACAGTTAGGGTTAACGGAATTGAATTTAATTATTCCGTTAATGACGTCACACTTACGGTGAGCGGTCTTGATTTAAGCGCTCAACGCAAAATTAATTACAGTGACGTTACTGTTAAAAATATTGAAATGCTGAAGGCGCCCATAACAAAGGAAGGCCTTGGAATGTCTTTCGGGCTTGAAATGTCGGACGGCAATGTAAGAACCGTTACCGCAAGCAGAAATATACAGTCGCTCGGGTATAATTATTACAATGATACCCTTACCGTAAGCGGTTATTTTGATACTCAGTACGGAATGTACGGTTTTTCGATTCTTTACAATTCGGAAAAGGGAGATTATGATAAGGCGACTGTAAGATTTTGCGGCAAAGACTTCGATTTAAGCCCGGAGGACGTTGAAAAAATCAAAATTGAAGCTCTTACGAATGCTCTTTTATATTTTTCGGCATTTGGGGATTACGAGGGCTGTAGCTATAACGGAACGGTAAGCGAAGAAAATATAGATTTAATTTTCGAGTGTTTGGCATACGGTGATTTTATAGCCTATAAATACTCGGAAAACAACGATTATGAATACCTTGATGCAACCGAGCTTACTAAGGCAATTAAGAAATGCTTTAACTGCGCCGATTTTGATATAACAAAATTTTCGGGCTATAACAGTTCCGATAACACATATCGCAACTATAACGCAAACGGCATGGGTATAGAGTTTGAAACCGAAACCGTTGTTTCTTCGTTGGATAACAGCGTTTCGGGAAGCCTTGAATATATTTTTAACTGCGATAACAGAACGGTTGCGGCAAAGGCTGTTGTGAAAAACGGAAAGATCAGCTCAACTTCGCAATTGTTTGATCACGGCGACGCAAACGGCGACGGCGTGCTTGATATAAAGGATCTTGTAAGAATGAAGAAAACGCTCGTAAATAAAGATAATATAAACTGCACCCCTCTGGTGGCTGATATGAACATAGATACCGTTGTTAATGCGGAGGATGTTGCAATATTAAGAAAGATATTGCTGGGTGTGCAGTAACACAACTTTAAATCCTAAAAAAAAAATGAAACCTTTTAGGCCTTTCTCAGGTATTGTATATGAAGGGGAACCGAAAACAGGTGAGGAAGGGAAGTGCCGTAAATTGGAAAGCGCACTGTCTTTAAACGAAAACGGCTTTGCGGCGCCGCAGGCTGCGTTTGAAAAATATGCCGATACGGTCTATCGGCTTGCATTTGTGCGGACAAAGAACCGTCACGACAGCGACGATATACTGCAAGAGGTGTTTTTGCGGTATATGAAGGTGTGGCGCACCATGCAATCGGAGGAACACGTTAAGGCAATGCTTATAAGAATAACCGTTAACTGCAGTAACAGTCTGCTTACAAGCGCGTGGTTTAGAAGAACCGCGCCGCTTGATGAAAGCATACCGGCTGCGGAAAACGGCTCTTGTGAAAGCGCGCTTTCGGCGGTGTTTAAGCTTCCCGTAAAATACCGCACCGCGGTATATCTTTACTATTATTCCGGTTATTCGGTGGACGAAATGTCGGAAATTCTCGGTATTACCCCTTCGGCTGTTAAAACGCGGCTTTCGCGCGCGCGGCAACGGCTTAAAACAATGATAAAGGCGGAGGATTTATGAATTTTAAAGATGAATTCGGTAAACAGCTTGATACCTTAAAGCCGGACGGATATATTAAAGACAGAGTTCGCCGTAAAATGGAAATACCCGGCGGCAAGCCCTCAAGAAGGCGCGGTATAACCGTGTTCCGCGGTGCGGCGGCTGCGGTAATGTGCGCGGCGGTCGTGTTTTCAGCGGGAGTACTGCTTTCAAATCAGAGTAAACAGGCTTCGGCTGCGGGAATAATGAAGCCCGCGGACAGCTACGGCGAAATTTACAAGGCTATTGAAAAATACACGAAATACGCAAGAAAAATAAACGGCATAAACGAAGTTATGCTTGACGGCGCCGCGGAATCGGCAAACGGAACGCTTAAAGGTAGTTCTGCGAACGGCAATAAATCAAATACCGGCACACAGGAATATGTCGACCAAAGCTCTTCTGCCCCTGCCGAAACGGAACACAGCAGCACAACGACTCAGGTTGACGGCGTTGACGAGGCTGACATTGTAAAGACCGACGGCAAATATATCTATGTTCTTAAATTCGACGTCGGGGAAAAAGTTTATGTTTTTAAGGTTGAGAACAGGGAACCGACAAGCATTTCAGAAATAAATCTTGAATTTTCCGCGTCCGATATGTATTTAAACGGTAACAGGCTTGCGGTTATAGGCAACGAGGATTCAGAGGACGGAGGATGCACTTCCCGCGCCGACTTTTTCGATGTATCTTCTCCCGAAAACCCGAAAAGGGTACAAACCTGCACGCAAAGCGGTTATTATAATGAGTCAAGATTTATAAACGGCAGGCTCTTTGTTATCTCCGATTACAGTATCAGTTCACCGTCCGCAATAAAAAAACAGCAGGCGGAAACGTATGTGCCGGTTGTGCGTTGCGGCAATTATGACGGTGCGGTAAAGGCGGATACAATCCATTTTTATGATAACTGCGCCGCGATTACCTATACGGTACTCGGCTGCTATGAAGCAGAAAGCGGCAAAATGGTTTCAACGCAGTCGTTGCTCGGCGGCAGTTACACCGTGTATGCAAGCACAGAGAACATTATAACCGCGGGAATAAGCGGCGAAAACGGCAAAACACAGATCGCGCGCTTTTCCGTTAAGGATGGCAACATTGAAATAAAGGCGTCGGCAGAGCTTGCGGGAACGCTTTTAAATCAGTTTTCAATTGACGAGTACAAAGGGTTTTACCGCTTTGTTGTGACCGATTACAGGTATGAGGAAAACAGGGAAACCTCATCAAACGCGCTTTACATTTTTAATGAGGACCTAAAGCAAACAGGGTCGGTTGAAAATGTTGCGCCGGGGGAAAGGGTCTATTCGGTTCGCTTTATGGGCGATGTGGCTTACTTTGTCACATTCAGGCAGGTTGACCCGTTGTTCAGCGTAGATGTTTCCGACCCGAGCGCCCCGAAAATTATAGGCAGTCTTAAAATCCCTGGCTTTTCAAATTACCTGTTCCCTTACGGCGACGGTAAGCTGTTAGGCTTAGGTCAGAGTGCCGATGAGAACACAGGCAGGGCAACGGGGGTTAAGCTTTCGGTGTTTGATGTTTCCGACCCCTCAAATGTCACGGAAAGCGCAAAAACGGATGTCGGCGCTCAGTATTCATCGGCACTGTATAACCATAAAGCCGTGTTGGTTGATAAGGAAAAGAATTTAATAGGCTTCCCCGTTTACGCTGCCGACGGTGCGCGCTATAAGGTGTATTCAATTGAGAACGGCGGCTTCACAGAAAAATTAAATTTAAAAATATCCCTTAACGGCATAGAAGCGCGCGGGCTTTATATAGGCAATACATTTTATGTTGTTTCAAGCGACAGCATAATGTACTTTGATATCGCTTCGTTTAAACGGCTCGGAAAGACAGATATTAAATAAAAGCACAAAATCGCCGCATACAGATAACTGTATGCGGCGATTTCACACTACTTATTTTTAGAATCCTTATATTTGCCGTTAATATAATTAATAACGTCATCATAGTCGGACTTCGGAAGATTTCTAAGAATCTTCACAATGTTTTCCTCTTTGTGGGTGAAAATAAACGAGGACGCTCCGTATGATGTCCCGGAATACGGAACGGACTGTCTGAACGTCATCTGCGTTTCGGGCTTTGGCTCGGTAGGCGCTTCGGTTACAGGCATGGTGCCGGCGCTTCTTGTGTCAAACAAAAGCATTTCGGGCGTCACACCGAACAAATCGGAGAGGGCAAGCAATTTTTCGGCGCTTATCGAGCCTTTTCTTTCCATCTGAGAATAGGTGCTGCATTTCATTCCCATTTTCTCCGCAGCCTCTGTTTGCGTAAGGTTAGCAAGCTTTCTGTACAATGCGATTCTTTGATTAATTGTTTCCGTCATTTTTAATATCTCCCCGGTTTTAATTTAACTCTTGACTTGCAATGATATTTTTGATATAATTTAAACAATTGCTGGAGTGGCTCAGTTGGTAGAGCAGCTGATTCGTAATCAGCAGGTCGTGGGTTCGAGTCCCATCTTCAGCTCCACACTCTCCCGAAACAGTTCGGGGGAGTTTTTTTTAGCATATAGTTTACTGTATTTATTGTATTTTAACAGCCGAAAATTGTCAAGAGGTTATTTGTAAACTATTTTTGTACAACTATGTAAAAAAGCAATATTATACTTATATTTATTAAATAACAGCGGTAATTTCTGAAATGATGTCTGTATCTCAGGGGGGAAAAGCAACATGAAAGAAATGGACAATGTTGAAGTCATTGTTGAAAAGGAAGAATACGCAAAGTACGGCGTTCATATTGGGAGGCAAGCGAGAATGAAGAAGATTTAAAGCCTATTGAAATAATGTATGCAAAGGTTAATGAGGAGATCGCGGAAAGATATAAGCAGACCGAAAAATAATTTAATATCCGATTTTTTTTTCGGACTATAAAAATTAAATTAAAAAAGCGGGCGAAGTCTGTCGATAAATCTCAAATTCTATTTCTGCGGCGTTTACGCCGCATTTTGTTTTCCCGCTGACACGTGCGGCGGAAAAACACCTTACAAGCGAAAAACCGCCAAATAAGCGGTTTTTCAAGGGTAGGGGCGAAATTGTTTCGCCCGTTTTTCATGACGCAGCCTTTAATTTATTTGTTTCGGCTACGGATTGCGCCGTTTTAAGCATATTTTCCGCAAATATTCCGTACCCGGTGGTGGGGTCGTCAATAAGCACGTGCGTAACGGCGCCTATAAGCTTCCCGTTTTGCAGAATAGGACTGCCCGACATACCCTGCACTATTCCGCCCGTGGTGTCAAGCAGTTTTTTGTCGGTTACGGTAACGGTAATATTCTGGACAGATGAAAGGTATGATGAACTGCGTTTTTTAACGCGGCAGTCATACATCCTAGGTGTGCCGTTGTCTACGGTACACAGAATCTGTGCGTAACCGTCTTTTATCTCCTGCTTGAGGGCTATTTCGGTAAGATTGGAAAGGCTTATACTGCCCTTTAGAATACTGTAAACGCCGCACTCGCAGTTTTTATCTATCGCGCCTATCGTTCCGTAGGTAAATTTGCCCTTGAGCTGACCCGGGCAACCATCGCTGCCCTTTTCAATATCAATTATCTCCGCCGTGACAAGCTCGCCCGAATCCAGCTTTAACAGCTCCTCTGTGTCGTCGTCACATACGCCGTGACCCAGCCCGCACACAACGCCAGTGGCAGGGCTGTAAAATGTCATTGTTCCTATTCCCGCGGAGCTGTCGCGAACCCATAAACCTATCTTGTAGCTTTCGGTTTCCTTTGAAAGAGCCGCGCTTACCTCTATGTTCTGCTCCTTCCCGCCGCGCTTGATTACAAACCGCATTGTCTTGCCTGCCGATGCTTCCACCGTCGCACAAAGCTCCTCGTTTGTGTGAATTTTCCTTCCGTCTACCGAAACAATGTAATCCCCCTTTTTTATGCCCGCCCTAGCCGCAGGAGAAATGCCGCCGTTCTCGGTTTCAACATCCGTAATGTTAATTACAAGCACGCCGTCGGTGTAGAGCCGCATACCGAACGGCGTTCCGAGAACTGCCACGTGCATTTCGTCAACAACTTCAACATTAACGGTTGAAAAGGGTATTATTCCGAATGCCTTAAGACCTACGTTAAATTCGGTCCCGACGTTTTCGGTTACCCCGCTTTCCGAAAGCAGCGCCCCTTTATAAACCGCGGTTATCGGTATTACAGAGTTGAACTCAAGCATATCCCCGCGTTTGATTTTGTATTGCTCGCTTACGGTGACGTTAAGGTATATAATTAAAGAAAAAATTATAGTATCAAGAAAAAACGCCGTATAAAACAGACCTTTTGAAAGTCCGCGCATAAATTTCAAAATAATCACTTCCCGTAATTATTTTGCACTTTTTTTGCGATAATAATAATTACAAAAAAAGACAATACGGCAGTTTTTCAAATTTACTGTCGTACCGCCTTTTAAAATTTCAACGATTCATACCGTAAGAAAGCTTCATCAGGCTGTCGCCCAAGTGAACGTTCTCAACTGATATTCCGGGGTTGTTTATTGCAAGGTCATAGTGGCTGAAATTCCAGAATGCCTTGACTCCCAGTGCCATAAGCTGCGAGGAAACGGCTTCGGCTTCCTCTTTCGGGATACAAAGTACGGCAACCTGCGGCAGATTCTCACGGCAGAATTCATCAAGCGATAAAACACTTCTCACCGGCATATTTTTTATTATCTGCCCCACAAGGGCTTCCTTTTTATCAAACAATCCTATAAGCCTAAAGCCTTTTGATTCAAAATTAATGTGCAGAGCAATAGCCTTGCCCAAATTTCCCATACCTATTATGATTGCGCTTTTCTGCTTGTCAAGTCCCAAAATTTTTCCTATTTCGGACCTCAAAAGCTCAATATTGTAGCCGTAACCCTGCTGCCCGAAACCGCCGAAACAGTTAAAGTCCTGCCTTATTTGGCTAGCTGTAAGTCCCATTTTTTCCGCAAGTTCTCTTGAGGATATTCTGCTTTTGCCGTTATTTTTAAGCTCGCCTAAAAATCTGTAATATCTGGGCAGGCGGTTTATTACCGAATTGGATATTGTTCCGCTCATATTTTCCTCCGTTTCGCTGATAATATATATGGTGAAAATTTAATGTTGGAATTTTATCTAATGTATTAATAATAAAACATAAAAAAAAATATGTCAAGTTTAAAAAAAATGCTTGACAAAATTAAAATTATCGGTATAATAAAATAGTAATCATTACTGATTTAGGTGACTCAATGAAAAATTACTCACGTCAGCGCGAGGCTATTTTGCAGGTTTTGCGCTCAACAGACACTCATCCCACCGCCGCTGCTGTGTACGAAGAGGTTAGGAAAATAATACCGAACATAAGCCTCGGTACGGTTTACCGAAATCTTGCCGAGCTCAGTGCCGACGGAACGGTTCTTTCCCTTTCGGTTGGGGACGGATATGAGCATTTTGATGGGGACGCTTCCCCGCACGCGCATTTGCACTGTAAAAAATGCGGAAGAATATTCGATGCCCGGCTTGAACACGATTATCTGGCTGATATAGCCGAAGATAACGGGTTTGAAAGCGAAACAACGGTTTATATGGTATACGGTGTTTGCGGTGAATGTAATTTGAAAGAGAAACCGAACAAATAAAAAACGGAGGAAATAAAAATGAAAAAATTTGTATGTCTTGTTTGCGGTTATGTTTATGAGGGTGAGTCTGCTCCCGAGGAATGTCCCATATGCCACGCTCCGGCATCGAAATTTGCCGAGCAGTCGGAAGAGAAAACTTGGGCGGCAGAGCACGTTGTGGGCATAGCTAAAGGAGCCGATCAAAGAATAATTGACGGTTTGCGCGAGAACTTTAACGGCGAATGCACCGAGGTCGGAATGTATCTTGCAATGGCGCGCGTGGCTCACAGAGAGGGCTATCCCGAAATCGGACTTTATTGGGAAAAGGCGGCTTTTGAAGAGGCTGAACACGCCGCAAAATTTGCGGAACTGCTTGGTGAGGTTGTAACCGACAGCACAAAGAAAAACCTTGAAATGCGCGCTGACGCCGAGAACGGCGCCACAATGGGCAAATTTGAGCTTGCAAAGCTTGCCAAGGAGCTTAATCTTGATGCCATTCACGACACGGTACACGAAATGGCAAGGGATGAAGCCCGACACGGCAGAGCATTTGAAGGCCTCTTAAAGCGTTATTTTAATAAGTAATAACGCCGCATAAATAAAGGCTTTACAGCAATTTTAACGACAAGCACGGTTTTTATATCGTGCTTGTTTTTTTATATAACGGTGTGACCCGTGGTGTGATTTTTTCGGGAATACGGGTTTTAAAAAACGGTAATTTTAAATTCGGGCTTGAATGGAACAATATTTTGAATTATAAAAAAAGATCTTTAGAGCCTTAACCGTATTTTTCGCAATTACCTTAACCGCAGTTTCTTTTTCAGGATGAAAAAAAAGTTCTGTCGACGGTTTGCCATCCGCAGAAGTTGGTACATCTTCCGTTTCTTACGTCCAGATTGGAGTCCAAGAATATGTCCGCACCCCCGTCTCGACCGGAAATTGCTTTGACAAAACGACCGATGTGCAACAGTTTTTGGCTAAGCAGCGTTTTTGCGGGCTCTGTTGCCCTCCGCGCAGAACACGCCCCCGCTATGCTTTAATTGGGATGCCGCATCGCCACACCCGTGGCTTGACCCCCAAAAACGCTTATCCCCCAAGTGTCTGCGGAGATTCCAAATGGCGACATTTGAATAGGCATAGTCCTTAGAAGAGCTATGCCTATTCGGGAACGATCTTTGCAGCCGTAACCGTTTCATTTATGCAATCCCGTCAATTTTTCTCCGCCAAATCCACAACATTTCCGAGTGGCTGCACAGGAAAATACGGAATCGTGAGCGGTCGGTTTTTTAGAAACCCTGTACGCCCTCAGGACATATGGACATTTGTTAGGAAGCATTGCGGTATAGCGTCGGGGGAGCCGCCGACAAAGCCCGATCTCTCGCGTAGCGGATCGGGCCGATATTTTCCTCCCGACGTTACCGGTCGGTCGTTACTATAGGATACAACTGGATCATATTTCCGCCGTCTATCACCAATTCCGCACCGGTCGTATTCCGAGCGCCGACGGCAAAATACCAGGCGGCATCGGCAATATCCCGTCCGTCGGCCACGTCGCCGAGAGGCGTAAATCTGGATGGGACATTTGCGTAAAACTCCAGATTTTTATCCCAGCGATCCGTTTTTATCATACCCGGGAGTATCGCATTGACCCGTATATTATATTTTCCGAGATCGAATGCCATGGCCCGCATCATCCCTAATTGGCCGCTTTTGGAGGTCGAGTACGCAATGCGGTTCGGTATCGCACGGTATGCTGTATTTGAGTTGATAAAGAGGATACTGCCATCATGCTTATCTTTCATTCTTGTTGCAGCCTGCTCGCATAAGACATAATTCCAAACAATATTTGTATGTATTACACGCAAAAAATCTGACAGCGGATTTTTAAATATCTCCATTTGCAGGCCCTGATCGGCGGCATTCAATACCAACACATCTACGGAAAGACGGCGCGCATCAAAACAGGAAAACATTTTTATGACCGATTCTTCATCCACATTACCCCGGTCGTCCAAAGAGTCAATTGCATAACCGACTATCTTCGTTCCGGGGAATTTTTTACGGTATTCTGTTTCCTTTAAGCAGACTCTTTCTTCGTCTCTCCCGGTAAAAATAACGTTCCAACCCTCTGACGCAAACCTTTCGACTATTGCGACTCCTGTATTCTTGCAGGCACCGGTAACCAAAACCGTTTTTTTCATCTTTTTGACCATTCCTTTCCGCTGCGTTTCAAGGTGTCAAAAACACCTCTAAGGCAGAATTCGTAATCTGTTAAACCATACATCGCAGAGCGGGATCAGCCTTGTGCCGAACGGTGGTGTTATGGTGCCGGATGCTCTTGCGTGACGGCGTTGCTGCCTGCAACAGCCGACGATTCCCTTCTCGTTAATAAAAAAGCATTAATGGGCCTTTTTGGCAACGTCAGTACACCGTTTTCACAGACAAAGCTCTCCCCGCTGATATGGTCGATATAGGCGCCGTCATCGGGCAAATTCAGCTGTGCATCATCGTCGGTCGCATTATAAGTGCCGATCATTCCGGAGTTGACATAGGTATATACGCCGCTGTTATGGCTGTATATAGGAATGTCATGCGCTTGTACTATACTTCTCAGTAATTCGGACGGTATATTGCAGGCGGCGGAATAAATACTGCTGTATTTTCCAAAATCTTTTTCAGCCACCGCAACGCTTCCGTCCTCAAAATAGGCAATCGGCTTACTTTCGGGATCATTAACAGAAAAATACGGCGCACTTAAAGGAAACCGGACAATCGAATCTTCATATACGATTCCGCCGTGAGAACGGTCGCTTTCGTCAATGTGCATTCCCGTAATATTGCCGATATGACACACATTACATTTGCCGTCTCCGGCATAATTCGGAGCATACAGCCACAGTATCGTCTTTCCGTCTTTTTCGCATTTGCTTTTAATTTCAGAAATTATTTCGTCCGGAATATCGTATTGATTTACAAATATAAACAGCTTGTATTTCTCGGTTTCCTTTTGTAATATATCCGAAATGGAATACAGGTCATAAGGCGCACCGCATCCGGCAAGCGTTCTCCGGATATTTGACAGACAAATGCCGGCCAAGTTTTCCGATTTTCTTGTCCGGTACATGGCTTCCCCTTCGGCAAAAACGGCTATCTCTGCGACGCTATGTTGGTCGTACCGGGACAATTCTTCGGCAATATGGATCATTCTGCCGATTGAATCCATCATTTCTTCCGACCGGAACCAACCGTCAAACATATCAAACCACCATAAAGCGGCTCCGTTTGCCTGGCAAAGAATAAAATCGCGATACATTAAATTGAGCGTTTCCGTCAGATCCTTACACCGGGTCTCCGCACCCGGAATAGCGGTCAATCGCTTGTTATCCAATTTATCGTCAACTCCGTCAGAGATGACCGAGGGAGCAACGTAGGTAATGTGGTCAAACTCAAGAAAATACAATTTGTTATGCAGGTCCAGCGTTTTTTGCATAACCATAAATGCACTGGGATCCCGTATGCCTCGATACCCATACGAGGACGGACTGGATATGATGTCTATATCCGGGCTCAGGAATACCTTTTCATATCCCAGACTGCCCGCATTGTAAAGCCTGGGTGCGGCAAGTTCCAACAAATACCCGTAATAGAGCCCCACCAATTTGGTATGATTAAGAACGGATTGCGCTTCAGCGGCAAAATACAAAATCAGATCTGCAATAAGTTCATTGTGAAATCTCCTTGCCAGATACACATCTTCCTCTTGTTCACCCAGGAACACATTTCCGGTTTTATTCAAACGTTTTTCTTCCGGCAGATTTGCGCTCTTATCGCCTATCCACCTTTTGAACCTCTCATTCTTCATTGCATTGGGTTTTTCATAATCAAAATCGGAAAGCCACTCCGTCGTCGTTCCTCCCAAAAGGAAGTATGCGTACACCTTATCGCCATAGGTGTTTTCAATATGACGAATTGCATTTTTCAGGTATTCAGCTGCTTCAGTTCTCCATTTTGCGTCGCAAGCCGCTTGCGATAAATGAGTAAACGAGTTTGGCGTATCGGGATTTTCCTGCAGATACCATTCTCTCGTATCCAGCTGAAGCATCACGGCAAAATAGGCGTCCGGAGCGTTTGCAATAAACATTTCAATCTGTTTGTCGATCACAGAAAAATCATATTTGTTATGTCCCACCCAGGACTCTCCGTACAAAGAGTACGGAACACCCAAGGCGCATACGATGCCGCTGGAAAGGATACTGAACAGCTTTACGCCGGCATGATAAAATTCGGAAACATTTTGCGGATTTGGCCGAAAAGACTTAAACGAAAGCGGCACATAGCTTTTTTCATTGATCCGTATCCTCAGCGAACCGTTTTCTCTTACGATCTGCACCTTGCAACTATTCATAAAATCAAACCCCCAAAATTAAAAGTAGAATTCTGTTTTTGCCGGCCGTATATCGGTAAGCGTTCCGTCATAGTGCCGTAGGGTGTGCGGCTTATAAGGGTGCTTTAAGCACTCTTCCTCGTTTATTTCAATGCCGAGACCCGGCTTGTCGGGTATAGTTATATATCCGTCCTTATATTCAAGGCTTTCGTCTGTTATATCCTTGCGCCACTCAACATCGCTGTACATTATTTCAAGAATGCAGAAGTTCGGCGTATTTGCGGCAAGCTGTAAGGTAGCCGCATTTGCAACGGGACCCGACGGATTATGCGGCGCAAAGGGTATATATCTGCACTCAGCCTCAGCCGCTATCTTTTTAAGCTCCATTATTCCGCCCGCATGGGAAATATCGGGCTGTATGTAATCCGCCGGCATTATATCAAAGAAACGGCGGTAATCCCAGCGGGTGTAAAGCCGCTCTCCCGCCGAAATCGCAACCGGAGATTTATCCCTAACCGCCTTTAAAGCCTCAAGGCTGTCGGGCGGGGTAGGCTCTTCAAAGAACATCGGCTTAAACTGTTCAAGTTCTCTTGCAATTTTAATTCCCGTGGGAATATTAAACCGCCCGTGACCCTCTATAAGCAAATCAACGCCGTTGCCCACCGCCTCGCGGACTGCCGCCACGCAACGGAGCGCCTTATCCAAAGCGGCATTTGAAATATCAAGGTACGATTTACCGAACGGATCCCACTTCATAGCTGTAACACCGCGCTTAACGGCTTCTTTCGCTTTAGCGGCAAATTCCTCGGGTTCTTTAGCGCCCGCAAACCAACCGTTTACATAAATGCGTACCTTATCGTTTATTTTTCCGCCCAAAAGCTGATAAACGGGGACATTAAGATGTTTACCCAAAATATCCCACAGCGCCATTTCTACTGCCGAAAGCGCAGACATTAAAACAGGCCCGCCGCGCCAGTATGCGTCGCGGTAGATATTATGAAAATGCTGCTCCGCATCAAGCGGATTTTTGCCTACAAGGTACTCCCTAATATGCTCCAAAGCGCCTAAAAAAGCTTTTTCCTTGTATTCAAGCGTACCCTCGCCTATGCCCGTTATTCCCTCGTCGGTATAAATTTTCACAAACACAAAGTTTGTTCTGAAGCAATCCACCACAAAGGGCTTTATATCTGTTACCTTCAAAGCTTTATCTCCTTATAAATTTCAGGTATTACCTTGCTTTTAAAATTAAAATCATCAGCATTTAGGCTGTCAAACATTCCAAAATGTATCGGCACGGCTGTTTTTGCCTTTATTTCCTCTGCAAAGCGTGCGGCGTCGGTCATATTCATATTGTTTCCGACACCGTTTATCGGCAGAAAAACTACGTCAACAGGTATATTTATATCCTTTATCACCCTTTTGTTGTAAAGCGTGTCGCCCGTTATATAATAATTTCTGCCGCCGTATGAAATAATAACGCCTACCGCCTTATCGTCGCTGTGCTCGGCATAAACCGCCTCAAATTTTATACCCTTTTCCGTCCATACCGTGCCACGGTTAAACATTATATAATTGTTGTCCCCGCCGAATTTGCGAGCTGTTTGCCACGCATTGTATGACGCCAAAACGCAAATGCCGCTGTGTTTTGAAAACATCCTTTCAAGCGTTTCGGGGTCGGTATGGTCAAGGTGATTATGGGTTAAAACAAGTATATCGGGCTTTATATCAAAATAACTTTCGTCTATAGGCAGGCGGCGGTAATTCTTAGGTTCAACCTTTTGCACACTGTTTGATAAATACGGGTCTATCATAACCCTTACGCCGTCAAGCTCAAATAAAAGCCCTGCCTGACCTAAAAACGTAACCTTCATGAACTTCCTCCTTGACTTTATTACGGACTTATTATATCATGTAACTGCATATCAGGATATAAATATGTTATGTGTTTTATTTGAAATCTTATCTTTGTGAGGTGAAAAATATGACATTGCCGAAAATTGTTTCAATAGGTGTTTACAGCTTTCAAAAGGCACATCCGAAAATAAAGGTAAGCAAAAAAAGAAGAACCGAAATGTTTGAAATCGAATTACCGGTTTGTAACGGCGGAACCTCTTTTATAGACGAGGCCATGTGTCAGATCATGCCCAACACCGTCATATGCGCCAAGCCGGGGCAGATAAGAAACACAATGGCTCCGTATGAGTGTTATTATATTCACATGATTGTTAGCGATGGCTCGATGCGTGATGTGCTTATGAATATCCCGAATCATACGGTGGTAGAAAATCCCGAGTATTACCAAAAAATTTTTACGGATCTTACCTCGTATTACGATACGGCAGTTACGGAAGACGAAATCATTTTACACAGCCGAATACTTGAACTGATCCATTCTTTAAGTCACGAAGCCCGAGCAGCATCAAACTCTGTGCATAACGGGGGCTTCAAATCTGTTGAAATCGAAAAATCGCTGCAGTATA
The DNA here is from genome assembly GCA_934454655.1 of uncultured Eubacteriales bacterium. Taxonomy (GTDB): domain Bacteria; phylum Bacillota; class Clostridia; order Oscillospirales; family Acutalibacteraceae; genus UBA737. Next base: position 1,402 of record CAKSFK010000009.1, on the reverse strand, counting down.
TTCAGGAAAACCTGACGGAAAAATTAACGCTCCGGAAAATGGCGGAAGTCATGTCGTTCAGCCCGGTATACTTCCATAATTGCTTTCAGACCGCTGTCGGTAAAACGCTCAGAGAGTATGTCGAAGAACAACGTATAAAAAGAGCGGCACATCTGCTGATCACCACTGAAATGACCCTGACGGCAATTGCATACAAATGCGGCTTTTCTTCACAAAGCTATTTCAGCCTTGTGTTTAAACGGCGCATGGGCATCACTCCAAGGCAGTATGTGAAAAAACACTTAATCCGATATGAAACCAACACCGAAAAATAAAGACGTTTCGGATGATTGCTTTGACCTGCATTTCCCTCATTTGACGCGGCTGTTATATGGCGATCCGGGTATTCGACAAGCTCCTGTCTGAACGTTCTGTGGCTGCAAATACAGCGATTTTGCTTCGTCAACCTTGAGGAAAATATATCTTCTATTGACATCCTCAGTCTGTATGAAAGATAATACCTGATGATTTACCTCTGTCGGCAACAGCCAAATTCACAGTATCGATAGCGAGTAGAGTATCAATTTTAGAGGACAGTTTATATGCAATTACTTTTCTTGAAAACAAATCAATAATCGCACAAAGGTAATAAAATCTTCCTGCCGCCCGATAAACAAAAGGTTTTCGGAGCAAGCAATGCTTAGATATTCATAGCAGTAAAGCTCACCTCGCAAAGCTACCGATAGGGACGGCAATTAAGTTCCAAAGAAACGGTAAAACCTTGATGCTTGAAAAACATGAGGCTGATTATAAGTTTAAAAAGCCTTTTTGGTGGAGCGACAGTAACTATTATCCTAAAAAATATATACTTAAAACATATGAAATAATTAAAAAGGCTTTATAATAATATGAGAGATAATAAATAATGCGAAAGAAAATTATGTTATAATGTCGTTATTGGCGCGATACTCTTTCGGCGTGATGCCGGTTGTTTTTTTAAATGTTTTATTGAAATTGGAAGTGTTATTAAATCCGCACTTTGACGCGATTCCAATTATATTTAGGTTGCTTTCATTTTTCAAAAGCTGCATAGCCGCCTCAATCCGTCGGGAATTTATATAGTCCCACAGCTTTATGCCGCTTACTTCGCGGAAAAGCGATGAAAAATAATTCGGCGTAAGTCCCGATAGCTGCGCTAAAGTTTCAAGCGTTAAATTTTCCCTAAAATGTGCGTCAATGTATTCAGCCGCCTTGCGAATAAGGCGGTTTTTATCTTTTGATGTGGAAAACAAATTGTCACAGTATCCGAAATTACGTATCAGTTCAATTATTATCATGTTAAGCAGACTTTTAATTTGCAGAGCGTATTCAGGCCCTTTTTTTGAAAATTCTTCGGCAGCAGACGTAAAAAGCCCGCGAATTT
>CAKSFK010000008.1 GCA_934454655.1 uncultured Eubacteriales bacterium | reverse complement strand
AAACAATGCAAGTATTTTATTAAAAATCATCTCCTTTGTGGCTATCAAACACAAAGGAGATGCAGAAATATATTAAGATTTATTTTTTATGTTCCATCTTCCTTTGAAAATCGTTCAGCGTTTGAATATGCCACAAGCTTTTGCGGGCGATGGAACGGAAGTTCAGCGAACAGAAATAGTCGATTAGAAAGATTTTCGGTATGTAAAAGAGCTGTCCTTTGCGGAACGATTTAAGTTCCCCACGGTTGCACCAATTATTTACGGTGGTTTTGGCGTAGCCAGTCAAGGTGACTATCTCCTGCACGGTCACGACATCCTTATACTTGCCGAGCAGTTTGGCGTAATAGTCGTGCATTTGCCGGAGTACATCCTCTGGCAGTTCCTTGGAAAGCTTCGCCACATAATGACCGCCGTACCATCCACGGGGTGCAGAATAGAGCTCGGGATAAACGGCTTGTTCCTCAAGGTACGCCCGAACATCCTCTTTCTTAATTTTATAGCACCGTGTTTTCTTGCCTGTCCACTCGCAGGGCACCTTGCCGCTTTTGAGCAGGTGCAAAGCCGTGGACTTACTGATATGGCAAAGGCGATAAAACTGATCCTTATTCATCACATCGGGAACGCTGTCCCAGTCAATCGGTAGATTCTTCATTAGATACACCTCAAAAATAGATTTCGTCGGTTTGAAGTCCTTTCTGCGGTGTATGTAATTCTGTACTGCCTTCTCTCCCTATTTCTCTCCTGTCTTTCCTGATTTCTCTCCAAAATCGGCAAAAATGCCGATTTGAACCCACTTTGAAAAAATGCAATCGTAACAAGGCTTCAAGGGCGAAAAAGCCTTATTTTATGCGTCTTTCGGCGCAGACGAAACGACCTGAAACTGGCACAAAACGACCGGAAGATGACACGCTGACTAAAAGACTCGAAATCATGATGCCCCTTGAGGGACGAGGGTTCGAATCCCTCCGTCTCCGCCAACGGACCCGCATAAACCCAGTGTTTATGCGGGTTTTTATACATATATTGCTGTTGCAAAAAAGTACGCATCATCTATATTGGGGAACAAACCTCGATATGAATCGCAAATTTGTTCCCCAATTTTAATCCGTGTTTTTGAATTGGCAAAAAATGAGAGAGAGCCAAAAAGCGGATAGCGCAAATGCAAAACTTCCTTATTTCTTGCCGTAATGTAATCGCATCTTTGTAGATCAACGGTTTGCTGCGATATTAGCGAAGCATATTTTAACATCAAAATCCGACAGTTAAAAAACTGTCGGATTTTTTACGCATATTACCAACTTTTCTTTACTCCATATCAAGTATTTCAATATGGCCGATCAGAATATCGCTGTATTGCAGGGTATGCTTTTTCGGCGAACCGCTGCTTCGTTCCTCGATTTGAAAAATGTGCGGGTAAATGCCGGTAATCGTTACCTGCTCATTTTCTAGATTGATTTTCGGATTCGTTAACGCCACATTTATGCGAATATGCGGATCGGTTTTGTAGAGTCTCTGAAGTTTGGCTCTTATAGTATCAAGAGAGTTCATTTTCTGCCTCAGTAAAGTAATAAGGTAAGCCGCTTGATATGCTCAGGCGGCTTTGGGACTTACTCGAAGTATTCGGAAACATCGGTTTTGTCGTTGTACTGTTTTCTGACACGAACTACAACAGAGCCATCTTCCTGCTCGACGGTATCAACGATCTGATATCTCGTCTTTGCACGTTCGAGAGTCGCTTTGTAATGCTCGACTTCTTCTTTGTTGATCTGCAATGCACGGTCCTTGGTGTAACCCATTTCCGGCTTCTGTGCAAAAATCAAGGTTTGAAGAATACAAGCTGCCTTCACACGCTTCACAGCAAACACCTCCTTTTGGCACAATACATTACGGCAGAAGTATCAGACCTATAATGCGGAGAGATGTTTGAGCAAAAACAGTGGTGGTGATAAGACGGCTACCGTCGAATTATCGGCTGAAATCACTCTCGCGGTAGCTTTGCTACATATCCATTATAACATATTATTTCAAAAAATCACGCAAAAACATTTGAAAAATTTTGAGTTTCCTGCTATAATAATGATATCGTGTAGCAGAAAATGCGTAAGTCCAGGTTAACGGACTTACGTATTTTTTATTTTTTGAAAGAAAGGTGAATTATATGGAAACCGGAAATCAGTTTTTGGGGACGGAGCGCCTGCGTGACAAGGATAAACGCCGTGCGGCGTATCATCGCTTCTACACTGATATGAAATGGGGTTGCGCGCAGAATTATCATCTGACGCTGGACAGCGGTGTGCTGGGAATTGATAAGTGCGTGGGTATTATCGCAGAACTGTTTTGACATAGAAAGTGGGTCGGCTGCAAACAGCAGCCGACCCATACTCAGAATTTCGTTTTGCTGTGTGCTAATGCCTGATAGGACAGCTCAATGGTTTGTCTTTGATGCAATCGCTCTCCGCGCATCCGTCGTTTTTTCGTGGTTACAAACCGCGGCATCTGCATCACAAACAGTCACAGCTATGATAGCGTTTCGGTGCAGATAATCGACATATTGCTGAAAAAGTAACACCGCAGCCCCGACCTTTCAAATGAGGTTCAGGGCTGCCGTTCTCTCTGACCTGTATCACGGCAAAGAGACGGCCTTTCTCAGCCTGTACGCCGGCTGAAAGTGTGGTTGCGGCATTCACTCCTTTTTTATTTTTACCGACACGAACAATATCACAAAGAAAGAGAGTGTGCAGAACGGCGATACCGTAATATATTCGGATCAGAACAGCATTAAAGAAACTCCGTACTATGATTTTGCCACCGAAAAGCAGTTTTCTTATGGGGGATTGTCGGGTGAAGCAGCGGTAAAGCACCTTGCAAAGTATCAATTCCGGAGTTTCAACCCAAATTATTTTTCAGATAAAGAATATCTGTAATTAGAGGTTATATTGATGTCCGACAGCGCCACCATTGAGAAAAGAAAAAATTGCTCGGTCAGATTGAATGCGTGCTTGACGCGGATGCGACCTTTCAATCACCGTGTGAGGATATTGTCATGCACTATGACCGACAGCAACAAAGGGTTTTATATTTCATTTATAGGGTTCTGAAATATTTGTTACAATTTTGAAATCCCTATTGAAATTGCAATTTCAATGTATTATACTGTTAAGACAAGTGAAAATAATTCGGGGGAATCACAATGTTTAAAAAATTATCGGCACTGGCGCTTTGCCTGTGCTTGCTTACTTTCGCGGGCTGTAAAAAGGGCAATGACCGACTCAGCGTTGACGACGGCGATGAACCGTCATCCGTTAGTGAACCCGCAAAACCGGTGGTTTACAAAAATCCGCTTACGGGCATTTCGGGAATTTCGGCCGATAAGGCGGACGACAGACCGATTGCGATTATGATAAACAACATTTCAACAGCTCAGCCGGTGCAAACCGGGCTCACAAAGGCGGACATCGTTTATGAAACAGAGGTTGAAGGCGGAATTACACGTCTTTTGGCGGTGTTTCAGGATGTTACAACAGCGGATAAGATAGGATCTCTGCGCTCGGCGCGTTATCCTTATGTAGATCTGGCTCTGGGTCATGACGCAGTTTACTGCCATGCCGGGCTTGACAAAAAATACTGCGGACCGCACCTAAGCGGCGTTGACGATATTGACTTTTTGAACAACGGTTCCAAATACGCACAGAGAATTAAAAACGGCTTGTCGTCCGAGCATACGCTTTACACAACAGGCGAAAAGCTTTGGAACGGTCTTAAAGCGGATGGTAAAAAGACTGAGCGCGGCAGCAGCGAACCGTGGGTAAACTTTGCCGAGGAGGACAGCCCCGTTACGCTTGCAAACGCGGCAAACTCGGTAAGCGTGGCATTTTCAACAAGCTATAAGACCGTGTTTAAGTATGACTCCGCCGCGGCATGTTATACAAGGTATTTCGGCAACACACAGCGCAAGGATTATTCTACAGGCGAGGCGGAAAACTTCAAAAACGTATTTGTCCTGCTTACAACCATAAGAAACTATCCCGACAACTACCACAGAGAGGTCTTGCTTGAATCGGGCGACGGATATTACTTTGTAAACGGTACATACACCCAAATAAAATGGAGCAAGGGAGATACCGAAAACGGCTTTAAGTTTACAAATGCAGACGGCACCGAGCTTACCGTTAACCCCGGTAACAGCTGGGTCTGCATTGCCGATAAAAACACCTCCGTGCCGGTGATCGGTTAAAAGAACAAAATGCGGCGTAAACGCCGCAACAAACTCGAACCTAGGTTTATCAACAGTCTGATGTGACCGCACGCTTTTACGCGTGCGGTCACTTTTTTCATATTTACATATTTTACGGCTAACTGCAAATAATGCAATTAGTTACTATGGGGTGAGAATCAGTGATAATAACAATTACGAGAACCGTTATACTTTATATGTTCGTAACCGTCGGCATAAGGCTTATGGGAAAACGCCAGATAGGCGAAATGCAGCCGAACGAGCTTGTGGTTACCCTTCTTATTTCCGAAATTGCGGCAATTCCGCTTCAGGACACCTCACAGCCCATTCTTAACGGAGCGGTTGCAATTTTTATGCTTGTAATAATTGAAATTATTATTTCCGTTATTTCTATGAAAAGTCTTGCCGTGCGGAAATTAATGAACGGGAAATCCGCAGTTATAATAAAGAACGGCGTTATCGACCAGAACGTTATGCGTCAGGTAAGAATGACGGTGCTTGACCTTGTTGAGCTTTTGCGCGGACAAAATGTTTTTGATATTTCCACCGTGGCATTTGCCGTGCTTGAGGTCAACGGCAATTTAAGCGTACTTTTAAAATCTTCGGAGCAGACAGTAACCGTCGGGGATATTGAAGCCCAAAAGCCACCCGCGGCGCTGCAGCTGCCCGTTATAAGCGACGGCAAAATAATCGACGAATCACTGACGGCGCTTGAAACAAGCGAAGGTGAAATAATAAAAAAGGTTAAGAAGAACGGAATGAAAATTGAAAATGTCTTTCTTATGACGATGGACCGAAACGGAAAATACAATCTGATTAAAATGAGGGACAAAAAGTGAAACGTTTAATAATTGCCGCGGCGCTTTTTGTTGCGGTGGCGGCTTCATATGCGACGAGTCTTTGGTATATAAAGGATGCCTGCGACGGCGCGAACCGACTGCTCAGGGAATGTGAGCAGGCATATGCCGACGGCGGTGACGCCTACAAAAAGGCGCACGAGCTTAAGGAAGAGTGGAACAAAAAAGAAAATATGCTTTCGCTTTTTGTAACCCACAACAGCATTGATGAAATTGAGCTTGTAATAGCCGAGCTTTGCGTTTACAGCAAGGCAAAGGAGGAAAACGATTTTTATGAACGCACCCAAACCCTTAAGACCCTGCTGCACCAGGTAAACGAGGATACGGGATTCACCCCTCACAGCATATTTTAATGCATATATATTCATAAACGTGCGTTTTATGCATAAAATTCGCATAATTAACAATAGTGCAATATTTTAAAGCAAATTTATGCACAAATGTTGAAAATATTAAATATTTATGCATTTCGGTGTTGACAAGCGGCTGCAAGAGTGGTATACTTTCAACAGTCAAGAAAAACAAATTGATTATTAAGGGGACGTTTTAAATGAAATTCACAACAAAGCTTATAAGCGGAATTGCCGCTTTGGCAATCGCGGCTGTATGCTGCGGATGCGGCGGAAACGGAAATACCGCTTCGGACGCAGACAAGGACAAAACAAACGGAAGCCTTACCGCTAAGGCAGGCACTCTGACAATGGCTACCAACGCCACATTCCCGCCCTACGAATATAAGGAAGGCGAAGAGATCGTGGGTATAGACGCAGAGGTTGCAAAGCTTATTGCGGACAAGCTGGGAATGAAGCTTGAAATTGCCGACGTTGAGTTTGATTCGATCATTCCGGGCGTTCAGACCGGTAAATACGATATGGGTATGGCGGGTATGACCGTTACCGAAGAGCGTAAAAAAAGCGTAAGCTTCTCGGATTCATATGCAAAGGGTATTCAGGTTATTATTGTAAAAGAGGACAGCGGCATTAAGTCGGTTGGCGACCTCAATGGCAAGAAGATAGGTACACAGCAGGGTACAACCGGTTATATTTATGCGTCGGACACTCCCGAGAACGGCGGATACGGTGAAGAAAACGTTGTCGGTTATGACAGCGGCACGGTTGCGGTTGAAGCGCTTAAGAGCGGCAAGGTTGACTGCGTTATAATTGATAACGAACCTGCAAAGGCATATGTTGCGGCAAACCCCGGTCTTAAAATTCTTGATACCGAATTTGCCAACGAGGATTATGCGATCTGCTTTTCAAAGAAGAACCCCGAGCTCCAAAAAAAGGTTAACGACGCTCTTAACGAGCTTAAGGCAAGCGGCGAATTCCAGAAGGTTGTTGACAAGTACATTAAAGCCAACTGATTTAAAACACAACAAGTCTGTTATCGGGTAAGCAAGCGAGAATAAAGCTTTTCTCTCGCCTGCCTGAACCGTGCCACCTCCCTCGTCAGAGGGAGGCTTTGTTGTACCGAACACTATTTATAAAAGGAGATGCTCTTTTGTTTTCAACCTTAAACGTAACCGCTTGGTATCCCGACCGGTTTAATGATTTAAAGGACCAGTTTGTACTGACTTTTATAGACGGCAAACGCTACAAGCAGCTGATAACCGGCTTTCAAAACACCTTAAAAATCACATTCGGCGCTTTGCTTATAGGTATTATAATAGGTATTGTAATAGCGGCAGTGCGCTCCTCTTACGACAAAAATGCCGAAAAGCTGCGGAAAAGGGGCGGCATCGGATACATACTGTTAGCTTTTCTTAACGCCGTCTGCAAGCTTTACCTTACGGTTATCCGCGGAACGCCGGTCGTAGTTCAGCTTATGATTGCATATTTTATAATTTTTGTTTCGGTGCGTGACGGCGTGCCGATAGGTATTCTTGCGTTCGGTATAAACTCCGGAGCATATGTTGCCGAAATATTCCGCGGCGGAATAATGTCCATTGATAACGGTCAGTTTGAGGCGGGCAGAAGCCTCGGTCTTAACTATGTTCAGACAATGACCCACATTATTATCCCGCAGATGTTCAAGGCTGTGCTGCCTACACTGTGCAACGAGTTTATAGCTCTTTTAAAGGAAACATCGGTTGCGGGCTACGTGGGCGTTGTGGACCTTACAAAAGCAGGCAACGCAATTGCGGGACGCACATATTCGTATTTTATGCCGCTTATTACCGTGGCTTTGGTGTACCTTGTAATAGTTATAATACTTACAAAACTTGTAAGCATTCTTGAAAGGAGGCTGAGGAACAGTGAACGCTGATAATGTGCTTATTAAAACCGAGGGGCTTAAAAAGTCATTTGGCAAAACCGAGGTTTTAAAGGGAATAACAACCGAGATACACAAGGGCGAGGTTGTTGTTATAATCGGTCCTTCGGGCTCGGGCAAATCAACGTTTCTGCGCACGCTCAACCTGCTTGAGGAGCCGACGGGCGGTAAAATATTCTTTGAGGGCACCGATATAACCGACCCGAAAATAAACATAAACCGCCACAGGCAGAAAATGGGTATGGTGTTTCAGCAGTTTAACCTTTTCCCCAATATGACCGTGCTTAAAAATATGACTCTGGCGCCGGTAAAGCTTAAAAAAGCAACAAAAGCCGATGCTGAAAAACGCGCTCTCGAACTGCTCGGACGTGTGGGTCTGGCGGACAGGGCGAACGACTACCCAAGCCAGCTTTCGGGCGGGCAGAAACAGCGCGTCGCAATTGTCCGCGCGCTTTGTATGCAGCCTGACGTTATGCTGTTTGACGAACCTACGAGCGCACTCGACCCCGAAATGGTGGGCGAGGTTTTAAACGTTATGAAGGCGCTTGCGGACGACGGAATGACAATGGCGGTTGTAACCCACGAAATGGGCTTTGCCCGCGAGGTGGCGGACAGGGTGCTGTTTATTGACGAAGGCATCATTATGGAAGAAGGCACGCCCGAAGAGCTGTTCGGCAATCCCAAGAGCCCGCGTTTAAAGGACTTTTTAAGCAAAGTTATATGAAAAAGCTTTTAACACTGTTTTTAACCTTTTTTAAAATAGGAGCGTTCACCTTCGGCGGCGGATATGCCATGGCGGCGCTTCTTGAAAACGAATTTACCGAGCGCAGGCACTGGCTTGACCGCGAGGAATTTCTGGATATTACCGCGATTGCCGAGTCAACTCCCGGTCCTATTGCGGTTAACTGCGCCACGTACATCGGCTTTAAGTCTGCCGGTGTTGCGGGCGCTTTGTGCGCGACGGTGGGGGTTTGCCTGCCGTCATTTATAATAATATATGTAATATCCCTGTTTTTCGACCGCTTTCTTCAGCTGAAAGCGGTTATGTTTGCGTTTAAGGGTGTAAAGGCGTGCGTTGTTTACCTTATAATTTCCGCAGGGCTTAAAATGATGAAAATGCTTGACCGCTCCCCTTTTAATACTGCGGTGTTTGCCGCAGTTACCGCCGCAATGCTTTTAGTGTCATTTTTCGGCGCGGGCTTTTCATCGGTTATATACATTCTGCTGTCCGGCGCGGCAGGACTTTGCTTAAGCCTTGTAAAAAGGCTTAAAACGGGAGAAAAAAAGAATGATATACATTAAGCTGTTTTTTACCTTTCTTGAAATAGGTATGTTTTCGTTCGGCGGCGGCTACGGTATGATCTCGGTCGTGCGTGACGCCGTGCTTTCAAACGGCTGGCTCAGCGAGGGTGAATTTCTTGATCTTATTGCGGTTTCGGAGTCAACGCCCGGTCCGCTTGCGATAAATATGGCAACCTTTGTGGGCTCGGTCCGCGGCGGATTTGCGGGCGCCCTGTGCGCTACGCTGGGCGTTGTTCTGCCCTCGTTTGTAATAATTCTGGCTGTTGCCGCCGCAATGCGGAAATTATACGGCAGTTTCGGTGTTAACGCCGTGCTGGCGGGCGTACGGCCCTGTATTGCGGCAATGATACTTTCCTCGGGCATTATTATGTTCTTAAGCGTGCTTTTTAAGTTTAAAACGTTCGGAAGCACCCTGTCGCCCGATTACGGGGCAATCGGCATTTTCGCGTTTTCGGCGGTTTTTTCCGCCGCGTATAAGCTCATTTTCAAAAAAAGTGTTTCGCCCATACTTCTGCTTCTGCTCTCGGCGGCACTGGGAACGGTAATTTACGGTTTACATTAGCGCCGTTTTGGGGTAAAATATATATATTCTAAATTCCGCCGCGCAAGACCGCAAAAGGCGGCGAATGAAACCGAGGCGAAAAAATGAAAAGAATTGTAATAATAGGCGGCGGCGCGGCGGGACTTATGGCGGCGTGTCGAGCGAATTTTATGTACCGTGACGGCAGTGCGGAGATAACCGTTGCCGAAAAAAACGAGCGCCCGGCAAGGAAACTTATGATAACCGGCAAGGGGCGGTGCAATGTGTGCAATAACTGCGACGTTGATACGCTGATTGCGAATGTGCCTGAAAACGGCAGATTTTTGTATTCCGTCTTTTCGGGATTTGCGCCGCAGGACGTTATGACGTTTTTTGAGTCGCTTAGTGTTCCGCTTAAAACCGAGCGCGGAAACAGGGTATTCCCCGTTTCGGACAAGGCGGCGGATATTGTTGACGCGCTTGTAAATGCCGCAAAACGAGGCGGCGCCCGAATAATTCACGGCACGGCAAAAAATATTATTGCGGAAAACGGCACGGTAAGCGGCGTTATGCTTGAAAACGGGAAAACCCTGCCTGCCGACAGCGTGATACTGGCAACCGGCGGTATGTCTTACCCGCTTACAGGGTCTGCGGGGGACGGCTATAAGATGGCAAAGGCGCTCGGTCACACCGTCACCGAAATAAGACCGTCGCTCACGGCGCTTACCGCGCACGAGGGCTTTTGCGAAAAGCTTTCGGGACTGTCGCTTAAAAATATCACCCTTTCGGTTTTTGAGGAGGGGCGTAAAAAGCCCGTATTCTCGGAGCTCGGCGAAATGCTTTTTACCCATTTCGGAATATCCGGTCCGCTTGTGTTGAGCGCCTCGGCGCATATGCGCCGCATAGGCAAGAAAAATTACACCGCGGTGATAGATTTAAAACCGGGACTTACGCCGGAACAGCTTGACAAACGGATACTCAGGGATTTTGAACAGGAAAAAAACCGTGATTTTATAAATTCGCTTGATAAATTACTGCCGAAAAGCCTTATACCGATTGCGGTAAAGCTAAGCGGAATCAAGCCCGACAAAAAGGTAAGCAGCATAAGCCGTGAAGAACGCGCGGCGCTGTGCGGCGTGATAAAGGGGCTGACCCTTCACGTAACGGGAACGCGCCCGATTGAGGAAGCAATTATAACCCGCGGCGGAATTTCCGTTAAGGAAATAGACCCCAAAACAATGGAATCAAGGCTTGTAAAAGGGCTTTACTTTGCGGGCGAAATAATAGACGTCGACGCCTACACCGGGGGATTTAACCTGCAAATTGCGTTTTCCACCGGTTTTGCGGCAGGCAGCTATGCTTAGGCAGGCAAGAAATTTTCAGCAAGGCTGACGCCTTGCAAAAATGAACGCAAAGCCGCAATTTAAAAGGCGGCGAGCGAAACTGCGGCAATGCGAGAAATCCACGCTCAAAAAACGGGTTCGGATTATTCTCGTTTGCCTAAAAGGAGAAGGAAAAATGATAAACGTAGCAATAGACGGCCCTGCAGGCGCGGGAAAAAGCACGGTGGCAAGGCGTGCGGCGGAAAGTCTTGGATATATTTATGTGGATACAGGCGCGCTCTACCGCGCGGTGGGACTTAAATTCAGCAGAACGGGAACGGACATTTCATCGGATGACGCCGTTAAAAAACTGCTTTGCGAAACGGCGGTGGATATCCGCTTTATCGGCGGAGAACAGCACGTTTTTCTTGACGGTGAGGATGTTTCGGGTCTTATTCGCACACCGGAAGCGTCTATGATGGCGTCGGCGGTTTCGGCAAAGCCCACCGTGCGTGAGTTTTTACTTGAAATGCAGCGAAAGCTTGCGCGGGAAAACAACGTTATTATGGACGGCAGGGACATAGGCACCGTTGTGCTGCCCGATGCCGACGTTAAAATTTTTCTTACCGCCTCGGTTAAAGTGAGAGCCGAAAGACGGCTTAAGGAGCTTAGAGAAAAGGGCGAAAACGTAACGCTCCACGAGGTCTGCGCCGATATTGAAAAGCGCGATTATAACGATATTCACCGAGCCGCCGCGCCGCTTAAACAGGCGGACGACGCAGTCTTGGCTGACACCTCGGGGCTTGACCTTTGCGACTCTGTGGCGCTTGTGGTAAGCATTATCAAGGAAAGGATAGGCTGAAGTGAAAATAACGCTTGCAAAAACCGCGGGCTTCTGCTTTGGGGTCAACCGCGCGGTGCAGACGGTGTATGACCTTTTGAGCGAGGGCAAAAAGGTATGCACCTTAGGACCTATTATTCACAACCCCCAGCTTGTAAAGGAGCTTTCCGAGCGCGGCGTGCGTATTGTTGACTCCCCGGACGAGGTGACCGAGGGCGAAACGTTGGTAATACGCTCGCATGGGGTAGAGCCGTGGGTCACAAAAAGAGCGGCGGAGATTAACACCGAAACGGTGGACGCAACCTGTCCCTTTGTCGCGAAGATCCATAAAATAGTGTCGGCAGGCGACGAAGAAAAAAGCGTCACCCTTGTTGCCGGCGACGCACTTCATCAGGAAGTCAAGGGCATTGTGGGGCATTGCCGCGGCGAGGTTTACGTGTTCTCGGGTGTCGGCGAACTTGAAAAACTGATTGAGGAAAAGGGAGATTTCGGTAAAAAAGAGATAATTGCGGTCGCGCAGACCACTTTTAACGAAAAAATTTTTGAAGAATGCAAAAAAAAATTAAAAAAAGTATATACAAACGCAAAAATTTTTGATACAATATGTAATGCGACTTCTAACAGACAGCAGGAGGCGGACGAGCTGTCGCGCCGTAACGATGTTATGGTTGTAATCGGCGGCAGGCACAGCTCCAACACGGCAAAGCTTTTTGACGTGTGCCTTAAAAACTGCGGCAGGACCTATTTGGTTGAAACCGCGGCGGAGCTTAAAGCCCCGATGTTTGAAAACTGCGGTTCGGTAGGAGTTGTTGCGGGTGCGTCAACGCCCGCGGGTATAATAAAGGAGGTTATTAAAACCATGTCGGAAAATTTGCAACCGGTTGAAGAACAGACGGAGGTAAAAGAATCTGTTCGGAAAAGCTTTGAAGAAATGACGGACGAGGAAGCATTTGAGGCTTCACTCAGCGGCCTTACGGGCGACCAGAAGGTAGAGGGAACTGTTATTGCCGTTAATCCCACCGAGATCAGCGTTGATATCGGAAGAGGCGTTACGGGCTACGTAACTGCGGACGAATATTCTTCTGCTCCCGACGTAAAGCTTATGGATGAAGTTAAGGCGGGCGATAAGCTTAATCTTATCATTATGAAAATTAACGACCAGGAAGGAACCGCGATGCTCTCTAAGCGCCGTTATGACGCTATTGCCGGTTGGGACAATATAGTTGCCGCCAAGGAGTCCGGTGAAATCGTTACCGGAGTCGTTAAAGAGATCATCAAGGGCGGCGTTGTTGCTTATTCAAACAACATCAGAGTGTTCATTCCCGCTTCACAGGCAACCGCTTCCCGCGGCGAGCCGCTTGAGGATTTAAAGGGCAAAGAAGTTTCTTTCAGAATAATCGAGATAGGCAGAGGCCACAGAGCCGTCGGCTCCATTCGCAGCGTGCTTAAAGAGCAGCGCAAGGCAGCCGAGGATAAGATTTGGGAAACAATCGCCGTGGGCGACCGCTTTACCGGCGTTGTTAAATCCCTTACAAGCTACGGCGCGTTTGTGGACATCGGCGGAGTGGACGGTATGATCCACATTTCCGAGCTTTCCTGGCAGAGAATTAAAAATCCGCAGGAGGTTGTACTTGTCGGTGATACCGTTGAGGTATACGTCAAGGCGCTCGACCCCGAAAAGAGAAAGATATCTCTCGGCTACAAAAAGCCCGAGGAAAATCCGTGGGTTATTTTTGAAAATAACTACAAGGTGGGCGATACCGTTAAGGTAACAATAGTCAGTATGACTACATACGGCGCTTTTGCCCGTATAATCCCCGGAATTGACGGTCTTATCCACATTTCGCAGATTGCGGATAAGCACGTTGCCAAGCCGCAGGACGAACTTACCGTCGGTCAAGAGGTTGATGCAAAGATTATTGCCGTTGACCTTGATAAAAAGCGCGTAAGCCTTTCTATCCGCGCACTCTTAGAGCCGGAAAAGACCGAAGAACCCGCCGCGGCTGACACTGCCGACGAGGTAGTGTACGAAACGGCTGAAAACGCCGCGACTGAGGAATAATATTCCCTTTCTTCAATTAATAAAAGCCTGTTGCTGTCGGCTCAGCCGATAACAACGGGCTTTGTTTTTTGATAAATCTATTCTAAGGCTCCCCTTGTCAGGGGAGCTGTCACCGCAGGTGACTGAGGGGTAGTCGGGAAAAGCTTTGTTCTCTACCACCGGCTTTGCCTGCGGCAAACCGTGCCACCATCTCAGCTGCCGCCTCGGTCGGTGCTTCTGCTTAGCAGGGGCGTCCACCGGACACCCGCACCCTTGTCAGAGGGAGGCATTATCGGTGCAGGATTTTTTTCGGTTCAAAAATCTTTTATCATTCGGTATAAGAACTCGTACCTTCTTATTTTTCTTCTTACAATTGTCAATAACAAACTTTGTTCCGTGTGACCTTCCGTCCCAAAACGCAATTACACAGTCGGCATAATCAATTATAGACAAATTGCGCCTAAGCGGTGCCGAACGACCGTATTTTTCATACTCGGGCAAAAATTCGATAAGCTTTATGTTATTCTTTATTGCATATTCCTTTGCACAGGTATCAATGCCCACGGCTCCGCCCGAAACTATCTCTGTTGTTTCTTTCGGCAGGTATTTTTCCAAATTGCTTACCGTAAGTCCCCTTGAACCAATTACCGCTATCTTCATTTTATCACCTTTTGTGCGTCATTATGATGTCATTATACCACCATTTTTGTTTTAATTCAATAAATATTTTATAATTATCGGTAAATGATAATTACCGAACAAAAGGATGAATTTTATGGAAGATAAGCTTTTGAGATATACTTTGCGGGTTGACAGGTACTTATTTAAAAAATTCCGCTATATCGCCGAATCCGAGGGACGCAGTGCCAACAAGGAAATAGAGCAGTATCTCAAAAAACGGGTCAGGGACTTTGAGGAAGAACACGGAAAAATTGAAATTTAACTAAAGCCTGTTGCTGTCGGCTCAGCCGATAACAACGGGCTTTGTTTTTTGATAAATCTATTCTAAGGCTCCCCTTGTCAGGGGAGCTGTCACCGCAGGTGACTGAGGGGTAGGCAAGTGAGAATAATCCGAACCCGCCCCAAACGGCGAATTTTCGGATTATTCTCACTTGCCTAGTCGGAAAAGGCTTTACCATATAATAAAGGCACTTTAAATTTTCCTTTGCAGTTTTGCCGCGTTAAAACAAAGCTTTGCACAAACCGCGGTCTTAATAAGCGAAACCGCAAAGTAAAGGCAGTAAACAAAACCGTCCATACGTGTAAAAAGCGGACCTACCGTAACCGTGCTGACCGCGGCACAAAGCGGAAAATCAAGGTGGGCGGCAAACCCCGTGCCGAACAGCAGAAGCACCTCGGCTAAGCAAAGCGCCGCGGCGGCAAGCCCGAGAACCGAACCGTAAACCGCAGTTCTTTTGCGCGCGTTTACCCCGAAAACGGACGGTATAAGCGGTATTATTGCCGCAGGCAGGGCAAGGCGGGAAAACCACGGTTTTGTTTCGGCAATAAGCTCCGTCCCTCCCGGCATACCGTCGGTTTTTAAAAGGTCGGTGTTAAAATCCTTTGCGGAAAGCGCAAAGAAAATTGCGACCGATATAACGGTGAACACAAAGCAGATGACCGAAAATTTAAACATAACCCCCTCGCCCCGCGACGAAAGATAAACCGCCGCCGCAGTAAACGGCAGGACAATGAAAAATCGGTGGGTTTCGGGCAGAAGAATTTTTCCCGCAAAGTTTATAAAGTCAATAAGTGTTTCGGCGCCCTCGTAGAAAGCGGCAAGCGACAAAACGGCAAGCAAAGCCTTAAAAAGCCGCGGATTTATTTTTTTACCCCTGAAAAGATGCATCGCAAACGCCGAGGCAGCACAGATGACTGCGGCGCACGCGGCGGCCGCCGTAAATCCGAGAAAGGTAAATCCTCCGCAGTTTTGCGACGGCATACCAAGTCCAATGCCGCCGAGTGTGAACAGCGCGCTTAAGGCAATATAGTGTCTGCTGTAATCGGTAGAATCTGTCATACGGTTTCCCCCCTGCCGCAAATAAAGCTACTGCCGCGGTTCCGCCGTTTTGTCGAAACCCACCGCGGCGTCATTTTCAAAACGGAAATATCCGCAAATCTTAATTCCGCCGTTCTCCGCCCTTAAAGAAGGCAGAACAAAGCGGTTCTTGCCGCTCTCCCGCCTTGCTTCAACCTCAAAATAACGGCAGGGGCAGTTCTTTTTCGTGCGCTGACGCGTTTGCTCAATAAGCCCCATAATGTCATACCCCACCGCCGCCGAGGACTGCGGCTCGCAGGATAAAAGCTCGCCCGCGTTTTCGGAGCTGACCATATACGCCGAAAGGGTTATCCGGTTTTCTTTAAAGCTGTAATCGCATATTTCCGAAAGCGCGTGCGGCGTTATGCTCCGCCCTATTACAAGCACTCCGCAGTGATCAAGCAAAATAGGCTTTGTAAGCAAATCGGAAATTTCGTCAAGCGCCTCTTCGGTTGTGTTCCCGCTCCCCTTAAAAACCTTCGCTTCGGGCTCGGTGTCGGGGTTTTCGGAATTTATAATAATTATTTCGGCAAAAACATTCAGGCGCCCGTTTTCACTTTCAAAACCCAGCGCGGAAACCATATAACGCCTGTCGTTTTTTATATTTCCGCCGCACCCGCACAAAAGGGCGCACACCAAAAGGGCGGCGCACACGCATTTTTTCATTTGTTGTCCTTCCGTTTCATACGCACCGAATTAATGTTAAACAGCGGTCTTTTAATCATTCTTCTCCACGGAGCGCGCACAACGCTGTCCTTTAGGCTCTGCGCGGTAAGCCGCGACAGCGAAACCGTGCTGCTTACGCCGAAGGACTTAAGATCGAGTATGCTTATAATAACGGCGGCAATACCCGTGATGTAGCCGTACAGCCCAAAAAGCGCGCTCAAAACAACAAGAATAAGCCTTAAATAAAACACCGCTCCCTTAAGCCTTGGGACAGTGAGCCCCGCTATTCCCGAAAGCGCCACCACAATAAGCACGGGCGCGCTTATAATTCTGGCTTCAACCGCCGCCTGTCCCACAACAAGCCCCCCGACGATGCTGAGCGCATGTCCCAGACTTTGCGCCATTCTTATGCCTGTTTCCTTCAAAATTTCAAAAATAAAAATAAGCATAATACACTCCGTCAGCGCAGGAAACGGCACGCCGCCTCTTAACTGCATAAGAGAAATCGCGAGCGACGTGGGCAAAAGCTCCCTGTGATATGCCGCGGCGGCAATAAACACCGCGGGAATACTTATCGCAAGAAAAAAGCACAGATACCTTAATATTCTGCCCACGGACGACACGGTGTAATTTAAATAATAATCCTCGTCCGACTGGAAGTTCTCCGAAAAAAGATACGGCACGGTTACCGCAACCGGCGTGCCGTCGGTAATAATCGCAATTCTGCCCTCAAGCAGTCTTGCCGCCACAACGTCGGGGCGTTCGGTTGTACCCGCGGTTTTAAAAAGCGAACCCGGGCAGTCCCTTATCTGCTCGGTAATGTAGTTGGAATCAAGTATACCGTCAATATCAATAAGGCTCAGCCGCCGTTTAAGCTCTTTGAGCATTTTTTCGTCTGTAAGCGAGCCGAGATAGCAGATAAACACATACGTTTCGGTCCTTCTGCCTATGCGTACCGCCTCGGTGCAAAGGTCGGGCGTTAAAAGCCTTCTTCTTACCATTGCAAGGTTTAAAAGCGCCGCCTCGTCAAAGCCTTCGCGCGGACCTTGCAGCACACGCTCGTTTTCGGGTTCGCTTATTCCCCTTGTGCGCCAACCCTTTGTGTTTATAACAAGCGCATCGCGGCTTCCCGAAATCAATAAGAGGGTGTCCCCGTAAAGCACCGCTCGGAGCATATCCGCCACAGAGGTTACCGCCTTGCATTCGCCCGCAAAAAGCACCTGCTCCTTAAGAACCTGCGAAATGCTGTCGCCGATGCCGTTTACAAGCAGCAGCGGCTTTACAACCGATTCGTTAACAAGCCGGGTGCTTGCCATTCCGTCAAGGTAAAATGCGGCGCAGACTGTATTTTCGGCGCGCGCGTTTATTTTTTTCATACGGAGAGTTGCCTCTTTTTTAAATATATTTTTTATAAGCTTAATATCCTTATCAAGCTCTCCGCTTATTTCAACAAGACTGTAATCCTCCGATTGTCCGGACAACACCCTCACCCCTTAATATCAATTAAAAAATGTGTCCCCGCATTTTACCGAGGACACATTATTTGCCCCTAGACGAGTGAGATATAAACCTCACGGGGGCAGGATATAAATCCGCCGCGCCGGGCTTACTTAAGTCCCAGAGTCTTAACAGGGTCGGCGTCGTGTCCGTTTTTCTGAACCTCCAGGTGCAGGTGGCTCTGGTCGGCACATTCGTCGGGAACCGCCGTCACCGCCCCGATTATATCCCCTGCGGTCACGCCGTCGCCCGCCTTGACCTTAATATCCTTAAGCGCCGAGTATTTTGCGGTTATTCCGTCGCCGTGGTCAATTGTAACCACCGTTCCGAAAAAGGCGGTGTCCTCTACCGAAACTACCTTGCCGTCTGCCGCGGCGGAAACGGCGGTTGAGTCCTCGCAGGCAATATCAATGCCGTGGTGCACACGCATATCTCCGTAGGTTGCGGAATACAAAAGCTCGCTTTCGCTGTATTTTTTTATAATTTCGCCCTGAACGGGAAGTGTAAATACCGTAGGTTTTTTTGTTTCCTCCGCCTCTTGAGAGGACTGGGCGCTGCTGTACGGCTCGCTTGAAACGTTTTCTGCCGTCTGCCCCGCTTTGCCCGACGGTTCGGTACTGCTTATCGACGGAGCCGAAATAACATCTGACTGCTCACTGCCCGAATTGCCGCCGCCCGTATCCCTGCGGCTTATTCTGGAAGCGGCAAACCAAGAAGCGCCGCCGAGTGCAAGCAGACAGCAGGCTATGACCGCATAAAAAGCCGCACCGCCCTTAAATCTTTTTTTTGAATGATATTCGGAATATTTCATTATAATTCTTTCCCTTCAAATATATGCCGTTTTTTTGAAAAATTGTTATCGCCCAAAGACTGATATTATTATTGTCATTATATACATAATCTATTCCCTGAAAGTTTAAATTCAGTTCACAGAAATGAAAAAATTATGATTTATTATATAATCGTACCGAAAAGGGAGCCGCACCCTTGATGGTATACTTTCTCTTTGAATTAAAGAGAAGTTCTCTCCTCAAACCCCTTAAAAGTGAAAGAGAGCCGTTTTTAACGGCTCTCTTTCACTTTTTGGTCAACCTGTCACACCGGGCAAGCTAGAATACTCCGATTCCGATACGCCTCTGCCGAAAAGCTTTTCGGCAAACCAAACCTCTTTCACCGTGAATTCCTTGCCGTTAAGGTAATTTAAGCGGCCTGCGTCCTCGGTAAAATTGAATTTAAGCTTATAAGAGTAAAGCGCCTGTTTGTTAAAGCCCAGCTTTTTGTCCGACGCGAGCTTTCCGTACTTGCCATCGCCCAAAAGCGGATGACCTATCGACGCCATATGCGCCCTTATCTGGTGCGTTCTGCCCGTCAGCAGGTCCACCTCGATAAGCGACAGCCCGTTTTTGCTTTCAAGCACGGTGTACCGCGTTTTTATTGTAAGCGCGCCGTCGGTTTTGGCGTTTTTCAAATAGACCTTGTTTTTGTCGCTGTTCTTTTCAAGATACCCGCTAAGCAAAGCCGTCTTTTTTTCGGGTACGCCGTGAATAACGGCAAGATATTTTTTCTCAACCTCGCGGTTCTTTATTTTTTCGCACAGTATCCTCAGCGCCTCGGCGTTTTTCGCGGCAATAACAATGCCGCCCGTGTTGCGGTCTATGCGGTTTGCAAGCGCGGGGCGAAAGCTGTTTTCGTTTTCGGGGTCGTATTCGCCCTTATCGTAAAGATAATGCTGTATGCGCGCAATAAGGGTATCGCCGTATTCGTTTTTATCGGGGTGAACAAGAAGCCCCTGCTTTTTGTCGGCAAGCAGGATATTTTCGTCCTCATAGACGATATTAAGGCTCGTCGGGGCGGAAAGAAAGTCGTACTTCGGCGCGCGGGGAGTAAAAAACTCGTCGTTTATATAAGCCTCAACCGTATCACCGGCGCAAAGGCGGGTACCGATTTCCGCGCGCTTGCCGTTTACCTTTATTCTTTTAAGCCTTATATACTTGAACATAAGCGCCGTCGGCAGAGCGGGACAGTTCTGCGCTATAAACTTATCAAGGCGCTTTGAAGCGTCGTTTTTAGTAACAGTAAAGGATTTCATATGTGCCTCCGCAGGTTGGTTTTTTAATACCTGCCCTCTTGAAAATGTGCTCGCGTTGTACTATAATACAGGTAAGTTCTATAATTGAAAGGCGATTTCTATGGCAAAGGATGGAAAAGATATCCACAAGGGACACCGAAAGAGGGTAAGAGTTGAATTTCTGAAAAACGGTTTTAACGAGGATACGCCGCCGCACAAAATTGTGGAGATGATTTTATTTTTCAGTATTCCGAGAAAGGATACAAACGAGGTGGCGCACAGATTGCTTGAACGCTTCGGTTCGCTTTCGGGAATAATTGACGCACCGTTTGAGTATCTTGAAAAGGTTGAGGGAGTAGGTCCGCACACAGCGGCGCTTTTCAAACTTTTTATGCCTGTTTCGCGCGCCTACCTTACAGATAAGGCGAAAATATCCCGTCTGCCCGACCTTGACGCATCCAAAAACCAACTTTGCAGATATTTACAGGTGAAGTGTCTTGGTCTTACAAAGGAAACGTTCACCGTGGCGTCCTTTAACGCGCAAAATAAAATGACCGGCTGTGATACCATAGACGAGGGGAGCGAAACCGAGGTCAACGTATCTGTAAGAAATATTGTTGAAAATGCGCTTCTGCACCACGCGGTAACGGTTGTAATAGCGCACAACCACCCGGACGGATTTGCACTGCCGAGTCCCAGTGACATTGATATGACAAGGCGCATTAAAGCCGCTCTCGATAATATAGGCATAAGACTTGCCGACCACATTATCGTCACGGCGGACGATTACGTTTCTATGGCGGACAGCCGTTCCCTTGCGGAATTATTTGAATAACGCTCAAATTGATTATACACCAAACGCGCCGTCGTGTAAAGAGTATTTGCCGAGCGGCGGTTATAACAGAAACAGTATATTTTAAAAATGGGGAAAAAAGTATGGGAAACCTGATTGAAATTGAGGGCTTGAAAAAAAGCTTCGGCGATGTCAAGGCTGTTAAGAATTTAAGCTTTAAGGTTAAAGAGGGCGAACTGTTTGCCTTTTTGGGAGTTAACGGCGCAGGCAAATCAACAACCATTAACATTCTTTGCGGTCAGCTCGGCAAGGACGGCGGAAAGGTGACCGTGTGCGGCGCCGACCTTGATAAGGGTACAGGCTCGGTAAAGCAAAATCTCGGAATAGTTTTTCAAAACTCGGTGCTGGATAAGGACCTGTCGGTGCGCGATAATCTGCAAAGCCGCGCCGCGCTTTACGGCATAACGGGAGCGGCGTTTAAAAAACGGCTCGGCGAACTCGCCGAGGTGCTTGATTTCGGCGATCTGCTGAAACGCCCCGTCGGCAAGCTTTCGGGCGGTCAGCGCAGGCGGATAGATATTGCGAGGGCGCTGCTCAACCGCCCGAGGATATTGGTGCTGGACGAGCCGACTACGGGGCTTGACCCGCAGACCAGAAATCTTTTGTGGCAGGTGGTGGCAAAGCTGCGCCGCGAGGAAAATCTTACGGTGTTCCTAACCACGCATTATATGGAAGAGGCGGCGGACGCGGATTACGTGATAATTCTCGACCGCGGCGAGATTGCCGCCGAGGGTACGCCGCTTGAGCTTAAAAACAGATACACGGGGGACTATATAACCGTTTACGGCAAAACCGAGGACGAGATCAAAAAGCTCGGCGCGCCTTACGAGGCGGTTCACGGAGCGTTTAAAGTTTCGCTTCCCGATACGGCGGCGGCGACAAGGCTTATCGTGAAATATCCCGAGGTATTTGTTGATTACGAGATAACCAAAGGAAAAATGGATGATGTTTTTCTTGCCGTCACGGGCAGGAAGCTTACGGGGGGTGCGGAAAAATGACGGGACTCGGCGCGCTTGTAAGGCGCAACACAAAGCTTTATTTTAAGGATAAGGGAATGTTCTTTACCTCCCTTATAACACCCGCGATTCTGCTTGTGCTGTACAGCACGTTTCTTGCCAACGTTTACAGGGACAGCTTCCGCGCCTCGCTTAAGGCGGCGGGAACTTCCGTTTCGGATAAGCTTTTGTGGGGCTGTGTCGGCGGAGAACTCATTTCGTCGCTTTTGGCGGTAAGCTGCGTAACGGTGGCGTTCTGCTCTAACCTGCTTATGGTGCAGGACAAGGTGACGGGAGCAAGAAAGGATATAACCGTAACCCCGGTGAAACCCGGCGTTTTGGCGCTCAGCTATTACATATCCACCATATTTACCGCGCTTATTATTAATTTCGCGGCGCTTGCGCTGTGCCTTGTATATATTGCAAAGGTCGGCTGGTATTTAAGCATGGGCGACGTTGCGGCGCTTGTGCTTGACGTTGTACTGCTTGTGCTGTTCGGAACGGCTTTGTCGTCCTGCATAATATTCCCTTTGAAAACGCAGGGTCAGGCGAGCGCCGTCGGCACGGTCATAAGCTCGGGCTACGGTTTTATTTGCGGTGCGTATATGCCCGTTTCAAGCTTTTCCGAGGGCTTGCAGAGGGTGATTTCCTTTCTGCCCGGAACCTACGGCACAGGACTTTTGAGAAATCACGCTCTGCGCGGCGTGTTTGCCGAGATGAAGAACATCGGCTTCCCCGCTGATGTTGTGGAGTCCATCCGCGACAGCGTTGACTGCAACCTGTACTTCTTTGATAACCGCGTGCATATGGGCGCTATGTATATAATTCTTGTTGCGTTTACAGTTCTTGCGGTGGGGCTGTATGTGGCGCTGAATTTGGGAAAGCGAAAATAAATCCCGGTCCGCCGGAAACGGCGGACTTTCAATTGCTGTCTTTAAAGGGCGGAAAACGCATGAATGAAACTGTAACAATAAGACCTCTTGAAGAGCGCGATATAAAGCGCTGTCTTGAAATTTATAACTATTATATTGAAAACACCACAGTGACGTTTGAGGAAGTCCCGCTGTCGTACGAGGATTTTCACAAGCGACTTACGTGCATAGCGGCGGGTTATCCGTTTTTGGTTGCCGAGGACGGCGGAACGGTCATCGGGTACGCGTATCTTGATAAATACAACCCGCGCTCGGCTTACCGTTATACCGCGGACCTTTCGGTGTATTTTGATAAAAGCGCAGTGTTGAGGGGCTGCGGCAGTCGGATATATGCCGCTCTTGAAAAAGAGGCGGTTAAAAGGGAATTTAAAAATATTGTGTCGCTTATAACGGCGGACAACGCCGCCAGCATTGCGTTTCACAAAAAGCAGGGATTTAATGCCGCGGGTCTGCTCTGCAACGTCGGGCTTAAGTTCGGCAAAACGCTGAGTGTTGCTATATATCAAAAGGAGATAGGGTGAAAAATGCGCTCATGCCGCGCAGGCACCCCATTTCTGTCCGGACAGAAACGGGGAAAAGAACCGCCGGACACCCTGCAGATCGGGTTTCCGGACCTTCCTAAACTGCCAAAGGGACTCTGTCCCTTTGGAAACCCTATGTGCGTTAGCCGCAGGCAAAAAAAAACCGTTGGCAAGAATACAATAACACGGTTTTGTGTTATTGTTAACACTTTTTTGTGTTTTTTGGTAATATAAATGTCAAGGTGTGGAATTATGAAATATAAATATCAAAGAATAAGGGACTTGAGAGAGGACAACGACAAAACTCAGGCGCAAATTGCCGAACTGCTGAATGAACACACCACTCAGTATCAGCGTTGGGAAAGGGGCGAGAGTGAATTTCCCGCGCACATAATAAAAGCCCTATGCGTTTATTACAATGTTTCCGCCGATTATATTTTGGAATTGCCCGAGGATATGCCGTTTCCGCAACACTTAAGCGGGCACCTTTTCGGCTCCCTCTGATGAGGGAGCTGTCAGCGCAGCTGACTGAGGGAGAGAAAAAACAAAGTCTTTATGTGTTTAAAGCCTTTCTCTCCCTCAGTCTTTTGCTACGCAAAATCCGGTTTCCTCATCAGAGGGAGCCAAAGGGGAAAGAAAAATAAAAAGAAAAAAGCCTGTGAATCTCACAGGCTTTTGTGTTGGCATCTACTTATTTTTCCGGGCAGCTTCCCGCCGAGTATCTTCAGCGCAAGCGAGCTTAACTTCCGTGTTCGGTATGGGAACGGGTGGACCCTCGCCGCAATCAACACCAACTTAAATTGTTCTGTCTTTCCGACAGCTTAGTCATTATATCACCCCTTAAAGGGTTTGTCAAGCGTTTTTTAAAATTTTTTTATTTTTTATTTTGCGCGGTCGGCAAAGTTTTTTGAATTTCTTGCTGCCGGGTGTAAAAACGGGTCGTAATTTGTAAAATTATTACAAATCTTATTGTTAACTTTCTCTTAACATTTCGGAGTTTTAACAAAAATGACTTGAAAACGGAATAATTACCTGTTATAATAAAAACGAAAATATAAAGTGCGGCAGTCTTGCTGCCGCAGAGCCGCGCGCCCCGCGGGGAAAACGGCTGTGCTTTTTTTAAAAATTAAAGCTTGGAAAGGAACGGCTTATGAAGGAATTTATAAAAAAATTCTCCGCCGGAGAATTAAGGAATGCGTACGATTATTTCGGTTCTTTTCTAAAAGGCGGCAAAACACTGTTCCGCGTTTGGGCGCCCGCCGCCGCCGCGGTTTCGGTTGTGGGCGACTTTAACGGCTGGGACGAAAGCTCCGACCCCATGGCGAAAACCGACGGGGGAATATGGGAAACGGAAATAAAGGGTCTTTCGTGTTTTGATAATTATAAATACGCCGTAACCTCGGCGGACGGAAGTGTTACGCTTAAGTCCGACCCCTACGCAAGGCATTTTGAAACAGCGCCGGCAAATGCGTCCAAAATTTATTCGTCCTGCTATGTGTGGGGCGACGGCGAGTGGCAGGAGCGTAAAAAGAATATTGATATATACAGCTCGCCCGTTAATATTTACGAGGTTCACGCGGGCTCTTGGAAGCGGTTCGGCGACGGCAACACCTATGATTACGAAACGCTGGCAAAGGAACTGGCGGCTTACGTTAAAAAAATGAACTACACCCACGTTGAGCTTATGCCCATTACGGAGTATCCGTTTGAGGGCTCTTGGGGGTATCAGGTGTCGGGGTATTTTGCGCCCACGTCGCGCTACGGCACGCCCGACGGCTTTAAAAAGTTTGTTGATATAATGCACAAAAACGGCATCGGCGTTATTCTTGACTGGGTGCCGGCGCATTTCCCGCGGGACGGTTTCGGGCTTTACCGTTTTGACGGCACGCCCTGCTATGAATACGCCGACCCGAGAAAGGGCGAGCATAAAGAGTGGGGGACAATGGTGTTTGATTACGGCAAACCGCAGGTTCGCAGTTTCCTTATTTCAAGCGCCGTGTTCTGGCTAAAGGAGTACCACGCGGACGGGCTCAGGGTGGACGCCGTTGCCTCAATGCTGTATCTTGATTACGGCAGACAGGGCGGCGAGTGGGTACCCAACAGCTACGGCGGCAGGGAAAATCTTGAGGCGGTGGAGTTTTTAAAGGACGTTAACCGCGCCGCCTTCGCGCAAGACCCCTCTGTGTTTATGATAGCCGAGGAGTCCACCGCGTGGCCGCTTGTAACAAAACCGCCGCAGGACGGGGGCTTGGGCTTTAACTTTAAGTGGAATATGGGCTGGATGAACGATATGCTCCGCTATATGTCGCTTGACCCGTATTTCAGAAAAGACAATCACGACTGCCTTACCTTTTCGTTTTTCTATGCGTTTTCCGAAAACTTTATTCTCCCCATTTCGCACGACGAGGTGGTGCATGGCAAATGCTCAATGATAGAGAAAATGCCCGGAGAATATGATATGAAATTTGCCTCGCTCCGCGCGTTTTACGCATATATGACGGCGCATCCGGGCAAAAAACTGCTGTTTATGGGTCAGGAGTTTGCCCAGTTTATCGAGTGGAATTACAAGCAGGGGCTTGACTGGCTGCTGCTTGAATACGAAAAGCACGCAAAAATGCAGTCCTACGTGCGCGAGCTTAATAAATTTTACATTAAAAACCGTGAGTTTTGGGAAATAGATTATTCGTGGGACGGCTTCGGCTGGATCTCCAACGACGACAACACCCAGAGCATTATAGCCTTCAGAAGAATCGACAAAGCCGGGAACGAAATTATTACGGTGTGTAATTTTGTGCCTGTCGCAAGGGAGAACTACCGCATAGGCGTGCCCAAAAAGGGGACGTACAGGCGTGTGTTCTGCTCCGACAGCGAAAAGTTCGGCGGCGGCACTTCAGCGGCGGCTAAAAGCTACAAAAGCGAGCCGATACCCATGCACGGCTTTGAAA
Organism: uncultured Eubacteriales bacterium; assembly: GCA_934454655.1. Taxonomy (GTDB): domain Bacteria; phylum Bacillota; class Clostridia; order Oscillospirales; family Acutalibacteraceae; genus UBA737. The sequence goes on along the minus strand of CAKSFK010000008.1, from coordinate 42,859 downwards.
ATTCGGTTGCGATTGATATTCCCGCAATGTCGGTAAGCTATTTCCGCGTGCCGGGAACATCGGGCGGAAAAGGGAAAGTAATAAAAAAACAACTTGTACAGTAAATATATAATATAAGCGTTGCGCCCTTATTTAAGGGGTGCGGCGCAAACGTGACAGGAGTGTTATTTTTGAACAGCAAAAAATGCGTCGCCATGCTCCTTGCGGGCGGTCAGGGCAGCAGACTGGGAGTTCTTACAAGCAAAATAGCAAAGCCGGCAGTGCCGTACGGCGGAAAGTACCGCATAATTGATTTTCCGCTTTCCAACTGCTCAAATTCGGGAATAGACACGGTGGGTATTTTAACCCAGTACAAGCCGCTTGAGCTTAACGATTACGTGGGCTCGGGCAAGCCGTGGGATCTTGACCGCACAAACGGCGGCGTACATATTCTGCCGCCTTACCAAAGCCAGCGGGGCGGCGACTGGTACAAGGGTACAGCAAACGCCATTTACCAAAACATAGCGTTTATTGAAAGGTACGACCCCGAATATGTACTTATTCTCTCGGGCGATCACATTTACAAAATGGACTATTCCAAAATGCTGGCTCGGCACGCCGAAACAAACGCCGCCTGCACAATAGCGGTGCTTGAGGTATCCCTTGAAGAGGCTTCGCGTTTCGGAATTATGAACGCCGATGAAAACGGCGTTATCTATGAATTTGAGGAAAAGCCGAAACACCCGAAGAGCAGGCTCGCCTCAATGGGAATTTATGTGTTCACCTGGGAAAAGCTTAAAAAGTATTTAACCGAGGACGAGCAGAACAAGTCGTCCTCCAACGATTTCGGCAAGGACGTTATTCCCGCAATGCTCTCATCGGGCGAAAAGCTCTGTGTTTACAGATTTGCCGATTACTGGAAGGACGTGGGAACGGTCGATTCGCTGTGGGAGGCGAACCTTGACCTTTTAAACCCGAAAATAGACCTTAACCTTGCCGACCAGAACTGGCGCATATACTCCCGCGAAAACGGCAGACCGCCGCAGTACATCTCGGAAACGGCAAGCGTGGAAAATTCGCTTGTGACCGACGGCTGCGAGGTTTCAGGCAAGCTTGATTACTCGGTTTTGTTTGAAAACGTAACGGTTGAAGAGGGCGCCGAGGTTGAATATTCGCTTGTTATGCCGGGAGCGGCGATTAAAAAGGGCGCGAAGGTGCGCTATTCAATAATTGCCGAAAACGCGGTTATAGGCGAAAATGCCGTTATAGGCGAGGACCCCGCGGTTGCGGACGCGGAGAACTGGGGCATTGCGGTTATAGGCGACTGCCTTGCCGTCGGGAAAAACGCAAAGGTAAGTCCCGGCAGAATGGTGACCGAAAACGTAAAGGAGGGCGAAGAGATATGAGAGCTTCTGCGGTAGCGGGCATTGTGTTTGCCAACATCAACGATAATCTTATGCGAAAGCTCACGTCAAAGCGCTCGCTGGCGTCAGTTCCGTTCGGCGCGAGATACCGCGTTATAGACTTTGCGCTTTCAAACCTTGTAAACGCGGGCGTATCGAGCGTGGGTATTATAACAAAGGAAAATTACCGCTCGCTTATGGATCACGTGGGGAGCGGAGTTTATTGGGATCTTGACCGCAAAAACGGCGGACTTTACCTTTTGCCGCCCTACCTTACAAGCGGAATAAAGCGTTATAACGGCACGGTGGACGCGCTGTACGGCGCAATGGATTACATTGAACGCTGCAACGCCGATTATATTGTGCTTTGCAGGGCGGATTCGATTGCCAACATAGATATAGGCGCGGCGGTAAAGGCTCACGCCGATAAAAACGCCGATGTAACGCTGGTGTACCACCGCGGCAAACCGCCTCTTAACAACACCGAAACCGCCTACCCCGTGTTCGGCAAAAACGGGCGTGTAACGGCAATGAATTATGAGGCTCGGGACGATAAGGAAACCGATTACGGCATCGGCGTTGCGGTCATTTCGCGCGAACTGCTCATTAAAACCGTTACCGACGGCTTTATGGACGGCGCGGTAAGCTTTATGAAGGACGTTATTGCCGAGAATACGGGCAAGCTTAAAATTTACGGCTTTGAGCATAAGGAGTATGCCGCCGTGTTTGACGGAATAAACTCCTACTACGACGCCAGTATGGACCTGCTTAAAGGGGATGTGCGCCGTCAGCTGTTCAATCCCGACAGACCCGTGTTTACCAAAACGCGTGACGATATGCCCACAAGATACGGCACGAAATCCTCGGTTCGCAACTGCCTTATTGCCGACGGCTGCGTGGTTGACGGCACGGTTAAGAACAGCATTTTGTTCCGCGGGGTCACGGTGGAAAAGGGCGCCGTTGTGGAAAACTGCATTTTAATGCAGGAAACCAAAGTGGGCGAAAACACCGGGCTTTGCAACGTTATTGCCGATAAAAACGCCGTTATAAGCGGCGGAATGGTGCTTAAAGGGGCACCCGGAAAAAGCTTCTTTATAAAGAAAAATCAGATTGTTTAAGAAAGAGAGAAAAATATGAAAGTACTGTTTGCATCAAGCGAGGCGTACCCGTTTGCTATGTCGGGCGGACTTGCCGACGTTGCCGGCGCTCTTCCCAAAGCGCTGAGAAAAAGGCTTATAGGCTGCCGCATTGTAATGCCGCTTTACAGCTGTATTCCCGATGAACTGCGCGAAAAGATGAATTTTATTTGCAGCATAACCGTGTCGGTTGCGTGGCGGCGCCAGTACTGCGGAATATTTGAAGCGCATATGGACGGCGTTATCTACTATTTTATCGATAACCAGTATTACTTTAAGCGCGACGGTCTTTACGGACATTACGACGACGCCGAGCGCTTTGCGTTTTTTTCACGCGCGGTGCTTGATATCATACCGCACATAGGCTTTACACCGGATATTATCCACTGTAACGACTGGCAGACGGCGCTTGTTCCCGTTTACCTTAACTCTATGTACCGCAGCGACGAAACCTACCGCAACATAAAAACCGTTTTTACAATTCACAACATTCAGTATCAGGGAAAATACGGCAATGAAATTAACGGCGATGTGCTTGGTTTGCCGTATGAAAGCGAAAGCCTTGTTGAGTATGACGGCTGCGTTAACCTGCTTAAAGGGGCGGTGCAGTGCGCCGATAAGGTCACAACCGTTTCGCCGACCTATGCCGGGGAAATTCTCGACCCCTATTATTCTTACGGGCTTGACAGAATTTTAAAGCAGTTCACATACAAGCTTACGGGCATTGTAAACGGTATTGATTACGATGTTTACAACCCCGAAACCGACAAGCTTATATACAGGAATTACACTGCCGAAACAATTGACAAAAAGGCTTACAACAAAAAAATGCTTCAGCGCGAGATGGGTCTGCCCGAACTTAAGGACGCGCCGCTTATAGGCATTGTCACACGTCTTGTAAAGCACAAGGGGCTCGACCTTGTAAAGTGCGTGTTCGAGGAGCTTTTAAGGGCGGATCTGCAGTTTGTTATTTTAGGCTCGGGCGAGTGGGAGTTTGAAACCTTCTTCCACGGCGCGGCGGCGGCGCACCCCGATAAGGTTGCGCTGAAACTCGGCTTTAACCCGCAGCTTGCACACAAAATTTACGCGGGAGCGGATATGTTCTTAATGCCGAGCCAGTCCGAGCCGTGCGGTCTGGCACAGATGGTAGCCCTGCGTTACGGCACCGTACCCATTGTAAGGGAAACCGGCGGACTTAACGACACCGTTTCGGACAGCGGCGACGGCGAGGGCAACGGCTTTACGTTTAAAAACTACAACGCGCACGAAATGGAAAACGCCGTGTGGCGCGCGCTTGCCGGCTATGGGGATAAGAACGGCTGGAATATTTTGCGCCGCAGGGATATGGAGTGCGATAACAGCTGGGGCGTTTCAGCCAACGCGTATATAAGGCTTTACAAGGAAATATTGGCAAAGTAATGCAAAGTTTCACCCTGCACCGCTTCGGCGGTGCAGGGATTAATGCCGAATGGGGAGAAATATATGTCAGATATTATAAAATCGATAATACTCGGAATTGTGGAGGGCATTACCGAGTGGCTGCCGATAAGCAGCACGGGTCACCTTATCCTTGCGGACGAATTTATAAAGCTTAATATGTCCGAAAGTTTTATGGAGATGTTTAACGTTGTAATACAGCTCGGCGCTATCCTTGCGGTCGTGGTGCTGTTTTGGAAAAAGCTTTGGCCGTTCACGGCGGATAAAACAAAGGGATATAACTACATAACAAAAAGCGGCGGAATAATTAAAAAAGACGTAATGGATATGTGGTTTAAGGTGATCGTGGCAATGCTGCCCGCGGCGGTAATCGGTATTCCGTTTGACAATTTCTTTGAAAAGCATTTTCACAACTACATAGTGGTTTCCGCGGCGCTTATTGTTTACGGCGTGCTGTTTATTGTTATAGAGCGCGCGAACAAAAACAAAAGCCCCAAGGTTGCAGGCATAACCGATATGTCTTACAAAACCGCCTTCTTAATAGGCTGTTTTCAGGCGCTCTCCCTCATACCCGGCACCTCGCGCAGCGGCTCTACAATACTGGGCGCCATAATAATCGGCGTTTCGCGCGTTACCGCGGCGGAGTTCAGCTTTTTCCTTGCCGTTCCCGTAATGTTCGGGGCAAGCTTTATAAAGCTTTTAAAATTCGGGCTTACGTTTACAGGCGCCGAGCTTGCGGTGCTTATTGTCGGCACACTCACATCCTTTTTGGTTTCGGTTGCGGCAATAAAGTTCCTTATAGGCTATGTAAGACGTCACGACTTCTCAGCCTTCGGTTGGTACAGAATAGTGCTCGGCGCGGCGGTTTTGGCTTACTTTTTGATTGCGGGGTGAGGGTATGAAACTGCTTATTGCGTCGGACATACACGGCTCGGCTTACTGGTGCTCAAAGCTTACCGAGGCGTTTAAAGCCGAAAAGGCGGACAGGTTGCTTCTGCTCGGCGATATTCTTTATCACGGACCGAGGAACGATCTGCCGCGCGAATACGCGCCGAAAGAGGTTATTTCTCTGCTTGACACGCTTAAAAACAAAATATTCTGCGTTCGCGGCAACTGCGAGGCGGAGGTTGATCAGATGGTGCTTGACTTCCCTGTTCTGGCAGACTACGCCGTGTTCCCCGTGGGAAAGCGGCTTATTTACGCCACGCACGGACATACATATAATGAAAACAATCTCCCCCCGCTGTGCGACGGAGATATACTGCTTAACGGGCATACCCACATACCGCGGTGCACCGAATACGAAAATTATGTTTATATGAACCCCGGCTCGGTTTCAATACCGAAAGAGCAAAGCCCGAACAGCTATATGACGCTCCAAAACGGAACGTTTTTGTGGAAAGAACTCGAAAACGGCAGGATATACAACAAATTTACAATAAAGGACGAATAAAAATGAAAAAGATATTTGCGGAATTTAAGGAATTTATCAACCGCGGCAGCGTGGTCGATATGGCGGTAGGTATTATGATAGGCGCGGCGTTCAAGGCAATTGTGGATTCGCTTGTGAACGATATTATTTCGCCGCTTATAGGATTGGTGGCAAAAAACGATTTCAGCAATCTTTCGGTAAATTTTCTCGGCGTTTCGCTTAAATACGGCTCGTTTATAATGGCGGTGCTTAATTTCCTCATAATCGCCGCCGTGCTTTTCTTTATTGTCAAAATGATGAACAGCCTGCACGATATAGGCAAAAAGTTTTCATCCGAAGAGGAAAAACCCGCGGAACCCACGGTTAAGGTATGCCCTTACTGCAAAACCGAAATTGCTATAGACGCCACACGCTGTCCCCACTGCACCTCTGTGCTTGAAGATAAACCGAATTAAATACGGCTGTTAATTTTTATAAATTGAACGTGATAAAACGAATCAAACTGTAAATATGAACAAATTTTGAAAAAAAGGTCATATTTTGTTGACTTTGGTTCGGGGTTGTGCTACGATTTAATCGGACAAGATAATATGTTTGCCAATATAGGTTTGGATAAATGGCCCAAATGTTTCTACCGCACGCCGAAGTTTTAAGTTGCGACTATTGGTTACCTGCCCTTAAAATGCTATTGTTTTACAGGGTGCTTTCGCTTTTGGCAAACAGACTTTTTGTATTTTAAAAGTCTGTTTTTTGTTTTCTAAAGGAGCTGGTAATTAATGAAAGCCTTAGAGGAAAAAATATTAAAAGAGGGAAAAGTTCTTCCCGGTAATATTCTCAAGGTAGGTTCTTTCTTAAATCACCAAATAGACGTTGACTTTACAATGGAAATGGGTAAAGAAATAGCGCGGCTGTTCGGTGAAGAGGGCGTAAACAAGATATTGACCATTGAAACCTCGGGAATACCCATAGCCGTCGCCGCGGGAGCGGCAATGCACGTGCCGGTGGTATTTGCGAAGAAACACAAATCAAGCAATGTTTCGGGCGAGGTTTTAAGCACGTCGGTTCATTCCTACACGCACAATACCGATTACACGGTTGTGGTTGAAAGCGACTATCTAAGCCCCGACGACAACGTGCTTATTGTGGACGATTTTCTTGCGAACGGCAAGGCTTTAAAGGGTCTTATCGATATAATTTCCAAGGCGGGCGCCTCGGTTGCGGGCGCGTGCTGCGCCATTGAAAAAGGCTTTCAGAAGGGCGGAGATGAGCTGAGGGCTGACGGCATACGGGTCGAGTCGCTCGCCGTTATCGACAGTATGGATAACTGTAGGATAACCTTCCGCAAACAGGGATAAACGCGGTTTACCGCTTATCAAATATAATAATTTTTCGGAGGAAGAAAATTATGAAGAAACTCACAGCAGTGCTTATGTGTCTTGCAATGCTCTTTGCATTTGCGGGCTGCGGCAGCAAAAACACCGGTTCGGACGCTAAGGACACCGGCAAGAAACTCAAGGTAGGCTTTATTTACCTGCACGACGAGAACTCTACTTATGACCTTAACTTCATCAACGCGGCAAAGGCTGCCTGCGAAAAGATGGGCGTTGAATATCTCGAGAAGAAGAACATTCCCGAATCCAACGAGTGCAAGGAAGCCGCTCTTGACTTGGCCGACCGCGGATGCGACATTGTATTCGCCGACTCATTCGGTCACGAGCAGCACATTGCGGAGGCTGCGGCAAAGTATCCGAACGTGCAGTTCTGCCACGCAACCGGCACCACCGCTCACACTTCCGACCTTAAGAATCTTCACAATGCATTTGCCTCCATTTATGAGGGCCGTTACCTTGCGGGCGTTGCCGCTGGTATGAAGCTCAATGAAATGATCGAAAGCGGCAAAATAACCGCCGAGCAGGCTAAAATGGGCTATGTAGGCGCGTTCACCTATGCCGAAGTTATTTCTGGTTACACCTCATTCTATCTCGGCGCAAAGTCGGTTTGCCCCAGCGTTACAATGGAAGTTCAGTTCACCGGCAGCTGGTATGATGAAACTGCTGAAAAAGAGGCTGCAACAAAGCTTATAAACAACAAGTGCGTTCTTATAAGCCAGCACGCTGACTCAATGGGCGCTCCCACCGCTTGCGAAACCGCCGGCGTACCCAACGTTTCTTACAACGGAAGCACCTTAAAGGCTTGCCCCAACACATTCATCGTTTCCTCACGTATTAACTGGCAGCCTTATTTTGAGCACATCATCGATTGCGTAAAGAACGGCAAGGAAATTGAAAAAGACTGGTGCGGCGACATTGCAACCGGCTCCGTTGAGCTTACCGACGTTAACGAAAAGGCTGCTGCCAAGGGTACCGCGGACAAGCTTGCCGAAGTTAAGAAGAACCTTGAGGCCGGCAAAGTTCACGTGTTTGATGTTAAGAACTTCACCGTAACCGTTTCGGACAGTGCTAACAAAAACGCAAAGGTAGACGCTGATAAGCACCTCACAAGCTATATGGCTGACGTTGATACCGACGCTAACTATACCGCCGATACCGAGGTTGTTGAGAACGGCTACTTCCACGAGTCCGAGAAGCGTTCCGCTCCTTACTTCGATATTCAGATAGACGGCATCACCCTTTCAAATACAAAGTTCTGATAGAGTATAACTAAACTTAAGGCGGGGCAGAAAATGTCCCGCTTTAAGTGGTATTAAGGCTTTCCGTTTTACGACGTCGCACGTTTTTTGCCCGCGCGACGTCGTAAGACGGAGAACATATAAGATTAGCGGCTGGGGAGGATAAACAATGGCTACAAACGCGGCAATAGAGCTTAAGGGCGTTACAAAGGTTTTCGGAAATATTGTTGCAAATAAGGACGTTGACCTTGAGGTAAGGCGCGGCGAGATACTGTCGATTCTCGGTGAGAACGGCAGCGGCAAGACCACGCTTATGAATATTATTGCGGGAATATATTTCCCCGATCACGGAAAGATTTACATCAACGGCGAGGAGGCGGTCATTCACTCCCCCAAGGATGCGTTCGGCTACGGAATAGGAATGATACATCAGCACTTTAAGCTGGTGGACGTTTTCACCGCCGCCGAAAACATTGTTTTGGGTCTTAAGGAGGACGAAAGCTATAATCTGCGCCGCTCAGCCGAGAAAATAAAGAAGATAAGCGAGCAGTACGGCTTTGATATAAACCCCGATAAAAAGATATATGAAATGTCGGTTTCCGAAAAACAGACGGTTGAGATCGTAAAGGTGCTTTACCGCGGCGCGGATATTCTTATTCTTGACGAGCCGACGGCGGTGCTTACCCCGCAGGAAACCGAAAAGCTGTTCGACGTTCTTCGCCGTATGAGGGACGACGGCAAGGCAATTATAATTATAACCCACAAGCTGCACGAGGTTATGGAGCTTTCCGACCGTGTTTCGGTTCTCCGCAAGGGCGAGTACATAGGCACCGTAAACACCGCCGAAACAACCGAGGCTCAGCTTACGGAAATGATGGTGGGCAAAAAGGTTTCGCTTAACATTGAAAGAACCGAGCCGCAAAATTGCGAGGACAGGCTTGTAATAAGCAACGTCAACTGCGTAAACCGCGAGGGAGTAAAGGTGCTTGACAACGTTTCCTTTACGGCACGCTCGGGCGAGATACTGGGCATCGCGGGCATTGCGGGCAGCGGGCAGCGCGAACTGCTTGAGGCAATTGCGGGACTCCAGAAAGTAGACACGGGCGAAATAACCTACAATAACCCCAAAACCGGCAAGCGGGATAATTTAAGGGATAAAACGCCGCTCCAGATAAGGGAACTCGGCGTAAGGCTTTCCTTTGTGCCGGAGGACAGGCTCGGAATGGGGCTTGTCGGGAATATGGATATAACCGATAATATGATGCTCAGAAGTTATCGCCGCGGCAAATCGGTGTTTGTTGAGCGCAAGGGTCCGCACAACCTTGCCGAGAAGATAATAAAGGAACTTGAGGTAGTAACGCCCGGCGCTTCCACCCCGGTAAGAAAGCTCTCGGGCGGTAACGTTCAAAAGGTGCTTGTGGGGCGCGAAATCGCGGCATCACCGACGGTGCTTATGGCAGCTTACCCCGTAAGAGGGCTTGACATCAACTCTTCTTATATGATATACAATCTCCTTAACAAGCAAAAAGAGCGCGGCGTAGCGGTAATATTTGTCGGTGAGGACCTTGACGTTTTAACCGAGCTATGCGACCGCATATTGGTTATAGGTTCGGGCAAGGTTGCCGGAATTGTTGACGGGAGAAAAGCAACCAAAGAGAAAATAGGCTATCTTATGACGGCGAAAAACGCCGAAAACAAACGGGAGGGCGAGCAATAATGGCACAGACAGTTAAAACACACCGCGAACCTCTCTTTCACATTGTAAAGCGCTCGGGCGTTTCAAGGTTGGCGGCTTGGCTTATAAGAATTGCGGCAGTTGCGGCGGCGCTTATTGTGTGCGCGCTCGTGACCGTTTTGCTTACCGGTGAAAATCCGCTCAGGGTTTATGCCACTATGATTGACGGCGCCATCGGTACAGAGCGCAGGGTGTGGGGTCTGCTTCAAAACCTTGCAATGCTTTTGTGCGTGTCGCTTGCGGTAACACCCGCGTTTAAAATGAGGTTCTGGAACATCGGCGCCGAGGGTCAGGTGCTTGTGGGCGGAATGGCAACCGCCGCATGTATGATATTGCTCGGCGGCAAAATGCCCTCATGGCTGCTTTTGCCGGTGGTTATTCTCGCAAGCATTGTCGCGGGCGCTGTCTGGGCGCTCATCCCGGCGTTTTTTAAGGCAAAGTGGAACACAAATGAAACGCTCTTCACCCTTATGATGAACTACATTGCAATTCAGATAGTTTCGTATTTCACGCTTAAATGGTCTGTGCCTAAGGGCTCGGGACAGATAGGCGTTATAAATCAGGCGACGCGTGCGGGCTGGCTGCCGACTGTAGGAGAGTACGATTACCTGCTTAACATTATAATTGTGGCTGTCTTAACCGCCGTGATGTATATATACCTTAAGTACAGCAAGCAGGGCTATGAAATTTCGGTTGTGGGAGAGAGCGAGAACACTGCGCGCTACATCGGAATAGACGTTAAAAAGGTTATAATCCGCACAATGCTTATCTCGGGCGCGCTTTGCGGCATTGCGGGACTTCTCCTTGTAAGCGGAACAGACCACACAATAACAAGGGACACCGCGGCAGGGCGCGGCTTTACCGCCATTATGGTTTCGTGGCTCGCAAAGTTCAACCCGCTGTTTATGGTGCTTACTTCGTTCTTAATAGTATTTCTTGAAAAGGGCGCTGTGGAAATTTCCACAATATTCGGACTTAACGATTCGTTTTCCGAAATCATAACCGGCATTATAATCTTCTTCATAATCGGAAGTGAATTTTTCATTAATTACAGCATAAAATTCCGTGAAAAAAACAAAGGGGGTAACAAATAATGATAGCTTCCTTTATTCACCGTGCGGTAATGCAGGGCATACCGCTCCTGTTCGGCTCAACCGGAGAAATAATAACCGAAAAAAGCGGTAACCTTAACCTCGGTATTCCCGGTATTATGTACGTCGGCGGAATAAGCGGCGTTATCGGCGCGTTTATTTACGAGCAGTCCGCAAAAACGGTCAATCCGGCGCTTGCAATAATAATTCCGCTTTTGTGCTGCATTACGGGTTCTCTGCTCATGGGGCTTATATACGCCTTTTTAACAACAACCCTCCGTGCAAACCAAAACGTAACCGGTCTTGCGCTCACAACCTTCGGTGTGGGCTTCGGAAACTTTTTCGGCGGCTCGCTTATAAAGCTTACCTCGAGCGATATGCCGTCGGTCACATTAACGCAGACCAGCAATTATTTCCGTAAGACTCTTCCCTTTGCGGACAACTTGGGCGCTGTGGGCAAAATATTCTTTTCGTACAGCTTTTTGGCGTACACGGCAATAGTAATAGCGCTTTTATCGTCCTATGTTTTAAAACGCACAAAGGTAGGTCTGCACCTGCGCGCCGTGGGCGAAAACCCCGCAACGGCGGACGCGGCGGGAATATCCGTCGGGCGGTACAAATACCTTGCAACCTGCATAGGCAGCGTTATTGCGGGGCTCGGCGGTCTTTACTATGTTATGGATTACGCCTGCGGCATCTGGTCTAACGACGCCTTCGGCGACAGGGGCTGGCTTGCGATTGCGCTGGTTATATTTGCGGTCTGGAAACCGGATTTAAGCATTTTGGGCTCAATACTTTTCGGCGGACTGTTTATTGTTCATAACTATATACCCAATCTTGCGGTAAGCACGCAGGAAATATTCAAAATGCTGCCGTACCTTGTAACAATTATAGTGCTGGTTATAACAAGTATGCGTAAAAAGCGCGAAAGCCAGCCGCCCGCACATCTGGGACTTTCATACTTCCGTGAGGACAGATAATGGAAAACATCGTTTTGGCAGAGGACAACAAAACCCTTGAGGCGGAGGCGCGTGCACTGGCGGAACATTCCGAGCGCGACGAAGCAAAATATTCCGAGCTTTACGAGCGTCTGGCGCGCCAGAGCGAAATGACGGACGAAGAGAAAAAGGCACTGTCGGACGAGGTTGAGGGTGAGGTTCGCGAGCTTGAAAACACCGCAATGTACCTGCGGCGTGTGCAAAGGCAGTCGCTTGACAGGGCGGACGAACTGCACACAAGGCTTAAAGAGGGCAGGGTGAGCCAGAGCGGAGGCAAACTTATTCACCGCGCGCCGGCAAACTCGGTTATTGACCTTGAGGAAAAACAGGTTAAAAATTTTGCGGCAGGTGTGAATTTCTACAAGATTGCGCTTATCCTCATTTCGGGCAGCTTTGCCGGCGTTATTATCGAGATGCTGTGGTGCTTTATCCGCCACGGTTACTTTGAAAGCCGCGCAGGTCTGGTTTACGGACCCTTTAACCTGCTCTACGGGGTGGGCGCCACGGCGCTTACGCTTATACTTTATCGTTACAGAAATCGCAGTTCGGCAATTTCGTTTTTCGGCGGAATGATTGTCGGCAGCGCGGTTGAATATCTGCTTTCCTGGGCGCAGGAAAAGCTGTTCGGCTCCACTTCGTGGGATTACAGCAACGTGCCGCTAAACATAAACGGCAGAATATGCCTTTTGTACTCGGTATTCTGGGGACTCCTCGGCGTTATGTGGATAAAGAGCATTTACCCGCGCGTTGCCTCCGCTATACTTAAAATACCCAACAAGGCGGGCAGAATAATAACAATATCGCTTACCGTGTTTATGGCTTTTAACGCGATTATGAGCCTCGGCGCGGTGTGGCGCTGGTCGGAACGTGAGGAAAACAAACCGGCGCACTCCGCGGCGGATAAATTCTTTGATGACCGCTTTCCCGACGGCAGAATGGAAAAAATTTTCGCAAATATGGAGTTTGACGCAAAAAAAGGTTAAAGAATTGTGAATTTTCTTCTTTTTCTGTTGAATTTAAGGGTTCAATGGATTATAATACACAAAGAAATAAATTTTAAAAGGGGAACTCATTATGACCAATAATAAAACGGTTCTTGAGTGGCTTGACAAGGTTAAAGAGCTTGTAAGCCCCGAAAAGGTAGTTTGGATTGACGGCAGTGAGGAACAGCTTGATGCCATCCGCAAAGAGGCTGTTGAAAGCGGCGAGATGATAAAACTTAACGAGGAAAAGCTCCCGGGCTGTTATCTTCACAGGACACGCCCGAACGACGTTGCCCGCGTTGAGGACAGAACCTTCATCTGCTCAAAGACAAAGGAAAACGCAGGACCCACCAACAACTGGTGCGACCCTGAGGAAATGTATAAAAAGCTTTATGACATTGCGCGCGGCTCTTATAAGGGCAGAACAATGTATATAATCCCGTTCTCTATGGGACCGATAGGCTCTCCGCTTGCAAAGGTGGGCATTGAGGTAACAGACTCTAAGTATGTTGTACTCAATATGGCTATTATGACCCGCGTCGGTCAGAAGGTTCTTGATGTTCTGGGCGACTCTAACGACTGGGTTCGCGGACTTCACGCTTCCTGCGATATCGACCCCGAGAAGCGCTACATCTGCCAGTTCCCCGAGGATAACACCATTATCTCGGTCAACTCGGCTTACGGCGGAAACGTTCTTCTGGGCAAAAAGTGCTTTGCGCTCCGCATAGCTTCTTACCAGGGCTGGAAAGAGGGCTGGATGGCTGAGCATATGCTTATTTTGGGACTCCAGAACCCCAAGGGCGAGATTAAATATGTTGCCGCCGCTTTCCCGTCTGCCTGCGGTAAAACAAACCTTGCAATGCTTATTCCGCCGAAATATCTGCGCGATAAGGGCTATAAGATATGGACCGTCGGCGACGATATTTCCTGGATGAAGATAGGCGAGGACGGACGTCTTTACGCCATAAACCCCGAAAACGGTTTCTTCGGCGTTGCGCCCGGTACAAACGCTCATTCAAACTTCAATGCGCTTGAAAGCACAAAGAAGAATACAATATTCACAAACGTTGCGCTTAATCTTGACGACAACACCGTTTGGTGGGAGGGTCTTAACAAAGACCTGCCGCAGAACTGTATTGACTGGAAGGGCAACCGTTGGGACGCTTCAAAGTTCAACAAGGCTGATAAGAGCACTTATGCCGCTCACCCGAACTCCAGATTTACGGCTCCGGCAAAGAACTGCCCCTGCATTTCGGATGAGTTCGATAAGGGCAACGGCGTTCCGATTTCCGCTATTATATTCGGCGGCCGCCGCGCTAAGTGCGCTCCGCTTGTATACCAGTCGAAGGATTGGGTAAACGGCGTGTTCGTAGGCTCAACAATGGCATCCGAAACCACAGCGGCTGCAGCCGGTGCCGTAGGCGTTGTCCGCCGCGACCCGATGGCTATGCTTCCGTTCTGCGGATACAATATGGGCGACTACTTCAGGCACTGGCTTGATATGGGCGTTAAGCTTGGCGATAAAGCACCTAAGATATTCAATGTTAACTGGTTCCGTACCGACGATAACGGCAACTTTGTATGGCCGGGATTCGGCGACAATATGCGCGTCCTCAACTGGATAATCGACCGCTGCGAGGGCAAGGCGGATGCCACCGAAACCGCAATCGGTTATGTTCCGAAGCCGGAGGATATTGACCTTACCGACCTTGATATGGATATGGATACCTTAAAGAGCATTCTTAAGGTAGACAAGGGCGTTTGGGAGAAAGAGGCCGCCGAGATTGAAGAGCATTACAAGAAGTTCGGCGATAAGCTTCCGAAAGAGCTTCGCGAACAGCTTGAAAATCTTAAAGCAAACCTTGCTGAAATGTAATTAAAAAGCGAACCCCGCGGAATTAAAATTCCGCGGGGTGTTTTTATCTTTATTCTCGTAAGTGGATTTCGTGCAAAGGGTTTCCAAAGGGACGGGTAGTCCCTTTGGCAGTTTAGGAAGGTCCAGAAACCCGATCTGCAGGGTGTCCGGCGGTTCTTTTCCCCATTTCTGTACGGACAGAAATGGGGTGCCTGCGCGGCAGGAGCGCAGAAAAAATTTAATATTTCAGAAATGGCAGTGGAAGAATGGGGGGAAATGGGGGGAAATTCGGGCAAAGCTTAAAGCTCAGTACTCCGTTACTCCGTTATATACAAGCACCGCGTTTCCGGTTAAGATTATGCGCTCCTCTGTGTAATTCACGGTGAGGTCGCCGCCCTTTACTTTAACGGTTATATCCTCACCCGCCCGGCATTTGCCGCTTTTAACCGCGGCGGCAACCGCCGCGCAGGCGCCCGTGCCGCAGGCGGAGGTTTCGCCGTTGCCGCGTTCCCAGACCCGCATTTTAAGCATATTGGAATTAACGACCCGCACAAACTCGGTATTTATGCGCTCGGGGAACAGGTCGGCGTTTTCAAACTGCGGACCTATGCTTTCAACATCCGCGGTTTCCACGTTATCGCAAAAAACAACACAGTGCGGATTGCCCACGTTAACGCAGGTGATATTATACCGCCGTCCGCCTATGTCGGCGGGGTAACCGACTATTTCGTCCGTGTCGGCGGTTGAGGGCAGCGCCTTTGCGGAAAAGTCCGCCCTGCCCATATCAACCGATACAAACGTGACCTTGCCGCCCGATGTATAAAGCCTTAGCTTTTTAACACCGCTTGCGGTTTCAATGGTTACGCTGTCAGACAAAACAAAGCCGTTATCGTAAAGATATTTTGCGGCACAGCGTATGCAGTTGCCCGCCATTTTGCCCTCTGTTCCGTCCTTATTGAATATCCGCATTTTGGCGTCCGCCACGGCTGAATTTTCAATAAGCACAATGCCGAATCCGCCTATACCCGTGTGGCGGTCGCAAAGGCTTACGCAAAGCGATTCGGGGCAGGAAACGGAATTATCGAAATTTTCAATGAAAATATAGTCGTCGCCCGTACCCTGCATTTTTGCGAATTTAAGCGGACGGCGGCTTTTTCGCATATTGTTAATGTCCACAAGCTCGGTGTTCTGCTCGGTATAGCGGCTTGCGATAATGTCTGCCAAGGCGTTTGCCGTGTCAAGCGAAGTAAAGCAGGGAACGGAAAGCTGCAAGGCGCGGCGGTGCAGGGCGATGTAGTCGCCTACCGTTGAGTCCATTAAAGCGCCCGTGTAGATTATATAGCCGATATCGCCGTTTTCAAGCAGACCGAACGCGTCGTCACCCTTCTTTATTCCGTCAACCTCGGTTACGTCGATTCCGAGCGTCCTTACGGTTTCGGCTGTTTCGGGGGTGGCGTAGAGCTTAAATTTTAAGTCGTACAGCTTTTTCGCAAGGGATAAAACCTCGGGCTGGTCGTGGGTGTCCACGCTTAAAAGCACGCCTGTACCGCTTTCCTCCGAAACGGGGCGGCATTTAAGCCCGGCGGAGGTAAGCCCTTTAAACAAAGCCTCGTTAAGGGTTTTGCCGAGCCCCAAAACCTCGCCCGTCGATTTCATTTCGGGTCCTAAGTAGGAGTTAACGTCGCTTAGCTTTTCAAATGAGAAAACAGGCACCTTAACCGCAAAATACGGCGGAGTTTTGTGAAGTCCCGTGCCGCAGCCTATTTCTTTAAGCGTTTCGCCCGTCATCACGCGCGAGGCAATGTCCACCATGGAAACGCCCGTTACCTTGCTGATATACGGCACCGTGCGCGAGGCGCGGGGGTTGACCTCTATAACATACAGCTCGTTGTTGTATATAAGATACTGTATATTCACAAGACCCTTTGTGCCGAGAGCCAGTGCCAGTTTTTCGGAACATTCCCCTATTCTGCCCATCATTTTGTCGTCAATATTGTAAGGCGGATAAACGGCAATTGAGTCGCCGCTGTGAACGCCCGCGCGCTCAATGTGCTGCATAACGCCGGGAATAAGCACGTCCCTGCCGTCGGATATAACGTCCACCTCTAACTCCTTGCCCGCCATATATTTATCAACAAGCACGGGGTTTGAAATACCGCCCGATAAAATGCGCTCCATATAAACGCGCACCTCGTCCGCATTGTGGACTATCTTCATATTCTGTCCGCCTATAACGTAAGAGGGGCGCAGAAGCACGGGATAACCTAAAGCTTCGGCGGCGTTTAACGCCTCTTCTTCGGTGTTTACGCCGAAACCGCGCGGGCGCTTTATTCCGATTTTTTCAAGCAGACCGTCAAACCGCTCGCGGTCCTCGGCAAGGTCTATTCCCTCGGCGGAGGTGCCCAGAATTTTCATGCCGTTACCGTTTAAAAATTTTGTAAGCTTAATTGCGGTCTGTCCGCCGAATGCCACCACAACGCCCACCGGTTTTTCAACCCTGATAATGTTCATAACATCCTCTTCACATAAAGGCTCAAAGTAAAGGCGGTCGGCGGTGTCGTAATCGGTTGAAACGGTTTCGGGATTGTTGTTTACAATAACCACGTCATAGCCCAAATTTTTAAGCGTCCATACGCAGTGAACCGAGGAATAATCGAACTCTATTCCCTGACCTATTCTTATAGGTCCGGAACCGAGAACCATAATAACGGGCTTGCCCGAGCGCTTAAAGGCGCGCGCTTCGCACTCACTGTCACGGGTGGAATAAAAATACGGGGTCATGGCGTCAAATTCCGCGCCGCAGGTGTCAACCGTTTTGTAAACGGCGGCAGAGTCGGGCAGTGCGTCGGCGCCCGAAAGCCTTTTTAAAGCTTTATCGGTATAGCCCAGACGCTTGCCCTTAAAATATTGTTCCTCGGTGATGCCGTTCTTTATTTCATTTTCGAAATTTGCAAGATTTAAAAGCTTGTAAAGGAAAAATTTATTTATTCGTGTAATTTCGTGTATTTCATCAACCGTAATTCCGCTTTTAAGCGCTTCAAACACGGTGAATAAACGGCGGTCGTCGGTATTATAAAGCCGTTCTTTTAAGGGTTTGTCGGAAATCGGGGCGGCGTTTAAGGTATCAAGCGATATTTCCGCTCCCCTTACCGCCTTCATAATGCCCTCTTCAAAGCTTTGGGCAATAGCCATAACCTCGCCCGTGGCTTTCATCTGTGTGCCGAGGGTGCGCGGCGAGCCCGCAAACTTTTCAAACGGCCACTTCGGCAGTTTCACCACTACATAGTCAAGCGCAGGCTCAAAGCAGGCGCAGGTTTTGCCGGTAATATCGTTTGTAATTTCGTCAAGAGTATAGCCGAGGGCTATTTTGGTGGTTATTTTCGCAATCGGGTAGCCCGTCGCCTTTGAGGCAAGCGCCGAAGAACGCGAAACGCGGGGGTTAACCTCAATTACGGCGTAGTCAAAGCTGTCGGGCGAGAGCGCAAACTGGCAGTTGCAGCCGCCCACAATGCCGAGAGCGGTTATAATATTAAGTGCGGCACTGCGGAGCATTTGGTACTCTTTATCGGAAAGTGTTAAAGCGGGGGCAACAACAATGCTGTCGCCCGTGTGGATGCCTACGGGGTCAAAGTTTTCCATACTGCAAACGGCAATAACGTCGCCTGCCGAGTCGCGCATGGTTTCAAACTCAATTTCTTTCCACCCGAAAATGTATTTTTCAACAAGTATCTGGGTAATGGGGGACATATCAAGCCCCGTTTTGGCTATTGTTTTAAGCTCCTCGGCAGTGTTCGCAACGCCGCCGCCAGCTCCCCCTAAAGTAAACGCGGGTCGCACAATAACGGGGTAGCCTATTTTATCGGCAATGCTAAGCGCACAAGGAACGTCGTTTGCAATGTCCGACGGAACGGTAGGTTCGCCTATTTCTTCCATTGTTTCCTTAAACAGCTGTCTGTCCTCCGCTTTGTCGATAGCTTCGGCGTTGGTGCCTATAAGGCGGACGTTGTTTTTTTGCAGAAAGCCCTCTTTATCAAGCTGCATTGCAATAGTAAGCCCCGTCTGACCGCCTAAAGACGCTAAAAGACTGTCGGGCTTTTCCTTTAAAATAATGCGTTTCACCGTTTCCTCGGTAAGCGGCTCTAAATATATTTCGTCCGCAAGGGCTTTATCGGTCATTATTGTGGCGGGGTTGGAGTTTACAAGCACAACGTTAACGCCCGCGTCCTTTAAAACGCGGCACGCCTGCGCGCCGGCATAGTCAAACTCCGCCGCCTGACCTATAACAATAGGCCCCGAGCCTATTACCATTACCTTTTTAATTTTTGTATCAAGCGGCATTTATTTTTCCTCCATAAGCTTTATAAAGCGTTCGAACAAAAAAGCCGTATCGTGCGGACCCGAACACGCCTCGGGGTGGAACTGCACCGAAAACGCCTTAATATCGGGGTAGTTTATGCCCTCGCAGGTGCCGTCGTTTGCGTTAATAAAGCTGATCTCACCGTTTTTAACACTTTCCGACACCACCGCATAGCCATGGTTTTGGCTTGTAATATAGGTGCGCGCGCCGTTTACCTCCTTTACGGGCTGGTTAACGCCGCGGTGGCCGTATTTAAGCTTTTCGGTACGGGCGCCCAAGGCAAGGCTTAAAAGCTGATGACCGAGGCATATGCCGAATATCGGAACATTGCCCGCAAGCTTTTTAATTTCGTTTATTTGGTAGGTGTTTTCCGCAGGGTCGCCCGGTCCGTTTGAGAGCATAACGCCGTCGGGATTTAATTTTAAAATATCCTCAGCAGGGGTATCGGCGGGCAAAACGGTAACTTTACAGCCGCGCTTTACAAGCTCCCTTATAATGTTGCGCTTTGCGCCGTAGTCAATAAGCACGGCGTGGTATTTTCCGCTTTCGTTATAAACCGTGCTTTTTTTACAGGTGACGCTTTCAACCGCGTTTTCAATTTTATAATTTTTAATAAATCCGAAATCGTCGGGAATTTCGTCCGCCACGGCGGCATTCATAACGCCTTTTTCGCGTATTCTTTTTGTAACCGCTCTTGTGTCTATTCCGCAAATGCCGGGTATACCCTTTTCTTTTAAAAATGTGTCAAGCGTTTTTCGGCAGCGGAAATTTGAGGGGTCACTGCATAGCTCGCGCACGGCATATGCCTTTATGGAGCACTCGCCCTCAAAATCCTCTTCAATAATGCCGTAATTGCCTATAAGCGGAAAGGTTTGCAGAACTATCTGACCGAAATAGCTTTCATCGGTAAGGGTTTCAATGTATCCGCACATTCCCGTTGTAAAAACCAGCTCGCCCACGGCAGGCGCGTCCGCGCCGAACGCCTTGCCCTCAAAAACAGTTCCGTCCTCTAAAATTAAATATCTTTTCATTTTTTTAACCCAGAGTTGCCGCCATAACGGCTTTTATTGTGTGCATACGGTTTTCAGCCTCGTCAAATACAACCGACTGCGGCGACTCAAACACGCCGTCGGTCACTTCAAAGGCGGGCATATTAAACTTTTCGCCCATTTCTTTGCCGATGCCCGTCTTATGATCGTGGAAAGCGGGCAGGCAGTGCATAAATATTGCCGTTTTTTCAGCGTTTGCCATTATTTTTTCGTTTACCTGATAGGGGGAAAGCGCGCGTATGCGCTCTTCCCAAACTTCGGTCGGCTCGCCCATAGATACCCAAACGTCGGTGTAGATGACGTCGGCGTTTTTCGTGGCTTTTAAGGGGTCGGTTTCAAACTTCAGTTCGGCGCCGCTTATCTTTGCAATTTCTTTACAGGTGTTTATAAGCGCCTTGTCGGGGAAATAGCTTTCGGGCGCGCAGGCGGTGAAATTAAGCCCCATTTTAGCGCACCCCACCATAAGCGAATTGCCCATATTGTAGCGCGCGTCACCCATATAGACAAAGTTTACGCCCTTAAGCTTTCCCAAATGCTCCTTGATTGTAAGAAAATCGGCTAAAATCTGAGTGGGGTGAAATTCGTTTGTAAGCCCGTTCCAAACGGGTACGCCCGCGTATTTTGACAGCTCCTCCGCAATTTCCTGTCCGTAGCCGCGGTATTCAATGCCGTCAAACATTCTGCCTAATACCCTTGCGGTGTCGGCAATGCTTTCCTTTTTGCCTATCTGCGAACCTGCGGGGTCAAGGTATGTTACCCCCATTCCGAGGTCGTGCGCCGCAACCTCAAAGCTGCAGCGGGTTCTTGTGCTTGTTTTCTCAAAAATAAGCGCAATGTTTTTGCCGCCGCACAGCGTGTGCGGTATGCCGTTTTTCTTTTTGTATTTAAGCTCCGCCGCCAAATCGATAAGGCAGGCTATTTCCTCCGCGGAAAAATCGAGCAGTTTTAAAAAGCTTTTTCCTTTTAAATCCATTTTTTACACCTCGCAGGCTTTCTTTAAAATTTCTATTGCTTTTTTAAGCTTGGCTTCGGGTATATTAAGCGCCGGCAGCAGACGAACCTTGCTTTTTGCCTTTATAACAAGCACGCCGTTTTTAATGCACTCGTTTATAACGTCCGCCGCGTCCTTTTCGGTTTCAATGCCTATCATAAGCCCTAAGCCCGAAACGGACTTTATGCCCTTTGCGCCCTTTAACTTGGAAAATATGTAATCCGATTTCTGTTTTACGCCTTTGAGCAGTGCATCGTCTATGCGGTTTATAATGTTAAGCGCGCCCGCGCACACCGCCGGGTTTCCGCCGAATGTTGAACCGTGAGTACCGGGAGAAAAAACATCTTTTACCTTTTCGCCCAGCAGCGTTGCGCCTATCGGCAGTCCGCCGCCCAAGCCTTTTGCGGTTGTTACAATATCGGGCGAAATGCCGTAATTCATATAAGAATAAAGCTTGCCCGTTCTGCCGTTGCCTGTCTGAACCTCGTCTATAATTAAAAGAATATCCTCTTTTTCGGCTATATCGGCGGCTTTTTTTACAAATTCGGTATCGAGCGGCACAACTCCGCCCTCGCCCTGAATGCACTCAAGCATTATTGCGGCGGTCTTGTGTGCTTTAACCGTGTTTTCAAGGTCTTGTATGTTGTTAGCCTTAGCATAACAAAAGCCCTCGGTAAGAGGTAAAAAGTCCTTGTGAAAAACCTCCTGCCCCGTTGCGGCAAGGGTGGTTACGGTTCTGCCGTGAAAGCTGTTTTTAAGGGTTATTATTTCGTAATAATCTTTCCCCTTTTTCTCCGCGGCGTATTTGCGCGCCGACTTTATGGCGCACTCGTTGGCTTCCGCTCCCGAGTTTGAGAAAAATACCTTTTTAAACCCTGTTCTCTCGCACAAAACTTTTGCAAGTTCTGTTTGCGGCGCGGTGTAATAGAGGTTTGAGGTGTGCTGAATTTTGCCTAACTGCTCGGTTACGGCGCTTACCCATTCGCTGTCCGCCGCGCCGAAGGTGTTAACGGCAATGCCTGTCGCAAGGTCTATGTATTCTTTTCCGTTTTCGTCAAACAGCAAAGAACCCTTGCCGCCTGTTATAACAACGGGGAAACGCGCGTATGTATTTGCAATATATTTGCTGTCGTTTTCTTTAACGTTCATCATTCTTATCCTTTGTTACCATTGTTCCCGCGCCCTCGTCGGTAAGGGTTTCAATAAGCAGTGCGTGCGGAACGCGCCCGTCCATTATAATAACCTTTTTAACGCCGCGGTGTATCGCGTCTATGCAGCACTCAACCTTCGGTATCATTCCGCCCGAAATGGTACCGTCCCTGAAAAGCTCCACCGCCTCTTCAATGTCAATGCAGGGAATAAGGGAAGAGGGATCGTCCTTATCCTTTAAAATGCCCGCAATATCGGTCATTGAAATGAGCCTTTCGGCGTTCATGGCGCCCGCTATATACGCGGCGGCGGTATCGGCGTTTATGTTATACACATTGCCCTGCATATCGCACCCCACGGTTGAAACAACGGGTATGTAATCGTGGCTTAAAAGGTCAAAAATCGGCTCGACGTTCACCTTTGTTATACTGCCCACAAAGCCCAGTCTTTCATCGCGGGTCTTGGCTTCTATAAGGTGTCCGTCCATACCCGAAATGCCCATTGCCTTGCCGCCCTTCATTTCAAGCAGGTTTACAAGGCTTTTGTTTATCTTGCCGGCAAGCACCATTTGCACAACCTCGGCGGTTTCCCTGTCCGTAACCCTCAGTCCGTCCACAAAAACCGACTCTTTGCCTATTTTCTTAAGCGTTTCGGTAATTTCGGGTCCTCCGCCGTGAACCAGCACTACCTTTACCCCTATAAGGGACAAAAGCACAATGTCCTCCATTACCTGCTGCTTTAATTCTTCGTTTATCATAGCGTTGCCGCCGTATTTTATAACAACGGTCTTTCCGTAGTATTTTTGAATGTAAGGAAGCGCCTGAGTCAGAACTTCGGCGCGCTGGGCATTTGTTAAGTTAACTGACATATTTTTCACCTCAGGTACGGTAGTCTCCGTTTATTTTAACATAATCGTATGTAAGGTCACAGCCCCACGCGCGGGATGAATAATCGCCCGAATTTAAATTTACAAGTATTTCAATTTCCGTTTCCAACAAAATTTCCTTTGCCTTTTCCTCGCTGAACGGTATTCCCGCGCCGTTTTTGCAAACCGCAATCTCGCCCTTTGACGATTTAAACGCAACATCTATTTTGTTTACATCAACCTCGGCGCCCGAATAACCTATGGCGCAAAGCACACGGCCCCAGTTAGCGTCAGAGCCGAACATTGCCGCCTTTGTAAGTGAAGAGCATACAACCGATTTTGCCACCGTTTTTGCGGTTTTAAGGGTGTCGGCACCCTTAACGGTACACTCAATAAGCTTTGTGGCGCCCTCGCCGTCGCCCGCAATGCAGCGGCAAAGATAAACGTTTACGGTATTAAGAGCCTTCATAAAGCTGTCAAAATCCTCGCCCTCGGCGGTGATTTCGGCGTTCTCCGCCATACCGTTCGCAAGCACCGTTACCATATCGTTGGTGGAAGTGTCGCCGTCAATGCTTATCATATTAAAGGTCTCCTTAATATCGGTTGAGAGCGCTTTTTTAAGCATTTCGGGGCTTATGGCGCAGTCGGTCGTGATAAACACAAGCATTGTCGCCATATTCGGGTGGATCATACCCGAGCCCTTGGCAATTCCGCCTATTTTGCAGGTTTTTCCGCCTATTTCAAAACTTACGGCTATTTCTTTAACCTTGGTATCGGTGGTCATAATGCCCTCGGCGGCGTCCTCACTGCCGTTTGCCGACAGCGATTTAACAAGGCTCGGTATTCCGTTTTTAATGGGGGTAATATCAAGCGGCTGACCGATAACACCCGTTGACGCCACTACTATATCGTCGGGGGATATTTTTAATTCTTTTCCGAGCAACTCGCAGGTCTGCTCGGCTATTTCTATGCCGTTTGCGTTGCAGGTGTTTGCGTTGCCGCTGTTGCATATAACCGCTTTTGCGTAACCGTCGCTTAAATGCGCTTTTGTAACGGTAAGCGGCGCGCCCTTTACAAGGTTTGTTGTGTAAACCGCCGCCGCCGCGGCTCTTTTTTCACTCACAATAAGGGCTAAATCGCGCTTTGTGCGGTTTTTCCTTATTCCGCAGTGTATTCCGCCGGCAGTAAATCCCTTTGCGGCGCAGACGCCGCCTTTTATAAATTCCATAACATTACCTCTTATATATTAAGTCCCGCGATTTCGGGAAGTCCCAAAACTATATTCATACATTCTATTGCCGCGCCCGAAGCGCCCTTGCCTAAATTATCATACCGCGAAACAAGCAGTATTCTCTCGTTATTTCCCGCAACCGATATTTCCATACTGTCCCTGCCCGACAGCTTGTTTGCCGCAATAAAGCCGTTTTCATCGGCATTTTCGGTAAAGCTGACAATCGGTCCGGTGTATTTTTGCCTGTAAATTTTCTTAATATCTTCGACACCGCCGTTTATCATACCTGCAAAAAGCGGCACGGTAACGGTCATTCCGCTGTAAAAGTCGGCAACAACGGGGGAAAACACGGGAGAATTTTCAAGCCCCGTAACGGCGGTCATTTCCGGCAGATGCTTGTGCGTTTGCCCTATACCGTACTGGCGGGGAGAGGAAAGCAGGACATCTCTGTTCTCCCCCTCGTATTCCGCAATCATTTTTTTGCCGCCGCCGCTGTAACCGGTCACCGAAAAGCAGGAAAGCAGGGCGCTTTTTTCTATTATACCGTTTTCTATAAGCGGATAAATTAAGGATATAAATCCGCTTGCGTGACAGCCGGGAACGGCTATCCTTTTTGAAGCGGCAATTTCGGTTTTGCGCTCCGGTGACAGTTCCGGGAAGCCGTACACCCACCCTATGGCGGTTCTGTGCGCCGTTGAGGTGTCTATTATAACGGTGTTTTCGTTTTCGCAAAGCGAAACGGATTCTCTTGCCGCGTCGTCGGGCAGGCACAAAAAGGCAATATCCGCACTGTTTATTGCTTCTTTTCGGGCGGCTTTGTCCTTTCGGCTTTTCTCACTAAGCCTTAAAAGCTCTATATCCTTTCGGTTTTCCAGTCTTTCGTATATCCGCAGTCCCGTTGTTCCGGCACTGCCGTCAATAAATACCTTTTTCATTTAAAAACTCCGTTATGAATTTAATTTGCTCCGATACCGAACTTTTACCCGTTCCGCCTGCCGAAATGCGCTTTGAAACGCAGGTTTCAAGCGATATTTCATCATAAAGGTCATTGTCAAACAGGCTGTCGTACTCCTTGTATTTCTCAATCGGAACATTGTCAAGCACCAGACCGTTTTCAATGCAGTAGGCAACAATTTCGCCCACCTTTTTGTAAGCGGTCCTGAACGGCATACCCTTTTTAACAAGATAATCAGCCAGATCCGTGGCGTTTATAAAACCTTTGCCTGCCGCCTTATACATATTGTCGGGCAGGGTTTTCATTGTTTCTGTCATAGGCGCAAACACTTCAAGACACATTTTAACGGTATCCACCGCGTCAAAAAGCGCTTCCTTGTCCTCCTGCATATCCTTGTTGTACGCAAGCGGCAAGCCCTTAAGGGTTGTAAGCAGTCCCATCAGGTCGCCGTACACTCTGCCTGTTTTGCCGCGCACCAATTCAGCCATATCGGGGTTTTTCTTTTGCGGCATAATGCTTGAACCCGTGGTATAGCTGTCGTCAAGTTCTATAAACTTAAATTCCCAGCTTGACCAGAGTATTATTTCCTCGGAAAAACGCGAAAGGTGCATCATAAGTATTGAAAACGCGCTTAAAAGCTCAAGGGCAAAATCCCTGTCCGAAACACCGTCAATGCTGTTAAGCGATATGCCCGTAAAGCCCAAATGCTCCGCCTCAAAATAACGGTCGGTATCGTACGTGGTACCGGCAAGCGCGCAGGAGCCTATCGGGCACTGGGAAATCATCCGTTTTTTAGCGTCGGCAATTCTTTCAAAGTCGCGCTTCAACATAAACGCATAGGTTAAAATGTGGTGTGCAAAGGTTATCGGCTGTGCGCGCTGTAAGTGGGTGTAGCCCGGCATTATAACGTCGGTGTTCTGCTTTGCCTTTTCGGTTATAACCGAAATAAGCTTTAAAATAAGCCCGCCTATTTCCTCGCATTCGTCCGACATATACATTCTTACGTCAAGCGCCACCTGGTCGTTGCGGCTTCTCGCAGTGTGAAGTCTTTTGCCCGAGTCGCCTATTCTTTCGGTAAGCTTTTCCTCAATAAACATATGTATATCTTCGGCGTCGCCCGAAAGCGGAAGCGTGCCGTTTTCTATATCCTTTAAAATGCCCGAAAGCCCTTTTATGATCTCGGATTTTTCCTCTTCGGTTATTATTTTTTTGTCACCGAGCATTTTTGCGTGCATAACAGAGCCGGTAATATCCTGCTTATACATACGGTTATCAAAGTGAAACGAAGAATTAAAATCGTCCGCCTGTTTATCAAGCGCGCCCTTAAAGCGCCCTGCCCACATTTTCCCCATTTTTCGCACTCCTATGAATAACGGTCTATGCCGTCCGTATAATCGGGCGGCATAGTTTTTTTAAATTTAAGTAAGTTTTTTCGCTGCGCTCAGTTCAGCCCGTTCTTAGCTTTCATTTTTGCGTAAACGCTCGTCGGCAGACCGTAAAGGTTTATAAAGCCCGCAGCGTCGGACTGGTTATAAACGTCGTCCTCGTCAAATGTGGCAATTTCGGGGTCGTAGAGCGAATAGGGCGAAGAAACTCCCGCGTTTATCATATTGCCCTTGTAAAGCTTTAATTTAACGTCGCCCGTAACGGTTTCCTGCGTTGTTTTAACAAAGGAAAGTATAGCCTTTGTAAGTGGGGTGAACCACTGCGCATTGTATACAAGCTCACCGAGCTTTTGCGCCACAAGCGCCTTGTAATGTACGGTTTCCTTATCAAGGCAAAGAGTTTCAAGCACCTTGTGCGCCTTGTAAAGAATAGCGCCGCCGGGAGTTTCGTAAACGCCCCTGCACTTCATACCCACAAGCCTGTTCTCAACAATATCAAGCAAGCCTATACCGTTTTCGCCGCCCAGCTTGTTAAGGGTTTCAACAAGCTCCACAGCTCCCATTTCCTTGCCGTCAACCGCTGTTGCAATGCCCTTTTCAAAGTGGAGCGTTACATAGGTCGGCTTGTCGGGAGCCGTTTCGGGAGAAACGCCCATTTCAAGAAAGCCCTCTTTATTATAAAGCGGCTCGTTTTTCGGATCCTCAAGGTCAAGCCCTTCGTGCGATAAATGCCAGATGTTCTTATCCTTTGAGTAATTCGTTTCGCGGCTTATTTTAAGCGGAACGTTGTGCGCCTCAGCGTATTCTATTTCCTCTTCTCTCGACTTTATGCTCCACTCACGCCATGGGGCAATTATCGGAATATCGGGAGCAAACGCCTTAATTGCAAGTTCAAACCTCACCTGATCGTTGCCCTTGCCCGTGCAGCCGTGGCAGATAGCGTCCGCACCCTCGGCAAGTGCTATTTCGGCAATCCTTTTGGCAATCGGGGGACGCGCAAACGCAGTGCCTAACATATAATCCTCATAAAGCGCGTCCGCCTGAACGCAGGGGAAAACATAATCCTCCAAAAACTCCTTTGTGAGGTCCTCTATATATACCTTGGAAGCGCCTGTCTTTATAGCCTTTTCCTCAAGACCCTCAAGCTCGCTTGCCTGACCGACGTTACCTGAAACGGCAATAATATCGGGATTGTTATAATTCTCCTTTAACCAGGGAATAATAATTGAGGTGTCAAGTCCGCCCGAATAGGCAAGAACTACCTTTTTAATGTCTTTTTTATTCATTTTACATTCCTCCAAATGCATATTTATTTGTTTTCGTTGCATAAAGTATACCATATCGTGAATAAATATGCAAGCACTTTTTTGTTTTGTATTATTTTCTACAAATTACGACTTCTATTTAGTGTATTTTTATTAAAAAGCGGAAAAATGATTTAAATCGGTAAAGTTGACTTGACAACAAAAAAACGTTGTGATAAAATGGGTGCAACAAAGAGAAAGGGCGAAGAAAGATGTGCGTTTCGGCTATGACAAATTCATACGAACCGTCAACAGATGCGTTTAATGCACCTGAATTTTCTTCTGCCTTAGTTATAGCTTTCTTTGCGGACACTGTTAATGCAGTGTCCGTTTTTGCAATTAATGCTGTCATTATTCTACACCTAAGCGTCATTTCGGTCATTCGAATAATTAATGTTATGCGAAATAAGATAATGAAAAGCAAACGGTGCCGGGCGGCGGCGAATTAAAACTGAAACAACGGCGTTTTGGTGTGGCTTTGCTTTTCGTGAAAAGGCAAAGTCATTTTTAATATTGTTGTTTTTCAGCTTAGGCGATACACCGGATAGGGATAAGTCGGTTAAGGCAAAAAATCCGACAGTCGGGCGGTTTGTTCCTATCGGGTGTAAGACGGGGCTGTTAAATATAAAAAACTTTGAAAGAGGTTGTTCAAAATGAAAAAATTTGTAAGATTTATGAGTGCGGCTGTATCGGCTGCTCTTGTTCTTACCGCTTTAGCCGGCTGCGGCGGCTCTAAGGACAGCGGATCCGACAGCGGAAAGATCAAGATAGGCGGTATCGGTCCTATCACAGGCGGTGCGGCGATTTACGGTCAGGCAGTTAAAAACGCTGCTGAAATTGCCGTTGAAGAGATCAACGCCAAGGGCGAGGACATTCAGTTTGAACTGAAGTTTGAGGATGACGAGAACGACGCCGAAAAGTCCGTTAACGCTTACAACAAGCTTAAGGACTGGGGTATGCAGATACTCATGGGCACCGTTACCACAAAGCCCTGCATTGCCGTTTCGACAGAAACTAATTCGGATAGGATATTCCAGCTCACTCCGTCCGCTTCTTCTACCGACGTTATAGGCGGTCAGCCCGACAGCGACGGCAACGTTACCATTCAGCGTAAGGACAATGTATTCCAGATGTGCTTTACCGACCCGAACCAGGGTGTGGCTTCCGCGGAATACATCAAGAAGCAGAACCTCGGCACAAAGATTGCCGTAATCTACAACAACGGCGACGCTTATTCAACCGGAATTTATCAGAAATTTGCGGCTGAGGCTAAAAAAGAGGGTCTTGAGGTTGTAAGCGTTACAACATTCCCGGACGACACCAACAGCGACTTTACCGCTCAGCTTAACGACGCAAAGGCAAAGGGTGCGGATCTTCTCTTCCTCCCCATCTACTACACTCCGGCATCGCTTATCTTAACTCAGGCTTCAAAAATGGGTTATGCTCCCAGGTTCTTCGGCGTTGACGGCATGGACGGCATACTTACCGTTAAGAACTTTGATACTAAGCTTGCAGAGGACGTTATGCTCTTAACTCCTTTCACTGCTGACGCATCAGACGAAAAGACCCAGAACTTTGTTAAGAAGTACAAAGAGAAATTCGGTGATACACCGAACCAGTTTGCGGCTGACACCTATGACTGTGTTTACGCGCTTTATGAGGCTTGCAAGGCTAAGGGCGTAAAGGCCGGCGACAAGGCTGCCGACATCTGCGAAACACTGACCGCTCAGTTCACCGATTCTTCATTTAAATTTGACGGTCTTACCGGCACGGGTATGACATGGAAGACCACCGGCGAGGTTTCAAAATCTCCTAAAGGCATGGTTATAAAGAACGGCGCATACGTTGGTATGGATAAATAATCCGTATTTAGTTTAATAGGGAAATCACTGCCAAGGTAAGGCATGATCACACAGATATAAAAGGCTTGTGCTTTCTTCGGCTCCCTCTGATGAGGGAGCTGTCGAGTGAAGCGAGACTGAGGGAGAGAAAAAGCAAAGTTTCTATGCAATTTATACCTTTTCTCTCCTTTTGTCACGGCTTGCGCCGTGCCACAATCTCGGCTGTCGCCTCGGTCGGTGCTTCTGCTTCGCAGAGGTGTCCGGCGGACACCCGCACCCTCGTCAGAGGGAGGCGTTCCTGTGTTTTATCGGCTTTATACGGCAGTCCCGTTTCCCGTCTTTTAAAAGGGGTGTAAGCAATGACTTTAATTTCCAATCTTATAAACGGAATAAGTCTTGGCAGTGTTTACGCCATAATAGCGCTCGGTTACACAATGGTTTACGGCATTGCGAAAATGCTGAACTTTGCACACGGCGATGTTATTATGGTCGGCGCGTACATTTCTTACATATGTACAACGTCGCTGGGTATTCCCACAATTCTGTCAATAATTATTTCAATGGCTGTTTGTACGGTGTTAGGTATTCTTATTGAGGGCCTTGCTTACCGTCCTTTAAGAAAGGCAAGTTCGCTTGCGGTGCTTATAACGGCTATCGGCGTCAGCTACTTTTTGCAGAATGCTGCGCTTATAATCTGGGGCAGTACGCCGCGCGCGTTTACCTCGGTCGTGCCGTTCAAATCAATTTCTCTTTTTGACGGCAGACTTATAATAACGCCCGAATCGCTTGTTACCGTTGCCGCCTGCGTGCTTATAATGGTCGCCCTTACTTTCTTTACCAAAAAGGGCAAAATGGGCAAGGCAATGCGCGCGGTATCTGAGGATAAGGACGCGGCTCTGCTTATGGGCATAAACACAAACCGCACCATTTCAATGACCTTTGCAATAGGCAGCGCCTTAGCCGCAATAGCCGGCGTTCTGCTTTGCTCGGCTTACCCGGTGCTTATTCCCACAACCGGCTCAATGCCGGGCATTAAAGCCTTTACCGCGGCGGTTTTCGGCGGTATAGGTTCAATTCCCGGAGCTATGATAGGCGGTATACTTTTAGGTATAATAGAAATATTCGGCAGAGCCTATATTTCAACCCAGCTGTCCGACGCAATAGTTTTCTCGGTGCTTATAATCGTCCTGCTTGTTAAGCCCACGGGCTTGCTCGGCAAAAAGACAACGGAAAAGGTGTGAGGTGGAGAAAATGAGTATCGCTTCAAAGTATAAGGGCTTAAGCAAGTATGCCCGCACCAACATCAAAACCTACAGTCTTGTAATAATTGCGTTCGCAATCCTTTTTCCGCTTCAGAACGCGGGAATGATAAGCAACTCCATTTCGGGACAGTTAATTCCTATCTGCGCGTATATCGTTATGGCAATTTCCCTTAACCTCACCGTCGGTGTTTTGGGCGAGCTGTCGCTCGGTCATGCAGGCTTTATGAGCGTGGGTGCGTTTACGGGTGCGGTTATTACGGCGGCACTTCAGAACAAGGTGGATTCCGACCCTGTAAGACTGCTTATTGCAATGATTGCGGGCGGAATAATTGCCGGAGTTATGGGATTTTTAATCGGTATTCCGGTTCTGCGCCTTTCGGGCGACTATCTTGCGATTGTGACCCTCGCTTTCGGTGAAATTATTAAAAACATAATAAACTGTCTTTACATCGGTATAGACTCAAAGGGACTTCACATTAATATGAAGGACGCCGCAAGCCTCGGAATGAAGGGCGGCAGAATAATTCTTAACGGTCCTCAGGGGGCGGTCGGCATAACAAAGATCGCAACGTTCACGGCGGGCTTTATTCTCATTCTGTTCACGCTGTTTGTTGTGCTTAACCTTATTTACAGCCGCTCGGGCCGTGCCATAACCGCTATAAGGGATAACAGAATTGCCGCGGAATCGGTCGGCATAAGCATAACAAAGTACAAGCTTATCGCGTTTATTACGTCGGCGGCACTGGCGGGTATGGCGGGCGTACTTTACGCTATGAACTTCTCGGCAATTGCGGCTGAAAAGTTTAATTTCAACACCTCAATTTTAATTCTGGTGTTTGTGGTGCTCGGCGGAATGGGCAATATTTTCGGCACTATAATCGCAACCGCATTGCTTTATATGCTGCCCGAGCTTCTGCGTAACATAAACGCGGGCGATTACCGTATGCTTATTTACGCTATACTGCTTATTTCGGTAATGCTGATCAAAAACAGCACAAAGGCAAAGCTGTTTATGGAAAACGCAAAATTAAAACTGAACGGTATTTTCCGCAAAGATAAAAACGGGGAGGTAAGCTCAAATGGATAAAATGGTTCCTTACCCCTCGGGGGCGATAGTTCCCGAGCGTGATGTTGAAAAACGCCCCGTGCTTGAAACCCACCATCTGGGAATTGATTTCGGCGGACTTACCGCGGTTGATGAGTTCTCGCTCACCGTGGGCAGAACCGAGATTGCGGGTCTTATAGGTCCTAACGGCGCAGGAAAAACCACGGTTTTCAACCTGCTTACAAATGTGTACCAACCCACACGCGGTTCGATTATTCTGGACGGAAAATCGACCGCGGGCAAGACCACCTCTCAGGTAAACCGAATGGGCATTGCGCGTACGTTCCAGAATATACGCCTGTTTTCCAATATGACGGTGCTTGACAACGTTAAGGTTGGGCTTCATAATTCAATTAAAGAGGGCTTTTTTGCCTCGGTTACGCACGGACTCGGCTACAAAAAGGCGGAAAAAACGGCTGATGAGCGTGCAACCGAGCTGTTGGACTTCTTCTCAATGGCGGACGTTGCAGGCGAAGAGGCAGGTTCTCTGCCCTACGGCGCGCAGAGAAGGCTTGAAATTGTAAGGGCGCTTGCAACAAACCCCAGCATTATTTTGCTTGACGAACCTGCGGCGGGTATGAACCCGTCCGAAACGGCGGAGCTTATGGAAAACATCCGCCGCATACGCGATACCTTTAATATTGCGGTAATGCTTATCGAGCACGATATGAGCCTTGTTATGAACATCTGCGAGGGTATTTGCGTGCTTGACCACGGCAAGATAATCGCTAAGGGTACGCCCGACGAAATAAAGAATAACGACAAGGTTATAGAGGCATACCTCGGAAAGAAAAAGGAGGCGGACGGCAATGCTTAAGGTAGACGATATAAACGTTTATTACGGCAACATTCACGCCTTAAAGGGCATTTCGCTTGAAGTCAATGAGGACGAGATCGTGGCACTTATAGGCGCGAACGGCGCGGGCAAGTCAACCACCCTTAAAACCATTTCGGGTCTTATGCACTCAAAAACGGGCAGTATAACCCTTATGAATGAGGATATCACCCACTCCGAGGCACACAAGCTTGTATCAAAGGGCTTGGCGCACGTTCCCGAGGGCAGACGTATATTTTTGCATATGACAGTGCTTGAAAACCTGGAAATGGGCGCTTATACCCAGCCGGGATACGTTAAGGAAGGCATTGCGGATGTTTTTGCGCGATTCCCGCGACTTAAGCACCGCAAAAATCAAATTGCCGGTACGCTGTCGGGCGGTGAACAGCAGATGCTCGCAATGGGCAGAGCGCTCATGAGCAAGCCGAAGCTTTTAATGCTTGACGAACCCTCAATGGGTCTGGCGCCGATACTCGTTCAGCAGATATTTGATATAATTAAAGAACTGCACGAGGCGGGTACGACCATTCTTTTGGTTGAGCAGAACGCCGAAATGGCGCTCAGAATAGCCGACCGTGCTTATGTTCTTGAATCGGGCAGAATCACCCTTTCGGGAACGGGCAAGGAGCTGGCACAGAGCGACGCTATTAAAAAAGCATATTTAGGCGGATAATTTTTATAATCTGTAATTAAAATTTCCGGTCAGACATAGTATTTATTAATACTGTATCTGACCGGAGTTTTTTTGTATGAACATATTAAAGTACGGCGGGATTTCCCTTGTAAGCCTTTTTTCACTGATATTGATAATCTGTGCCGTCAGAACCCGCAGGACGCTTAAAACGCTTGTTTTAAACGCTCTTTCGGGCATATGCGTCCTGGCGATTATCGACCTTACCTCGCGTTTTACGGGGGTCCATATTCCCATAAACGGCTGGACCGCGGCGGGGTCGGCAATTTTCGGCATACCTGCGGTGTGCGGGTTTGTTATTCTGCCTGTTATCTTTAAACAGTAATAATAACGGGCATAATTCCGTTCGGCTCAAGGTCTATTACCGCATAGGAGGCTCTGCCCTCCCTCGGCTGAGAGCAGGAGCCGGGATTAACCATATACAGACCGTTTTCATATACTGTGTGTGAAATATGGGTGTGGCCGTAAAGCGCAATATTGCACCCGTTTTCGGCGGCGGCTTTATAAAGCCGCCCGGTGCCGTATTTTACCCCCAGAGTATGTCCGTGGGTGTAAAATATTCTGTGCGTGCCGATCTCCTCGATCCCGACGGAGGGATAGTTTGAAAAAAAGTCGCAGTTTCCGCTTACAATGTGAAATTGCCTGTCGGGGTATACCGCCGCGAGGTACTCTATGTCCGCGGTAACGTCGCCTAAAAAAAAGATGTGGCGGGAATCATCCCTTGAGTCAAGTATCTTCCTGATGACCCGTGTGTTTCTGTGTGAATCCGAAATAACCGTAATTCTCAACTTGTCCACCTATTCTATATTTATTTTTATATTCATATCCTGTAAGGGGGGAATAAAGCTATGAATAATATTGATAAACAAAAGCTTATTGACGCGCTGCTTTCGTCGTCCGGGGGAAAGCTTGATAAAAATGATATAAACGGCGCGGTCAGTTCAAAAAACATTGCACCGCTGGTAGGCAGTCTTTCCGCTGCCGACCGCCGAAAGCTTAACGCGGCGCTTTCGGATAAACAGAGCATGAAACAGGCGCTTGACAGCCCCGAGGCAAAGGCAATTTTAAACGCTCTTTTAGGCAAGCGAGAATAATCCGAACCCGCCCAAAACGGCATATTTTCGGCGTATTTTCACTTGTCGTCTTTATAGGCAAGCGAGAATAATCCGAACCCGCCCAAAACGGCGTATTTTCGGCGTATTTTCACTTGTCGTCTTTATAAGGCGAAAGCCTTATCGCATCCTCCGCATAAAAATCCACACGAAAATCGCGCTCGTTTTGGGTCGAAGATTTTTTGAGGAGCGGATTTTTTGCAGAGCAAGGCACAAAACGCAGTTAATCCTAACGGATTAACGAGTATTTTAACGCAGCAATGCGAGAAATCCACACTCAAGAAACGGGTTCGGATTATTCTCGTTTGCCTAAAGGGAAAAGGTAAAAATGGATGATTTAAGTTCAAAGCTTTCACAACTGCTTAACGACCCCGACAGTATGGAGCGCGTGCGGCAGATGGCGGAAAATATATTGGGCGGTGCCGGCACGGGTGCGCCGCCCCCTCCGCCGCCCGAAAACACGGCAGGATTGGGCGAGGTCGGCAGTATTTTAGGCTCAAATGAACTTCAGGGAATAATTTCCGTTATTTCGCGCTTAAAGTCCGTCGGGGATGATTCGCGCGTAAAACTTATTTATGCGCTTAAGCCGCACTTAAGCGAGGAAAGGCAAAAGCGTGCCGACAATGCCGTTAAGGTGTTAAAGCTTCTTGACGCCCTGCCCCTGCTTAAGGAAAGCGGCTTGTTGAATTTATTATAATGTCTACTGATTTTAAAAAGAATCAAAATGTGATTCTTTTTAAAGTGCAAGGTTTTTTTGCAAAATTGCGCAAAAACCTTGCACCTGAACAATTCAAGAGTTTACACCAACATGCTCGGGTTAAGGTACTTTTGAATTGTTCAGCAGGCATTATTATAGCAAACGAACCTGTTTTCGGGCGGTGATTTTATGAGCGACAGTACATTTATAAAGCAACAGCAGGACGCTGTGGAGCAAATGCGTGAAATGAACGCAAGGGCAAACGGCGGAGGACGCAATATGCCACCCGTGCCGCCCTTTGTAAGAGTGCCGGGGCAGGGCGCGCCGCAGAGCCGCGCAAATTCCGAAACCGAAAAAAAGTCCGCACCGCCTCCGCCGCCCGCCGCGCGGGAGAGCCGCGCCGATACGCGCGGCGGCAGTCTGCTTGATATACCGTTTATCAATAAGCTTAAAACGGACGGGGATATTTCCCTTATCGCGGGGCTCCTTTTAATTCTGCTCAGCGAAAAGGCGGATAAAAAGCTGTTGTTTGCACTTGTTTATATAATGATGTGATTTTTAAAAACCGAGAAGGAAAATTTTTGCAAAAAATTGCGTTATGTTAACCGGGACAACCTGTAAGTTTATTAAACTTATCCACCGACATATTAACATATGCGGTGCAAACGGAACGATTTTTTCGGCTTTTTAAGCTTTTTTCGGTGGATAACTATGTTGATAAGTTGCATAAATGATTATTCAAAATAAAATGAATAAAAAATTATGTAAATCTTTCGACCTTTTTCGACCCGTTTCGTTTTGCATAAAATTATGTAAAAAACAGCTTTATTTTTTCGTTAATTAATGGTACAATGTTGTATGAACACTAAAGGAGGTTTAATATATGAATGATTATGTAATTGTCACCGATTCGTGCTGTGACCTTTCGGAAGGGCTTGTGAAA
This sequence comes from uncultured Eubacteriales bacterium, assembly GCA_934454655.1. Classification (GTDB taxonomy): domain Bacteria; phylum Bacillota; class Clostridia; order Oscillospirales; family Acutalibacteraceae; genus UBA737. The sequence goes on along the minus strand of CAKSFK010000008.1, from coordinate 6,409 downwards.
AAATCCGAACTTACCGTCATACCGATGATCTTAACCCTTGGCGGAAAGGAATATAAAAATTACCCCGACAACAGGGAAATTACTCCTAAGGATTTTTACGCAAGGCTGCGCGGCGGCGAGAACGCGTCCACCGCGGCGATAAATATGGATGTATTCACCGCCGTGTTTGAGGAAATATTAAATCAGGGCAAGGATGTACTGTATCTCGGGTTTTCCTCAGGCCTCAGCAGTACCTACCACGTAAGCACGATTGTGGCTGAGGAGCTTGCCGCAAAATATCCCGAAAGAAAAATTTTCTGTGTGGATACCCTTGCCGCGTCAATGGGTGAGGGGCTTTTGGCTTACCTTGCGGCGCAAAAGAAAAAACAGGGCGCCGACATTGAGCAGACAAGGGATTTTGTGCTTGAAAACCGCCTGCACCTTTGCCACTGGTTTACAGTGGACGATCTTAATCACCTGAAGCGCGGCGGCAGAGTATCCGCCACAACCGCTCTTGTGGGCTCACTGCTTAACATCAAACCCATTTTGCACGTTGACGATGAGGGTCATCTTATAAACGTCGGCAAGGTTCGCGGCAGAAAAGCGTCCATTGAGAAGATTTTTGAAAATATGAAAGCAAGCGCCGTTGACCCCTCGGCACAGACGGTGTTTATAAGCCACGGCGACTGCGAAGAGGACGCGCTTACGCTTAAAAAAATGGTGGAAAAGGAATTTAAGCCTAAGGACATTCAAATCAACGCGATAGGTCCGGTAATAGGCGCTCATTCGGGTCCCGGAACGCTTGCTGTGTTCTTTCTGGGTACGCAGAGGTAATATTCAGGAAAGCATTTTCCGTCTTTCCTTGTAGTCCGGCATATATTTTTCAATAAGCGCGTAAAACGCCGCCGAGTGGTTGTGGTGCCTTATGTGCGCCAACTCGTGCAGAACAACGTATTCTATTGCCGGCATAGGGTACGCCATAAGCCGCCACGAAAAGCAGACCGCGTTTTTCCCGCTGCAGGAGCCGAAACGTGTTTTTGCCGAGGTTATTTTAACCGATGCGGGGACAAGCCCCGTAACCGCGGAAAAGCGGCTCACAAGAACGGGCAGAGTTTGCTCCGCCCTGCGGTGCAGCTCACGTTTGTGTTCGTCAATTTCGCGTGAACGCTCAAGTCTTTTCTTTTGCAGTTCCAGCTTTTCGCTTATCCAAGCGCTGTGGTCTTTAATAAATTTGTCGATTTCCCTGTCGGAAAGGTAAAGCGGGGCATGCACCGTAACGGTGCAGTCCTCCTTTACTTCAAGCGACAGGGTCTTTCTTTTTGATTTTTTAATCGTGATAACAGCCATTTCAAATACAAACAAAGTTCGACGGGGCTGCTGCGTTATTTTAACGCAACAGCCCCGCACTTTTCGGAATTAAAGCATCGTCATTATATTGTTGAAGTTGGTTTCTTTTGCTTTTTTTGAAACCGTAAACCAGTCAACAATTGTAAGAATACCGCAGCAACCGCCTGTTAAAAGCTTTAAAATACCCATTCCTGTATCGCCCAGCATAAAGCGGTCAATTCCCAGCGCTCCAAGGAAAATGGAAATTAAAAGAATTGTCGTAGGGTCTTTAAGTTCAACGGTGGAAATCATTGAAAACTTACTTTCGTCCATTGCGAGCAATTTTTCCTTTATGTACATCATTTTCTCAGCCGGAAAATACTTCTGGTTGGTCATAATATACATATCTACCTTGTTTTGATCCATAATCAAATCCCCTTTAAATGATTATTTTTCAGTGTGTTACACTTTAATAATTATACTATTAATTGTATTTAAATGCAACAAAAATTTCACAAGAAATTGACATCACATTACACCAATATTGTTCTTAAAATATATACAATCAGCACACAAACGGCGCCCGTCGCAACAATAATGTTGCCCGCCTTGCGGCTGACGGGCAAAAGGCGGCGGTGAAACGCAAAAAGCAAAAGCACCAAAAACGGCAAAGCCGCCGGATTATACGCCGCATACGCCTTTATATCGCCCTTAAGGAGCGATAGCATTGCCCTTGTCATACCGCAGGTGGGGCAGTTAAAGCCCAAAAAATATTTCACGGGACATTTTATGGGAAGTAAAACGTAAAGCGTTACGGCGGCGGCTGCCGCCGCGTGAACGGAAATCAGTTTTTTAAGCCTTGCCGTCATTATTTTTTCACCTTAACGGTAAATTCTTTTCCGCATTTGGGGCACACGGTTTTGTGAACGCCGGGTCGGCGCGGCAGTTTTAAAATCGCCTTGCATTCGGGGCATTTTTTATAAATATGGCATTTGTCATTTCGGCGTTGCTGCCTTAAATTTTTCTTGCGTTTTACGGAGTTAATAATATTTAATACCCACGCGTTTTCGCGGCGGCGCTTTTCGGTATTGCGTGAAAAAACACGGAACAGCGCGTAAAAAAGCAGGGCGTAATCCGCCAGCTGAAGATAAACCGAGCGCACAAATATATTTACAAGAGAAATAACAACCGAAACGGCGAAGCAAATAAAAAACAGTTCGTCCGCGCCGTATCTTCCGCTCATAAAACGCATAAGGCGATATCTGAAATCCATAAAGCTTCCTCCTTTAAATATATTATATTTCAGCGCGCAAAAAAAATTGTTAAGAAACGATAAATATTAGGCAAACAATAATAATCCGAACCTGCCGCTGTTTCGCTCGCCGCCTTTTAGATTGCGGCTTTGCGTTCATTTTTGCAAGGCGTCAGCCTTGCTGCAAATTTCTCGCTTCGCCGAATAAAATTAAAGCGGCAGAAACTTTTAACCTACCGAAACTGAAAATTTTGTCATAAGACGAAGCCGACTAAACGCAGGAATACTGCCGTATTTCAAGTTTTGAGGCAATGTATTATGCAAAATTTTGTTTCGTAGGCGCGACAGGTTCGAATCCTGTCACACTAAAGTTCCAACCGCATATAAACAAGTTCCTGCCAGCCCGACAGGCGTGAATCAAACCCCTTCGGATTTCTGCCGTATTCGGTAAATCCAAGGCTTTTGTAAAGCGAAACCGCCGATTTGTTATCCGCCACAACATTAAGCTCCAGCTGGGCGTACCCCGCGCTTTTGGCGCATTCAATACAGGCGGCGGTCAGCGCGCGGCCGATGCCAAGCCCCCAAAATTCCTTTGCTACGGATACTCCGAACTCCGCGCGGCGGCGAAGCTTGTATTTTTCCCCCACCGCGTCAATTCCGGCAGTTCCCGCAATTTTGCCGCCCACAACGGCTACAATTTCGATTTCATCGGGAGATTTTTCCTTTTTCCTTAAATATTCGGCTTCATCCTCCGCGGTGAGGCTGTTTTCATCGGGGTAGGAAAGCAGAAAATCGGTTTCGGCGTGGGTAAGATTAAAATTTTCAAGCACCGCTCCGCCGTCGCTTTCCGTACCGTTTCTTAAAACACATTCCGCACCGTTTTTAAGTGTTATTGTTTTGTTATACAGCAATTTTGCTCTTCCCCTTAATATATATTAATGTATATTATGACCCACGCGGCTGAATTTGTCAACCACGGCAAAAGATTGTTAAATTATTAACGTAATTTTCCTGTAAAATTGAAATTTTTTGAAATTCTTTGTCTATTTTTTAACAATCTGCTTGACAAAATTAATTCCAGCGAATATAATATACTACACTGTAAGTGCCGGAACGGTGTTTTGCGGCACAATTATTAAAACAAAAGAAACGGTGATCTATTATGGCAAGAGTTTACAATTTCAGCGCAGGTCCTTCAATGCTGCCCGAGGAGGTTCTTAGAACCGCGGCGGACGAAATGATGGAATACGGAGAAACGGGACAGTCGGTTATGGAGATGTCCCACCGCTCAAAAGAATATCAGGCTATTTTTGACGAAACCGAAGCAAACCTTCGTGAGCTTATGAACATCCCCGATAATTACGAGGTTCTGTTCCTGCAGGGCGGCGCGTCCACCCAGTTTGCAATGATTCCCCTTAACCTTATGAACAAAAACGGTAAGGCGGATTACATTATAACAGGTCAGTGGGCAAACAAGGCCTACAAAGAGGCAGCGCGTTACGGAAAGGCGCGCGCTGTGGCATCAAGCGCGGATAAGACCTACACCTATATCCCCAAAACCAAGCGCGAGGATTTTGACCCCGAGGCCGACTATGTTCACATTTGTATGAACAACACAATTTACGGCACAAAATATCACGAACTGCCCGACACGGGGGATATTCCGCTTGTTGCGGACATTTCAAGCTGCATTTTGTCCGAGCCTATCGACGTTACAAAGTTCGGCGTTTTGTATGCCGGCGCGCAGAAGAACGTTGCCCCGGCGGGCGTTACCATTGTAATTATCCGCAAGGACCTTATCGGCAACGCAATGGATATTACGCCGACAATGCTTAATTACGCCACCCACGCCGAAAACGGCTCAATGTTCAACACACCGCCGTGCTACGCGATATATATTGCGGGGCTCACCTTTAAGTGGCTTAAGAAAATGGGCGGACTTGAGGCTATGAAGAAAATAAACGAAGAAAAAGCGGCGATTCTTTATAACTTCCTTGATGAAAGCCGTCTGTTCAAGGGTACGGTTGTTCCCGAGGACCGCTCTATAATGAACGTTCCGTTTATAACCGGCAGCGACGAGCTGGACGCAAAATTTGTTGCCGAGGCAAAGAAAGCGGGATTTGTCAACATTAAGGGTCACCGCACCGTGGGCGGAATGAGGGCGTCTATCTACAACGCAATGCCGACCGAGGGCGTTAAAAAGCTTGTTGAGTTTATGAAGAAATTTGAAGAGGAGAACGCGTAATGTATAAAATTAAGACCTATAACAAAATCTCCAAAACTGGACTTGAGGTTTTTGACGATAAATACACCGTGGGCGACGAGGTTGAGAATGCCGACGGCGCGATAGTCCGCTCCGCGTCCCTTCACGAAACCGAGTTCCCGAAAACCCTTAAGGCGATTGCAAGGGCGGGAGCCGGCACAAACAATATTCCGATCGACCGCTGTTCGCAAAACGGCATTGTGGTGTTTAACACACCGGGAGCTAACGCCAACGCCGTTAAAGAGCTTGTTATCGCAGGACTTTTAATAGGCTCGCGCCGTGTAATTTCGGGCATTGAATGGGCAAAGACCTTAAAGGGCAACGGTGCGGAAGTCGGCAAAATGGTTGAAAAAGGCAAGGGTGCTTTTGCGGGTCCCGAAATAAAGGGAAAAACGCTCGGCGTTATCGGGCTCGGCGCTATCGGCGTTATGGTTGCCAACGCCGCCAACGCACTCGGTATGAAGGTTTGCGGATACGACCCGTACCTCTCGGTAAAATCCGCGTGGAACCTTACCCACAACACGGTTCACATTTTTGATATTAACGAAATTTTTGAAAAGTGCGACTATATCACGGTTCACGTTCCGCTTACCGACAGCACAAAGAATCTTATAAACGCCGAAGCAATTGCGAAAATGAAGGACGGCGTGCGTATTCTCAACTTTGCGCGCGGCGGCCTTGTGGACAGTGCAGCACTGCTTGCGGCGCTTGAATCGGGCAAGGTTGCGTCATATGTGACCGACTTCCCGTCCGACGAAATTATCGGAACAGAGGGTGTCATCGCAATTCCTCACCTCGGCGCTTCCACCCCGGAATCCGAGGACAACTGTGCGGGAATGGCAGCAAAGGAACTTGTTGATTACATTGAAAACGGAAACATTGTAAACTCGGTAAATCTGCCCGAAATTACAATGCCTCGCAGCGGCGAACACCGCATATGCGTTATCCACCGCAATATTCCGAATATGTTAACGGCAATAACGGGAATTTTTGCGAGCGATAACGTCAACATTGAAAACCTGCTCAACAAATCACGCGGGGACTACGCCTACACTATGCTTGACGTGGGCAAGACCGACACCGAGGCTATGAGCGAAAAACTCAAAGCGATAGACGGCGTTATCCGTGTTCGCGTTATCTGATTGTTTTCACCGCTGCGGCGTCATACTGCGGCGGTGAATTTATGTAAATAAACAGTATATTTTTATTGACTTTTGATTTAAACTGTGTTAAAATATCTTGGTAACGTATAATGGAGAGGTATCGAAGCGGTCATAACGAGGCGGTCTTGAAAACCGTTTGCCCACAAGGCACATGGGTTCGAATCCCATCCTCTCCGCCACTTTGCTTTAATATTTTTAAAACAAATCGTCTATTCGGAGTAGTACTCAAGCTGGTGACGAGGCGCCCCTGCTAAGGGCGTAGGTCGGCTAAACCCCGGCGCGAGAGTTCGAGTCTCTCCTACTCCGCCATCTGAAAACACCATTGAAATATGAACTCCTAAGTTCAAGATCAATGGTGTTTTAATTATAAAATCATTTGTTTATGCGGCTTTTCAAGGTCGCATTTTTTCTTTTTCATTTGGACTA
>CAKSFK010000007.1 GCA_934454655.1 uncultured Eubacteriales bacterium | reverse complement strand
CTAAACGCAGGAATACTGCCGTATTTCAAGTTTTGAGGCAATGTATTATGCAAAATTTTGTTTCGTAGGCGCGACAGATTCGAGTCCTGTCACACTATAAAGACGACAAGTTAAAATACGCCGAAAATACGCCGTTTTGGGCGGATTCGGATTATTCTCGTTTGCCTACCGATAAATTCACCGCAGAACGGCAATCGGTCTATAAAGCCCATTATTTCTCTCTGTACCATCTCAATGCCGCCTGTACGGTGTTTTTTCTTTTAAATATTTCTGCACATTCACCGACAGAAAACAAAACACGGCGCAAATACCGAGTGGGGTTAACTGAAGCTGTCCGCCGCTCACTGCCGTTTTACAACATTTCCCTCACTGCGGGGAGTTACCTTATCAGCCTAACTTTAAAACTGTCATCTTCGTTGGTTTTTAAAAAAACGGCGGTAAGGAAAGCGTTGGTTTTCCTTACCGCCGTGCTGCTTTTTTTATTTTAGGTATTACCGTTTTGCTGCGTTCGCGATTGCTTTCCGCCGTTATCGTTATCCGGCCTTTGCGGCGGTGTGCCGCCGCCCGAAAAGCCTTTGCCGCCCGTTTGATCATCGCCTGCGGTGGCATTGCCGCCGGGAGCGCCGCCCTTCCCGGGCGCTCCGTTCATTCCGCCCGCACTTCCTATAACCGTGGACACTGAGCTTAGTGACACCTCATAGGATGCCGACGCTCCCGACAGACTGCCTGACGAAGAATATCCGTTTTTATCGCAATCCGAAACCGTGCCGCCGATGTTGAGCGTGTAACCGCTCCCCTTTTTAAGTTCGGGCGTGCTGACAACAACATTTACAAACTGCTTTGAAGGCACGAACGACACGAGAACCTTGCCGGATGAATCCGTGACGGAAACAGCGGTGCCGCCGTTTACCGCCGAATCAAGCGTATACATAAACGAAGGCTGTAAGGAATTTTCGGAAAATGTTTCCGCCATACCCGAACTGCCGCAGAACAAGACTGTTCCGCCCGTTATTGTTGCCGTTCCGTCGCAGTCGAGCACACCGTTTCCGTTATCCGTAGGACCGGAAACCAGTATAATACCGCCCGAAACCGTTATATTGCCGTTAGAGTCCACGCCGTCGCCCGACGCATTGACCGTTATATATCCGCCGCTTATACTAAGCTCCGCACCGTCTGCCCCGCCGTTTTCGTCCGGTCTGTCGGTCGCCGCGGATGAGCCGTCGGCAGCGTTTATTCCGTCGTCGGACGCGGTAATGTCAACCGTTCCGCCCGTTATACTTACGCTTTTTCCCTCTAATCCCTCGTAGGATTTCGTTACAGTAACGCTTCCGCCGTTAATAATTGCGGATGAATCGGAGTGTATACCGTCGTCGCCCGTGGATACTGTTATTTCTCCGCCGTCTATTTGAACGTCCGAATCTGAATGTATACCGTCATCATATGAGTTAACGTTTATCTCCCCGCCCGAAATCAGCACAAGCTTTTCGGCCTTAATGCCATTTGCGCTTTCCGCGGTTTCGCTTGCCGCGGCATTGTTTTTATTAAATCCGCCGCCGTTTCCTCCGACTGTTTTTTCGGACACTCCGCCGCCCGCCGTTATTTTTATTATTCCGTTTGCAATTTTGGCAAGCGTCGCCGCCTGCAAGCCGTCATTTTGCGAGGTTATGTTAATATTACCGTTTTCAACATAAACAAAGCCCTTCAAGCCGTCCTCGCTGTTAGTTGATTTTATGCCGTCGCCGCCCGATGTGATGACAACAGCGGAGTCCTTTGTTTTAACGCAGTCCTTACCTTCAAGCGCACAGCCGACACTTGTAACGTTAAGGTTCAGTCCGCAGATAATCAGATCGTCCTTTGAAGCGATCCCGCATTTTTTATTGCCGACCGCATTAAGCGTGCCCTCGCCGTTTACTGTTAGATCCGCCTTGCTGAATACCGCCGCGTCAACATTTGTATCCGAAAAATCGGCGCTGTAATCCGCGCTGTCGGCCACGGTATTGACCGTTCCTTTATACGCCGTTATAAACACTTTGTCTGCCTGTTCAATGTAAATTGCCGGACCTTCGGTGTTTGATATTTCGGCATTTTTAAGAATCAGCCTTATTTTTGCGCTGTCGTCGGCTTTAACCGTTACCGATTTATGCTTTCCCGATATAACATATGTTCCGGCGGCTGTAATTTTTATTTCGTTTTCGCTGTCACTTACAACGGCGGCGGCGCTTTCATCATAATCATACTCGGTATCCCTGTTTGAAAACTCAAGGTCCATTGAGTCGGTGTTAAGGGTTGCCGAAACCTTATCGCCGCTTATGCTTTGTATGCTTGCGGCATTCTTTTTTCCGCACGAGGTAAGAACAAGCGCCGCGGCTGCTGCCAATACCAACAAATTAAATCTTTTCATAAATCACAACTCCTCCGAAGCGGTGGCGCAATAGTTGCAGGTAATGTCAAGATTGCCGTTGCGGCACCGCAGCGCGTCAATTAAATCCTTTTCATTTTCATTCTTTTTAAGCTTTACGGAGTATGTCAATCGATAAAGGCTTCCCATATTGCTGGTCTTAACCCCCTTAAGCCTGTAAGCACAGGTGTATTTTTTGAACAGGTCGTCAAATACCGATGTGTAATTAAGGTCCTCGGGTATTGTAATTTTAAGCTCGCGTTCGTTTTGGAGTTGTTCGCCGAAGCCGCTCGCCATATAAAGAATATTCGCGGCGCAGATCATCAGAACAAATATCACGGCAATTCCCACATAGCCAACGCCCGCCGCAAGCCCCGCCGCCATTGCCGAGAAGATACAGAGTATTTCGCGCGCACTGCCCGCAACCGAGCGAAAACGGATAAGGGAAAACGCGCCCGCAACCGCAATGCCCGTGCCGAGGTTTCCGTTAACCAGCATTATTACCACCTGAACTATTGCGGGCAAAAGCGCAACAGTTACCGAAAAGCCTTTTGACGACCTCTCAAAAAAATTATGACAAAAGGCTATTAAAAAGCCGCACAAAAGCGAAACCGCCGTGCAAATTAAAAACGGACCTGCCGTTATTCCGGATTCAAGTATTGATGAAAAAATAAAATCAAGCACAGTTTTCTTCCCCTTTTTCTTTAATATTTTTTTCGCTGTTAAGGCTGTTCTTATATGCCGTACCGTATTTTGAAAATGACGCGGGATACGCTTTTATCTTTGTCAGGATATCGGTTATGTTCAATGGAATCGCTCCGGCGGTTTTAATTTCCATAATGTAAACGCCGCCGTCCGTCAGCCGTTCGCCGTATGCGCCCTTTTTCAAATTCAAATCATAATTTCTGGCTCTTATATCGCTGTCAAACGTTACGCGAATGTTCCTGTCATTTTTGTCATACAGTGCAAGCCGCTTATAAAATATACAGTACGACGGCTCAAGCGTTCCGTAAAATTTACCGAAATACATAATTTCATTTTTTATCTGCGACGACTCAACCGCGCTGCTGCTGCCGTTCATAAACGACATCGCGTTATCATAACACGATGTTATTCTTCGCTTATAAACAATCCCCTTGTACTTCTTTTTAAGTTCTATAAAGCACGCGGAGTCGCCGCTCGGCACGCCGTAACACCTAAGCCTTAATTTTTCCTTGTAAACAGGCTTTTCAATTGACGACCTTATAAGTCTTTTGTCCGGTGTATCGTAATACAAACTGCAAATAAGACTTTCCGAATATTCATCGCGCACGGTAGACCCCGAAAGCATTTTAAGCGCCTCGCCGTACTGTGCCGAGGTAAGGACGTATTTTTCCTCGTACCTTTTAAAGACCGATGCGAACATAACCTTCATCTCCTTATGTTACAGCATACGCCCTTAATTTGTTGCAACTGTGAACTTAAGCTTAACAAGTGTGACAACAATTTAAAAAAAAGCGCGGAAAAATAGGACGACCTATTTTTCCGCGCTCTTAGCCGTTTCGCAAACGGCAAGCTGAGTTGACAACGTATCGCCGAGCTGTGTAAATGCTGCCGCCAAAATCTGTAATTCATCCTTTGAAAAACACTCAAAGAACAAATTTGCCGCGGCGGTAACAACAGCGGTTACCTCACAGGGATTCATAAATTTTCTCACCCTCTTTTACCTATGTTTACATTTTTCTCCGCTCTCTCTTTCTATTATATGTCGGGTTTGAATTTAAGCATAACGGAGGATGAAAAATGTACTATTGCAAGGATTGCGGCTGTCGTTTTTTACAGCCGGAAAAATATTATGAAACACACGGTTTAGGCGCGCCGCCGTACGAAAAGGTGTATTACTGTCCCAACTGCAAAAGCACCGATTTTTGCGAGGAAGAAAAGCATTACTGCCGCGCCTGCGGCGCAAGGATAAAAAACGGCGGAGAATATTGCAGTTCCCTGTGCCGCAGGCGCGGAGATGAAATGCGAAAACGGGAGCGCCTAAGGCGTATAGCAGATGAGAAAAACCCCTTACTGCTGATCGTAAGGGAAACCGAGGAATACAACAAACAGCACGGCACAACCTTAAGCTACGGTGAATACACCGCGCTTGTTATGCCCGAAATGAGGCGACGCAAAAAATGAGAGAGCCCAAAAAGGAATACCTTTCCCTTTACCTTTTGCAAAACGCGGCAATAAAGCGGCTGACCGAACAGACAAGCTGTAACGCATCGGAAGAGGCGGCAAGGCTTAAAAAGCTTGACAAAGCTTACAAAACAAGAGATGATATCGAAAAACGCATTTCGGAAGTAGGCGGCGTTCTTTCGGAACTTCTGTATTTAAAATATGTCTGCGGAAAGCCGCTGCTTGAAATAAGCTTTATTATTAATTACAGCCCGCGCCACACCGAGCGGCTGCACAGAAAGGCGCTCGAAAAATTAAAACTGCCCGATAACATCAAATAATAAGCGGCTGCCGCAGATTACAAAACACATCTGCGACAGCCGCCTTTTTTATTCCAAATTGATCTTTTTTGTCATTATATATCGCGTGATTAAAAAATACGCCGTTGATAAAATCAGCTGATAAACAATTATAAGCGCCATAAATGCACAAACCGAATCTACCGAGCCGTTAATGTAGTTGTTAAATTTCTCGGCACCTGTTACGGTTGCGGGAAGGACCAAAATCAAGGACAACATTTGAACGGCGGCATAGATGCAGATATACGCTATTGCCGCGCCGCCGACCTTGTTGCGGAACTGCTGACCGATTGCAATTGCCGAGTAGAACATAAGAAGCGATGTTGCCGCCGAAACCAGAAATAACAGTAACACCTCGAAGCAGAGCAGCATAATTTTTACGGGTATACCGCAGTTTTTCAGCCACGTCCACATTTCCGGCAGCAGCTTTAAAACCGTTTTCATAGCGTCAGTTCCCACGCCGAGTATGCAAAGAGAAAGAAAAACCGCTATAAAACTTAAGGTTATTACCGCAATGCCGCAAATAAGCTTGCAAATAATGTGGTTTGAGGGCGTGACGGGCAGGGTGAGTGTTAAATACCCCTCGGATGTGAAAAGATTTTTATAAAACCGATCAACAACGATAACCAGCGCCACAATAAATACCGCAACAATCGCGAGGACGTACCCGCCTGTTATAAATCCCTTTGCGGTATTAAAAACCGTGTTGTCAGAGTTTACAAAAAGCGTAAGACGGCTTAAAACGGAAAAACCGAACAGTGCCGCGTATATAGGTAAAATACCTCTGAAAAGGGCGCGGAACTCATGTTTATAAAGCTTTCCTAACATTTAAATACCTCCCTGAATACCTCATCAACGCTTCTGCCCTCGCGCTGACGGATGTTATCCACCGTATCGCAAAGCACAATGTCACCGTGATTTATAAAAAGTACGTCGCTTAATATCTGCTCAACATCCGAAATTAAGTGTGTGGATATTATTATCGAGGCATCTTCGTCGTAATTTGAAATTATTGTTCTTAATATGTAGTCCCTCGTTGCGGGGTCAACACCCGCTATGGGCTCATCAAGCATATAAAGCTTTGCTTTGCGGCTCATAACCAGAATAAGGGCAACCTTTTCCTGCGTTCCCTTTGAAAGCGTTTTGATTTTCTGTCTGCGGTCTATCCCTAAGCTGTCAAGCATCTTATCTGCTCTTTCATAGCTGAAATCCCCGTAAAAATCCGCAAAGTACTCAATCATACCGTTAACCGTCATCCACTGCGTAAGGAAATTGCGGTCAGGCAAATATGAAACAAGTTTTTTTGTTTCCGTGCCGACCGGTATCCCGCCGATAAGCAGGTTGCCCGCAGTTGGGGTGAGCAATCCGTTTGCCAGCTTTATAAGCGTTGTCTTTCCGCTGCCGTTGGGTCCGAGCAGCCCCACAATGCGGCCGGGCTTTATCTGCAAATTAACATTGCATAAAGCTACGGCGGTCTTGTAAACCTTTGAAAGGTTTGAACATTCAAAAATATTATCCATTTAATCAACCCCTGTTATTTTCTTCTTTTTCAATTGCCAAAGCGACCGCTCCCAGAATTTCATCCCTGCCGAGATTTAGCTTTTTAACCGAAGAAGCGAAAATTTCGGCATTTCTCTTAAGATATTTTTCCTTAAGCTCCGCAATTTTCCGCTCGTCCTCGGTAACGTATCTGCCGTCGCCGCGCTTTGTATACACGGCGCCCGTTGCCTCTATCTCCGAAAGGGCGCGCTGCATGGTATTGGGATTAACACCCGCGTTGAGTGCTAGCTCACGCACCCCCTCAAGCTTTGAGCCGGGAGAATAATTGCCGCTTATTATCTCAAGCGTTATAAGGTCGGCAAGCTGTTGAAAAATGGGTTTGTCACCCGAAAAGTTCCACGAAATACCGATCACCTCCGAAAGCAGTGTATTAATACGCTAATACAATAATACACTGTTTCCGCCCGTTTGTCAAGAAAAAATTAAAAAAAAGTTGCAGAAACCGCCGCGGGGTGTTATAATTTAAAAAAGAATAAATGTTCGATTGGAGAAAAAGAAATGCCCAGAACTCCGCTTACCGATAAACAAAAGAGCGTGTACGACTTTCTGGTAAAGTCAATGTCGTCGGGGTTTCCGCCCACCGTGCGCGAGATATGCGCCGCAACCGGAATAAAATCAACATCCACCGTTCATTCGGTGTTAAGCATACTTGAAGAAGAGGGCTATATTGTGCGTGACGCGAAATCGTCAAGGGCAATAAGGCTTGAAAACGAGTATGAGTCCTCTATGGTGCCTGTAATAGGTAAAATAACCGCCGGTCAGCCGATACTTGCGGTTGAGGATATTGAGGATTACATTCCGTTCCCCAAAAGCGACGCGGACGGGCTTTTCGCCCTCAGAGTATCAGGGCTTTCAATGAAGAATGCCGGGATACTTGACGGAGATATTATTGTTGCGGATAAAAACGCGCCTTGCAGGAGCGGCGACATTGTAATAGGTATGGACGGCGACGACGCAACGGTAAAACGCCTGTTAATTAAGGACGGCAGGATTATTTTTATGCCCGAAAATCCTGATTTTTCACCCATTTACCCCGAAGAGCCGCACGTTATCGGCAAGGTTGTGGGAAGCTTCAGAAAGTATAAATAATAATATGAAAAAACAAATAGAACTGTTTACCGACGGCGCCTGTTCGGGAAACCCGGGCCCCGGCGGCTGGGGCGCCGTACTGAGATTTGCCGGGGTTGAAAAAGAACTTTGCGGCGGTGAAAAGAACACAACCAATAACCGTATGGAACTTACGGCGGTTATAAAGGGACTGGAGGCTCTTAAAGAGCCCTGCGCCGTAAAGCTGGTGACCGACTCAAAGTATGTGGCGGACGGTCTTTCAAAGGGCTGGGCGCGTTCTTGGCAAAAAAACGGTTGGCGCAAGGCAGATAAGAAGCCTGCGCTTAATTCGGATTTATGGGAGCGACTTTTGGCGCTTACGGATGTTCACGACATTGAAATTGAATGGGTAAAGGGTCACGCGGGGCATCCCGAAAACGAACGGTGTGACCGCTTGGCTGTTGAATTTTATAAAAATATCGAGATTTGAGAGTTGTTAAAAATGTCAAAATCAAGAAAGAAAATTGATTTTATTATAACCGGCGCGCTAATTGCCGCCGCATATGTGGGACTTACATTCTTAAGCAATGTTTTTTCGCTGGCGTACGGTCCGATACAGTTCCGCGTGTCCGAAGTGCTGACGTTGCTGCCGGTGTTCACGCCCGCGGCGATACCCGGGGTTACGGTCGGCTGCTTTATTGCGAACATTGCGTCTTTTAACGCGATTGATATGATATTCGGAACGGCGGCAACACTTATAGCGTCACTTCTTACATATGCTCTGCGGAACATAAAATTCAAGGGTCTGCCGTTGCTGGCCTTTCTGCCGCCGGTTTTGGTAAACGCCGTTGTAATAGGGCTTGAAATTTCCTTTTTCTTCTTGCCCGAGGGCTACTCCTTCTGGGGTTTTGTTATTTCGGGATTGCAGGTAGGCTTAGGCGAATTTGCAGTTTGTTATGCTCTGGGAATACCGTTTTATCTGATTTTAAACAAGCACAATATATTTAAGGAACGGTCTTAAACCTTGAATAAATTTCTCACAGTTACCAAGGCGTTGTTGATTTTTTTAATATGCGCGCTGGCGGTTTCGGCTACGGACAATTTTGACGTTACCGAAATTTCCGCTGCGGTTTTGTACAGCGAACCCGCGGGACCCGCGAAACCCACCGAACCGCAGCCTGCGGAATCGGAACCGACGCAGTCCGAGGCGGCGGAAAGCGATGTTCCCGCAAAGATCGAGGAAGTAAAACAGAGCGCCGAACCTAAGGCTCAGCCCCCGAAAAAGGCGGCGGAAAGCAAGCTTGAAACACCTGCGATAAAGGTAAATCCCTCGGCGGAAAAACGCGCCGTGTGGATATCATTCCTTGAATACAAAAAAATTCTCAACGGTAAAAGCAAAAATCAGTTCAAAAAATCCATTGACACATACCTCGACAACTGCGCGCAGTACGGGATAAATACCGTTATCGTTCAGGCACGCAGTCATTCGGACGCTTATTACAAAAGCTCCTATTACCCCGCGTCCGTATGGTTTACGACTGCAAGAAGCAATAATTTTCCCTTCGATCCCCTTTCGGTTATGATTGAGGCGGCGCATAAACGCGGAATAAAAATTGAGGCGTGGGTAAATCCCTACCGCGGCAATAAAATATCGGAAAGCTTTGCCGAAGACGATATAATTAAAAGCTGGCTTAACACCGACAAGGTGTTTTCAGACAGCGAGTACTACTATTTAAACCCGGGCGAGCCCGAGGTTATAAACTACGTTACTGCGGGAGTTATGGAAATAGTTGAAAACTATGACGTTGACGGTATTCATTTCGACGATTATTTTTACCCGTCCTCAATAGGCACGGCAGACAGCAATACATACGCGGCATACGGCGGCGGCAAAACGCTCGCCGAGTTCAGAACCGAAAGCGTGAGCCGTTTGGTTTCGGGAATTTACGGCAGGATAAAATCGGTTAAAAATATAACCTTCGGCATTTCCCCCGCCGGAAACATTGACAACTGCCTAAAAAAGAACTATGCCGACGTTGTAACATGGGGAAAGAGCACAGGTTATGTCGATTATCTGGCACCGCAGATATATTGGGATTACGGTCAGCAGCCCCTGCCGTACGGAAAGGCGCTTGAAAAATGGAAAAAAACCGTTACAAACGGCAGTGTAAGCCTTATTGTCGGGTTGGCGCCTTACAGAATAGAGCAATCGGACGGTAGCCGCTGGAACGCGGGCGACATTCTAAAAAGGCAGGTATCCGACGCACGGACAGCCGCAAACTACGGCGGGTTTATAATGTTCAGATACGAACACTTTTTTTCGGATAAACTTAAAACCGAGAGGGATAATTTAAAGAGCATATTGGGGTGAATTTATGGATAAAGAGCTTTTAAAGCAGCTTTCCCGCATTACCGAGGAAGAGAAGAATATTCTCGCGGGCGGCGGAATTGATATGAGCGCGTATAATGACAATATGCCGTCCCTTGTGGACAGCCGCAAGCTGCTTGAAGCCGGCAAGCTTTTTACAATACGCCCGAACACCAGATTTATAGCCTTTCCAAAACACAGTCACAATTACGTTGAAATAATATATATGTGCAAAGGCAGTCAGCGCCATATTATTAACGACACCGCCGAGGTTGTGCTGAAAGAGGGCGAAATTTTACTGCTTAACCAGCACGCAAGCCATCAGACCGGCATTACAGGCATTGACGACATTGCGATTAATTTAATCGTTCTCCCGCAGTTTTTCAACACCGCAATTGAAATGATAGGCTCTGACAACAAGATAAGCCAATTCCTTTTTTCGGGACTTACCGGAAAGGGACACGAAATAAGTTATATGCACTTTAACGTTTCGGGTGTACTGCCGGTTCAGAACCTTATGGAAAACCTTATTTGGAGCGTTGTAAACCGCCAGCCCAACAGAAGAAACATCAACCAGATAACAATGGGTCTGTTGTTTTTACAGCTGCTCGGTCTTACCGACCGTCTTGTAGCGGGCGAAACCGACACCGTGACCGACACCATTGTTATGGCGGCGCTGACGGAGGTTGAGCAGAACTACACAAACGCAAGCCTGAGCCGCGTGGCAGAGCGCTGCAATGTTTCCGCCGCATATGTAAGCAACACGGTAAAAGAAGTCACCGGCAAGACCTTTAAGGAGCATTTAATGGAAAAGCGGCTTGCCAAGGCTGCGGCCCTGCTTAAGAGCACCGCACTTTCGGTGAGCGATATAATTGTTATGGTGGGCTATGAAAACACAAGCTATTTTTACAGAATTTTTACCGAAAAATACGGTATGAGCCCGAAAGAATACCGTAAACTTAAATAAGGACATTATTATTAAAAAGTAATGTCCTTAATTTTTTTTGCCCGTTGGTATATAATTAATGTCTACTGAATAATTGCATTAGCAAATGCAATTATATAAAATCGAGTTAAAATGCACGGAGGTATACATATGTCACGATACGAAGAAGCAAAAAAAAGTTACGCACGGTACGGTGTTGATACAGACGCGGCAATTAAAAAGCTTAAAACAGTGCCTGTTTCTCTTCACTGCTGGCAGGGGGACGATGTTGGCGGTTTTGACAGCAAGGACGCTCTTTCGGGCGGCATTTTAACAACGGGAAATTACCCCGGTAAAGCAACCACACCCGAACAGCTTATGCAGGATATGGACAAGGCGATGTCGCTTTGCCCCGGCAAAAAGAAGCTTAATCTTCACGCAAGCTATGCTATTTTTGAGGACGGCGAGTTTGTTGACCGTGACAAGCTTGAGCCGAAACACTTTAAAAAGTGGGTTGAGTACGCAAAAAAAAGAAATATGGGAATTGATTTTAACCCCACGTTCTTCTCGCACCCGATGGTAAAGGACGGTCTTACACTTTCCAGCCCCGATGAAACCGTGCGCCGTTTTTGGATAAACCACGGCAAAGCGTGCATTAGAATTTCGCAGTATTTTGCGGAGGAAACCGGTATTCCCTGTGTTATGAACATTTGGGCGGGCGACGGCTACAAGGATATCCCGGCTGACAGAATGGGTCCGCGCCAAAGATACAAGGAATCGTTTGAAGAGATTATTTCCGAACCGCACGATCCCGCAATGGTAAAGCCCTGCGTTGAATCAAAGGTTTTCGGCATAGGGGTTGAGTCTTTCACGGCGGGCAGTGCCGAGTTCACGTTAAGCTTTGCCGCCACACACCACGGCGTTCTGCCGCTTATGGATAACGGACATTACCATCCCCAAGAGTTTGTTTCCGATAAGATACCCGCTCTCCTCTGCTTCTTCCCGGAGCTAGCGCTCCACATTACAAGAGGCGTTCGCTGGGACTCCGACCATGTGGTGCTGTTTGAGGACGAAACCAGGGAAATGGCCAAAGAGGTTGTTCGCAACAACGCGCTTGACAGGGTTTATATGGCACTGGACTTTTTTGACGCAAGCATAAACCGCATTTCCGCGTGGACAGTCGGTTTCCGCAGTTGGCAAAAGGCTCTTCTGAGCGCTATGTGCCTGCCGAACGGCGAATTCAAAAAACTTCAGGACGAAGGCAAATTTACCGAACTTATGGTTAAACAGGAAGAGGCCAAAATGCTTCCGTTTGCGGATGTTTGGGAAGAATACTGCCGTCAGTGCGGCGTAACCGCCGGCTCTGAGTGGTTTGATGAAATTAAAAAGTATGAAACAGAAGTTTTAAGTAAAAGAGGTTAATTATAATGGGTATACTTGATATAGCAGTAATAAAAGACTATATTCGTATGTGTAACGACGGTTGGGAGCAGGGCTGGCACGAGCGCAACGGCGGTAACCTTACATACCGTATGCGTCCCGAAGAGGTTGAGGAGTGCCGTCCTTACTTCAAGACGGATAAGCCCTGGGTCAATATGGGTGTTAAGGCAGACAACCTTAAGGGTGAATATTTTATTGCCACGGGTTCGGGCAAATTTTTCCGCAACGTAATTTTAGCCCCGCAGGACAACATCTGCATTGTTGAAATAAATGACGCGGGCGACAGTTACCGCATAGTTTGGGGACTCTGCAAGGGCGGCAGGCCCACAAGCGAATTTCCGAGCCACTTTATGAACCACAGCGTAAGAAAGGCGGCAACAAACGGTGAATACCGCGTTATATACCACGCGCACCCGGCTAATGTTATTGCCCTGACGTTTGTTCTGCCCCTTACTGACAAGGATTTCACAAAGGCGCTGTGGACCAGTGCCACCGAGTGTCCCGTTGTATTCCCGGGCGGCGTGGGCGTTGTTCCGTGGATGGTTCCCGGCGGCAGTGATATAGCACTTGCCACAAGCGAGCTTATGAAAAAATATGACGCAGCGGTGTGGGCGCATCACGGACTGTTTGTTTCCGGACCCGATTTTGACATTACCTTCGGGCTTATGCATACGATCGAAAAGGCAGCCGAAATATACGTTAAGGCGCTTTCGTGCGGAAAAGGCATACGCCAGACAATTTCGGACGATAATCTTCGCGCTATCGCAAAAGAATTCGGTGTAACGCTTAACGAGGATTTCCTCGACTGAGAAACCGATATTTATTAAACCCGACGGCGGCAAGAGGGATACACTCCTCCCTCTTGCCGCCGTCGGTATTTTTTGCGCCGTAAAATTGATAACAATTTAAAATGAATTTGCAATTTTATAATTGTTTTTTCGACAAAAATATTGTATAATATAATGAAATATCCATTAAGGAGCATTACGCCATGACAGATAATTTCCGCGCGGAATATTCGCTTGGAATAGACATAGGCTCAACCACCGCAAAAATCGTGCTTCGCCGCGGTAATGACACGGTGCTTGAACGTTACGAACGCCATTTTTCCATGGTAAGGGAAAAGACCGCCGAGCTCCTGCGCCTTGTTAAGGACATTACGGGCGACAGTGAAATAAAAGCTTCAATTTCGGGCTCTGCGGGACTTGGCCTTGCGGAGGCGGCGCATATACCGTTTGTGCAGGAAGTTTTTGCCACGGCGCAGGTTGTAAAACTGCGCGAGCCCGATACGTCCTGCGTTATTGAGCTCGGCGGAGAGGACGCAAAGATAATATTCTTTAAAGGCGGCATTGACGAGCGAATGAACGGCAGCTGTGCGGGCGGCACGGGCGCTTTTATTGACCAGATGGCAACACTGCTTAACGTCACGGTTGATGAGCTTGACAAATTAAGCCTTAATGCCGGCAGGCTCTACCCTATTGCCTCGCGGTGCGGCGTTTTTGCCAAAACCGACATTCAGCCGCTCTTAAACCAGGGCGCGCGCAAGGAGGACGTTGCGGCAAGCATTTATCAGGCGGTTGTCAACCAGACTGTTGCGGGTCTGGCACAGGGCAGGAAGATTGACGGAAAGGTGCTTTTTTTGGGAGGCCCCCTTTATTACTGCCACGGGCTGAGGCTGAGATTCAAAGAAACGCTCAAGCTTGACGACGAACATGCCGTTTTCCCCGAATACGCGCGCTTTGCGGTGGCTCTGGGCGCTTCGTACTATGCCGAACAGCAACAGCCCGTCTTTACCGCCGACGCGCTTTTAAGCCTTGTTGAAAACGCGGCGGGCGTATCCTCAGGAAAAGGAAGGCTCAAGCCGCTTTTTGCAAACAAAGAGGAATATGATGAGTTTAAAACAAGGCACGGCAAAGCCACGGTAAAGAATGCGGATATAGCCGAATACAGCGGCAAAGCATATCTCGGAATTGACTGCGGTTCTACCACAACAAAGCTGTGCCTGCTGAATGACAATAACGAAATTCTTTATTCATACTACTCCTCAAACGGCGGAAATCCGGTTGAAATTGTGCGCGAGCAGTTAACAGAAATTTACGAAAAATGCGGCGGCAGAATTACAATTGCGGGTTCAGCGGTTACGGGCTACGGCGAGGAACTTATAAAGCACGCCTTCTCGGTTGATTTAGGTCTTGTTGAAACAATAGCGCATTACACCGCGGCAAAATATTTTGAGCCGGACGTCGGCTTTATTCTAGACATAGGCGGTCAGGATATTAAGTGCTTTAAAATACGAAACGGCGCGATAGACAGCATAATGCTTAATGAGGCTTGCTCCTCGGGCTGCGGCTCGTTTCTTGAAACCTTTGCAAAGGCAATGGGATATTCAATAGCCGACTTTGCCGCAAAAGGCTTAGAAGGCACGGCGCCTGTCGATCTCGGCAGCCGCTGTACGGTGTTTATGAACTCCTCGGTCAAGCAGTCCCAAAAGGACGGCGCTACGGTTGAGGATATTTCCGCGGGTCTTTCGATAAGCGTCGTTAAAAATGCGCTTTATAAGGTTATAAGAGCCTCGTCCGCGGCGGAGCTCGGCGAAAAAATCGTTGTTCAGGGCGGAACATTTTACAACGACGCGGTACTGCGCGCCTTTGAACGCGAAATCGGTCACAACGCAATTCGCCCGTCCATAGCGGGGCTTATGGGCGCGTACGGCGCGGCGCTTTACTCAAAAAAACTTCAAAAATCGGGCATTATTTCCCGTGAAGCCTTAAAAGCCTTTACACACACGGCAAAGTCTGCGATATGTCAGGGCTGCACCAATCATTGCAGACTGACCGTTAATTCATTCGGCGACGGCAAAAAATTCATCTCCGGCAACCAGTGCGAAAAGGGTCTGGGCAAATCGGCCGCGGGCGAGCAGCTGCCCAACCTCTACGAATTCAAGCGCAATTATCTTACCTCGCTTAAATCCGAAAAGGGTTCGCGCGGCACGGTGGGTATGCCTTTGGCGCTTGGAATGTACGAACTTTTGCCGCTTTGGCACGCATTATTCACAAAACTGGGTTTTGAAGTTAAGGTATCCCCTATGTCCACACGCAGGATATATGAAAAGGGACAGTTTTCAATCCCGTCCGACACGGCGTGCTACCCCGCAAAAATAATGCACGGGCATATTGAAACGCTGATATCAAGCGGTGTTGACGCAATTTTTTACCCCTGCCTTACCTACAATATGGATGAAAAAATGACCGACAATCATTACAATTGCCCGGTTGTGGCTTACTATTCCGAGCTGTTGAACGGCAACGTTGAGGAACTTAGGAACGTTAAATTTTTGTATCCTTACCTTAACATAAACAGCAAGAAGGAACT
This sequence comes from uncultured Eubacteriales bacterium, assembly GCA_934454655.1. Taxonomy (GTDB): domain Bacteria; phylum Bacillota; class Clostridia; order Oscillospirales; family Acutalibacteraceae; genus UBA737. Next base: position 55,938 of record CAKSFK010000007.1, on the reverse strand, counting down.
TGCAAACGAGCTGTTTGATTACTTAAGCCGCCGCTATGACGGAATTAAAAAATCCGAGGTTCGTTCCGCCGTTAATTACGGATTGAAAAAATACGGCGAATATATGAACGCCGTGAAAGCCGAGGGCAGGCGCGCGCTCGAGTTTGCGCGGGAAAACAACAAACGGATTATGATATTAGCCGGCAGACCCTACCACATTGACGCCGAAATAGGTCACGGCATTGATAAGCTTGCAAACTCGCTGGGGTTTGCCGTGGTGAGTGAGGACAGCGTTTTTGCGCTTGCCGAGCCGCTCACGGTTAAGGTTTTAAACCAGTGGACTTATCACGCAAGGCTTTACCGTGCCGCACGCTACGCCGCAGAGCATAAGGATACGGAGCTTGTGCAGCTGGTATCCTTCGGGTGCGGTGTGGACGCCATAACAACCGACGAGGTGCGTGAGATACTTGAAAGCCGCGGCAAGTTCTACACCCAAATTAAAATTGACGAAATTACAAACCTCGGCGCTGTTAAAATAAGACTGCGTTCGCTCATAGGCGCGCTTAACGAAAGGAGCGAGAAAAATGGAAGAACGTAAGTACATACCCTTTACGGAAGAAATGCGTAAGGAATACACCATTCTTGTGCCGAATATGCTCCCCCGCCACTTCAAAATATTCTTAAAGATTTTTGAAAGCTACGGGTACAAAATGGAACTGCTTGAAACCTCGGGTCACAGAATAATCGAAACAGGTTTAAAATATGTTCACAACGACACATGCTACCCCGCTATACTTGTTATCGGTCAGTTTATCGACGCGCTTAACTCCGGCAAATACGACCCGCAAAAAACCGCGCTCATACTGTTTCAGACGGGCGGCGGATGCCGCGCCTCGAACTACATATTTCTGCTCAGAAAAGCGCTTGAACGCGCGGGGTACGGATACATACCGGTAATATCGCTCAATTTGTCCGGGCTCGAAAATCACCCCGGATTCAAGCCTACCGTGTCTATGATTCACAGGCTTTTTTACGGAATAATTTACGGCGATCTGCTTTTAAGCCTTGTGAACCAATGCAAGCCGTACGAAAAGAACAAAGGGCGGACAGAACAGCTTGCCGATGAATTAACGGCACTGCTTGCGGACAAAATGCAAACGGAGGGTGTCTCCTTTAAAAAGGTTAAGGAAAACTGCAAAATGATACTTTCGCGCTTTGCGGAAATTCCCATGGAAAAAACGGAAAAGGTCAAGGTCGGTGTTGTCGGTGAGATATACGTTAAATATTCGCCGCTGGGCAACAATAATCTCGAGCAGTTTTTAATTGACGAGGGTGCCGAGGTTGTAGTGCCGGGACTCCTTGACTTCTTTATGTACTGCATAGTTTCCAATCTTTCCGATATTGAGCTTTACGGCTTGCACAAGGCGCGGAAACCGCTGTTAAGCTTTGTGTTTAGTTACCTTAAAAAGCAGCAAAACGAGATAATTGAAATTATAAAAAACAACAGCAACTTCACACCGCCCACGCCAATTGCTCACACAATGGACTTAATACGGGATTTTATGGGCTTCGGCACAAAAATGGGCGAGGGTTGGCTGTTGCCTGCCGAAATGCTTGAACTGAACGATGAGGGCGTGCATAACATTGTCTGCACCCAGCCGTTCGGGTGCCTGCCGAACCATATATGCGGCAAGGGTATGATGAAACCGCTTAAAGAAAAAAATCCCGATATGAACATTGTTGCCATTGACTATGACTCGGGCGCTTCAAAGGTCAATCAGGAAAACCGCATAAAACTTATGCTTGCAAACGCAAGGGCAGAGCTTGAGGATAAAAACAGAGAAAACAGTATAACCCTAAACGGTGAAAATTCCGCCGAAAGCGCGGTATTAACGCACAAATAAATTTTTTGTTGGCAAAACGCCCGTTTACTCCGTAAAATGTTAGAGAAAAAGGGCGTGAGGGTTATGAAAAAAAGAAAATACAGGGATAATACGGTATTTCTGCGTTTTATTGCAATATTATCGGCAATAGCCGCCGTATTTGCGTTATCGTTTTTTAAGATGCGCCCGATAGTTATATCGTACGCCGTAAGCGTTGCCGAAACAAAGCTTATAAACGCCGCAAACGAGGCGGTGCTTCAGATTTTAAACGAGGAAAACGTGACATATTCGGATATAATAACACTGTCGCGCGACAGCGACGGGAACGTTACAAGTGCGGAAACCGATATTGCCAAGATAAACTCCCTTAAAAGTCTTATATCCCTAAGGCTTTCGGATATTATCGACAGCAGAGAATACTATGACCTGTATATACCGCTCGGGACATTTTTTTCAAATTCATACACAAATGCCGTAGGTCCCAAGGTTCACTTTAAAATGCAGCTTACCGCAACCGCCGTGACGGATTTTTCGCACGAGTTTAAGTCTGCGGGCATTAACCAGGTGCTTCACCTTGTTATGATAGATGTTGACATCGGCGGCAGCTTTGTTGCCGCGTGGTATAAAAAGCCGATAAAGGTTTCAACCTCCGTAATTGCGGCGCAGACGGTAATAGTGGGCAAAACGCCCGAGGCGTTTACTCAGGTAATTGAAAACGCGGGGGACGAAACCGCGGGACTGATAAACGATTACGGCGCCGTTCCCGCGGAATAACCGCAGACCGCAGAAAAAATCAATCGGAAATTCAGGTGTAAAAATGGACATTAAAACCGCCGAAGAGAAAATTAAAGAATTAAGCGAGTCGCTTAAGTACCACAACAAAAAGTACTATATCGACGACGCGCCTGAAATTGAGGACTATCAGTACGACGCTATGATGCGAGAGCTGGAAACGCTTGAAAACGAATTCCCGCAGTTCAAACGCGAGGACTCCCCTACCGCGACTGTCGGCGGGGCGGCGCTCAAGCTTTTTTCTCCCGTTACGCACGCGATAAAAATGGAGAGCCTGCAGGATGTTTTCAGCACCGATGAGTTAAGGCAGTTTTGCGATAAAATCGACCTGTCGCACACAGCGCTTTCGGTTGAGCCTAAAATTGACGGCCTTTCGGTATCGCTTGAATATAAAGACGGGCTGTTCTTCCGCGGTTCAACGCGGGGCGACGGTGTTACCGGAGAGGATGTAACCGCAAACCTGCTGCAAATAAAATCGATACCCAAAGCCATAAGATTTGACGGAGAGTTAGAGGTAAGAGGCGAGGTCTATATGCCGCGCGAAAGCTTTGAAAGACTTGTGAAAAAGCAGGAAAACTCAGGCGAGGCGGCGGCAAAGAATCCGCGCAACGCGGCGGCGGGCTCTTTAAGGCAGAAGAATCCGAAAATCACCGCAGAACGCGAACTTGATATTTTTGTGTTTAACATTCAGCGCATTACCGGCAGAGAGTTTACATCGCACATAGAAACTCTGGATTTTATTAAATCCCTCGGTTTTCACACCCTGCCGACATATAAAAAATGCACCGATACCGACAGCGCCGTTGCCGAGGTTGAGCGCATAGGCGCTTCGCGCGGCTCGCTGCCGTATGACATTGACGGCGCGGTAATTAAGGTTGACAGCCTTTCCTACCGTGAGGAACTGGGAAGTACGTCTAAATACCCCAAATGGGCGGTTGCCTTTAAATTTCCGCCCGAGGAAAAAGAAACGGTGCTTAAAAGCATTGAAATAAACGTAGGAAGAACGGGTGCTCTCACCCCTACAGCGGTTTTTGACCCGATAACGCTTGCCGGCACAACGGTAAGCCGCGCAACGCTTCACAACGAGGATTTTATTCTGCAAAAAGGCATAAGACTGGGAGATACGGTAATTGTACGCAAGGCGGGAGATATTATTCCCGAAGTGCTTTCGGTAAAATCCCACCCGAAGGACGCAGTACCGTATGAAATGCCGAAGTTCTGCCCTTCGTGCGGCTCGCCCGTTACAAGAGAAGAGGGCGAAGCGGTGCTTCGCTGCACCAATGCGGACTGTCCCGCTCAGATACTGCGCCACCTTATACACTTTACTTCGCGTGACGCTATGGATATTGAGGGGCTGGGTCCCGCGGTTCTTGAACAGCTTTTAAACAACGGCCTTATTGAGAATATCGACGATATATATCGCCTTGACTACGACCGCGTTTTAGAACTTGAACGAACGGGAGAAAAAACCGTTGAAAACCTTAAAGCCGCAATAGAAAAATCCAAAGGCAACGATGTTTCAAGGCTTATATATGCTCTGGGAATACGCCACATAGGCAGTAAGGCGGCGGCGCTTTTGGCAGAGCATTTCGGCAATATTGACGCCGTTATGTCGGCTGACGCGGACAAGCTTGAAAGTATTGACGGCTTCGGTGAAATACTCGCGCGTTCGGCTTACGAATTCTTTTCCCTGCCCGAAACCCACGCAATGATCGAACGCTTTAAGGAATGCGGTGTAAATATGCAATACCTTAAAGAATTAAAGGACAACCGCTTTTCCGGAATGACATTTGTGCTTACCGGCACACTGCCAACCTACACAAGAAACGAGGCGGCTGAGATTATTGAATCGTTCGGCGGAAAAACCTCCTCGTCCGTTTCCAAAAAAACCGCCTATGTTCTCGCGGGAGAGGAAGCCGGAAGCAAGCTTGAAAAGGCGGCAAAGCTCGGCGTTACGGTTATTGACGAGGCTCAGTTTGAGGAAATGATAAAGTAGGCTTTTTTGAAATGACGGACTATTTTAAAATGCGGCCTATGCTGCTTGCGGGTTTTATATGCTGTGTAATTTGCATTATAGGCTATTATTCGGGAATAACCGTGTTTATCCTCGGCATTGCGGCAATCTTTCTCTTCTTTGTTTCAGCCGCACGCCGTGTAAAAGTTAAATATCTTACCGTTATGTTTGCAGCCGTTCTGGTTTGCTGTTCGGTTATGGTGACGCTCACAAGAATTAATAAGCTGAATATGCTTGACGGGTGCGAGTTGAGCGGCAGTTTTATTGTTACCGAAGAACCGAAAGAACGCGGCGATTATTATCATGCGGTTATTGAGGCGAATAACTGTGAAGGAATACGAAACGGGACCCGCATCTCCGCATACGGAAACGGCAGTGTACCCGAACTCGGCGACAGGATATATGCGTCGGTAAAGCTTAAAGCAATGAATGACGATTATAAACTTTCGTGGTATTCGGACAGCGTATATTTAAGCGGCAGTATAACGGGTGATATTAGCAGCGGCGGTAATCCCGATAAGGTGCTTGCCGCGGTTTTACGGCTGAGAAAATCTATTAGACGTTCACTGTTCGGGAACGTCGGTTACGGCGAAGCATCAACCCTTATCGCATTGGTCTACGGAGATTCGGGTTATATAACCGATGAATTTTATTCCCTTATCAAAGCCGCGGGTGTAAGCCATATTATGGTGGTTTCCGGTCTGCATTTAACAACAATAGTAACCCTTGTCACACTGATAACAAACAGATTTACCCGCAACCGTTTTGTAAAGGCGCTTGTTATTTTTCTGACGGTAATATTTATGTCAGCCCTGTGCGGGTTTACAAAATCCGTACTTCGCGCAGGTCTTTGTTACATAATTCTTGCTTTAAGCTTATGCTTTAAAGATGACCCAACGCCCGAAAACTCGCTGGGAGCGGCAGTTACGATTATGCTGGCAGCCGAGCCGTTTTCGGTATTTAATATTTCGTTTCAGCTGTCCGTGCTTTCAACACTCGGGATAATAACCGTTGCGGTTCCCGTTTCCCTGAGAATAAAAACACCGGCGACTCCTGCCGGAAGATTTGCCAAGCGGATAATTTCCGCAATAGCCGTAACGCTTTCGGCAATGCTGTTTACTCTGCCGGTTGTTATTTACATTTACGGATATATTTCAACCGTTTCGGTTATAACAAACCTGCTTATATCCTTTGCGGCAACATCCGCCCTGACGCTCGCCGCCGTCGCGCTGTTTATAAACGCCTTTCTTCCCTTTGCCGCTTATCCGTTTTTCCTTGCGGCAGGTATTCTTGCAAAATATATGAACAGCGTTATAACATTTTTCGGTTCAATGCCGTTTTCAACGGTCACGGTGGGTAAATTTTCATTTTATTTGTCGCTTTTTCTGCTTTGCGGCGTTATTATTCTTTTATTTGCTTGTAAAAAAAGTAAAGATATGTTAAGATTAAAGGAAATGGATGAAAAAATTATTCATGAGGGCGGAGGAAAGCTTAAATGGCGCTGATTAACGAAGATAGGCTGAAAGCAGTTATTAAAAGCGGCGCTCATATTCCCTGCTTTATAATTACCGGCGACGACGGATACCTAAAAAAAATGTACGTTGATAAAATTGCGGGCGCCGTTGCCGATAAAAGCGATCTTTTCAACTATTCAAGGTTTAATTCCGACTGTGATTTGCAGGATGTGTACGACTCCGCCGTTCAGCTGCCCGTTATGGCAGACAGAAAATGTAACATTCTTTGCGATTACGACTTTGAGCATTGCGCGAAATCGGATTTTGACCGCCTGTGCCTGTTAGCGGAGGATAGCAACGACACCGCCGTGCTTATTATATGGTTTGACGCTTTACAATTTGACGCAAAGAAAAGCGCCAGATTTAAAAAGCTTGTTGCCGCGGCGGAAAAAAGCGGCGGTATTGCGGCGGAAATTAACCACCGCAAAACACCCGAGCTTATTAAAATGCTCTCCGACGGGGCGGCAAAGCGCGGGTGTCGGCTGGATTCGGCTACGGCAAGGTACATTGTCGAGTCGGTCGGCGACGATATAAATACGCTTGTGTGCGAGCTTGAAAAGCTTTGTTTTTACAACCCCGGCGGAATTATAACAAAGCAAACGGCGGAGCTTGTCTGTGCAAAAACGGTTGACGCCTCGGTCTACAACCTTTCAAAAAGCATATTAAGCCTTAACGCGGACTCTGCCTTAAAACTGCTTGACGACCTGTTTTTTATGAAAATAGAGCCCATCACCGTGCTTTACTCCGTGTCGTCGGCTTATGTTGATATGTACAGAGTATTTCTGTGCAAAGCCGCGGGCAAAACCCTTAAGGACGCCGCGGAAATTTTCGGCTATAAGGGCAGAGAATTTGTACTGGAAAGGGCTGCCGCAAACCTTTCAAGGCTTGACAAAAAACGTTTTTCTTTAAGCTTTGACGCGCTGGTAAAGTGCGATAACGCGCTTAAATCCTTCGGAACAGACCCGCGCGCGGCGCTTGAACAGCTTATTGTAAGGCTTATTTATATTATCTCAAAGGGTGAATCTGTTGATAACACTTGAGCAGCCTGTTATTGTTGAGGGAAAATACGATAAAATTACGCTTGAAAACGTGATTGACGCGCTTATAATCCCCACAAACGGTTTCAGAATTTTTAAAGACCCCGAGAAATGCCGTATGATACGAAGTCTTGCTAAGAAAAACGGCATTATTATTATGACCGATTCGGACAGCGCGGGAGCCGTTATACGCTCTTATGTTAAAAAAATTGCGGGCGATGCCGAAATTATCAACGTTTACGTTCCGAAAATCAGCGGCAAGGAAAAACGGAAAAGCGCCCCTTCAAAAGAGGGCAATCTGGGCGTTGAGGGTATGACGCCCGAGATAATCGAACAAGCGCTTTTAAGGTGCGGCGTCAATGCCGAAAAGAGCGGTACGAACGGCAAAATAACAAAGGCGGATATGTTTTCGGCAGGGCTTTCGGGCAGAGAAAACAGCGCGGAAGCAAGAAAAAGTCTTTTAAGCTTTTTATCCCTGCCCGACAGCCTTTCCCCCTCGGCTATGCTTGATGTTTTGAATAATATGTTCACACCCGATGAGTTTAAGGAGAATGTACGCAAGTGGCAAGAGAACACGCCCAAAGGCTGAAGCCCTTTTACATACTTGATTTTTTGCGGCTGAAAAGCGATGAGGACCACCCGGTAACGGCAAAGGAGATTTGCGCCGAGCTTGAAAAAAACGGCATACCCGCGGAGAGAAAATCCGTATACCGCGATATTGCGGCTCTCTGCGATTACGGATTTGACATTGTAAAATCCCCCTATCCGCGCGGATGGTTTTTAGCCTCGCGGGAATTTGAAGAACCCGAAATATACCTTTTAACCGACGCGGTGAGAACCGCAAAATTTATAAGCCCGCAAAAAACACGCGAGCTTATTAAAAAGCTTGACGGATTTGTTTCCGAATATCGTGCGAAAAAGCGGGAAAAACGGGTCTATTTTGCCGCCGACTCCAAATGCGGAAACGAACAGATATTTTACAGTATTGATAAAATAAGCACGGCAATATCCGCGGCAAAAAAAATAAGCTTTCAATATGCGGGGCGTGTTTTGTCCGACAACAGAGAGCCTGTTTTATCGCTTAAAAATATGGTTATCAGCCCATATGCGCTGACATGGCAGGACGATCACTACTACGTTATCGGCAATTACGCAAAATATGACAATCTTATCCACCTGCGTGTTGACAGAATGTACTCGGTAAAAATTACCGATGAAAAAAGCCGCCGTTTTTCCGAGGTGAGCCCGTATCGCGATTTTTTCGATACGGCGGACTATACCTCAAGGCTGTTCGGAATGTACGGCGGTGAACTTACCGAAGTTGAGTTTTGCTGCAGCAAAAAAATGACCGAGCAGGTATACGACAGATTCGGTGAAAATATATTTATTAAAAACGTAACCGACGATACATTCGGTTTTACGGTTAATGCGGCTTTATCGGAAGCGCTTGTAAGCTGGGTTATGGGCTACGGCGAAAACATAAAGGTTGTAAGCCCGGCGGCGCTTGCCGATATGATAACAAGAAGAGCGGAAAAAATAATTGAAATTTACAGGGGTAGGAATAATGAAAAAGGGATTTGACAATCAAAAATACATTGAGCTTCAGTCGCAGAATATACGTGACAGAATAGCAATGTTCGGCGGCAAGCTTTATATGGAATTCGGCGGCAAGCTGTTCGACGATTTCCACGCGGCGCGCGTTTTGCCGGGCTTTGAGCCGGACGCAAAGGTTAAAATGCTGCTTGAACTGCGTGATGACGCCGAAATTGTAATTGCAATTAATGCCGACGCAATTGAAAAAAACAAACGCCGCGGCGACCTTGGCATAACGTATGACCTTGATACATTAAGACTCATAGACGCCTTTCGCGGCATAGGTCTTTATGTCGGGAGCGTTGTTATAACACGGTTCACGGGACAGCCGCTGGCTCTTGCCTTTGAAAACAGGCTTAAAAAGCTCGGTGTAAGGGTCTACCGCCACTACCCCATTAAGGATTACCCCGCAAACATTCCCCACATAATAAGCGGTGAGGGCTTCGGCAAAAACGATTACATCAAAACCGAGCGCAAGCTGGTTGTTGTAACAGCCCCGGGACCCGGCAGCGGCAAAATGGCAACCTGTCTTTCCCAACTTTACCACGAGCATAAACGCGGCGTTAAAGCGGGCTACGCAAAGTTTGAAACCTTCCCTATATGGAGCATACCGTTAAAACACCCAGTCAATGTTGCCTACGAGGCCGCCACGGCAGACCTTAACGATGTTAATATGATAGACCCATTCCATTTAGAGGCATACGGAAAAACCGCCGTTAACTATAACAGGGACATTGAGATTTTCCCCGTGCTTAACGCAATGCTTGAAGGAATACTCGGCAAATCGCCCTACAAAAGCCCAACCGATATGGGGGTAAATATGGCGGGCTTCGGCATTGTGGACGACGACGCCGTTTCGAATGCCGCAAAGCAGGAAATAATACGGCGCTATTATTCGGCGCTAGTAAGCTCAAGGCAGGGTCTTTCCGAACAAAACGACGCTCCTAAAATAGAACTCCTTATGAATCAGGTGGGTGTTTCCGTTAAGGACCGTCCCGTTGTTGCGGCAGCGCTTAACAAGGCAGAGCTTACCGGCGCGCCCGCAACGGCAATTGAAATGCCGAACGGAAAAATCGTAACTGGAAGGACGTCAAGCCTTTTAGGGCCTGCCTCGGCTATGCTTTTGAATGTATTAAAGGAGCTTGCGGGTATCCCGGACGAAATAAAAATTATTTCACCCACGGTAATTGAGCCGATACAGCGCCTTAAAACCGAAATTATGGGAAATCACAATCCCAGACTCCACACCGACGAAATTCTGATAGCCCTTTCAATGAGTGCCGCAACAAGCGAAAACGCGGCAAAAGCATTAAATCAGGCAAAAAAGCTTTCGGGACTGGAGGCACATTCAAGTGTTATCCTCTCCCGCGTGGACGAGCAGGTTTTCAGAAAACTGGGGGTTAATATGACCTGCGAGGCGACCTACCAGACAAAAAAGCTTTATCACAACTGATATTCAAAACAAAAGACCGCCGTTATCGGAAATATCCGATAACGGCGGCTTGCTGTTATTTCAATTTAGTTTTCATTGTACGCATTGCATTTAAAATTGCAATAACCGTAACACCCACGTCCGCAAAAATTGCAAGCCACATATTAGCAAATCCGAGTGCGCCGAGAACAAGCACAACAGCCTTAACGCCCAGTGCGAATATTATATTCTGCCACACAATACGCATTGTTCTTCTTGCAATTTTTATTGCCTCCGGCAGCTCTGAGGGCTTGTCGTCCATAAGCACTATATCCGCCGCCTCAATGGCCGCGTCACTTCCCATAGCGCCCATCGCAATGCCCACGTCTGCACGGGCAAGCACCGGTGCGTCGTTTATTCCGTCGCCCACAAATGCCAGCGAACCTTCCTTAATAAGCTTTTCAACCGCCTTAACCTTGCCGTCCGGCATAAGCTCGGCGTGAACCTCGTCAATTCCGAGTTCCCTGCCTACCTCCTCGCCTATCTCGCGGCGGTCGCCCGTTAGCATTACCGTTTTCTTTACGCCGCAGGATTTAAGGTCCTTAACAGCCTTTGCGGAGTCGGGCTTTATTTCGTCCGATATTACAATATGTCCTAAATAATCCGCTCCCTCGGAGATGTGTATCACGGTTCCCGCTATATGGCAGCCGTGCCACTCGGCACCAACGCTGTCCATAAGCTTGCTGTTACCGACAAAAACTGTCGCACCGTCTATTACGGCTTCAACGCCCATTCCGGCGTGTTCCGTCACCTTGCCGATGCGGCTGTGATCGATATGACCCTTATGCGCCGCAATAATCGATTCGGCAATGGGGTGATTAGAAAAGCTTTCGGCGGCGGCTGCCACGTCAAGCAATTCGTCCTCTCCGATTTTTTCGGGGTGAACGGCAGTTACCTTGAACGTTCCCTTTGTAAGCGTTCCCGTTTTATCAAACACAACCGTATTAACAGAGGATAAAACCTCCATATAGTTAGCTCCCTTGACAAGTATGCCGCGGCGCGACGCTCCGCCTATTCCGCCGAAGAAGGAAAGCGGAACCGAAATTACCAGAGCACACGGACAGGACACAACAAGGAAGGTAAGCGCACGGGTTATCCATTCCTTCCATTCCCCGCCCGCAATCAGCGGCGGAACAAGCGCAAGCAAGACAGCGCCTATGCACACGCAGGGCGTGTAATACTTGGCAAAGCGGGTTATAAAGTTTTCCGTTTTTGCCTTTTTTGCCGATGAGTTTTCAACAAGATCAAGAATTTTGGCAACGGTGCTTTCGGCATACGGGCTCTCCGCCCTTACGGTTATAACGCCCGTAAGGTTTACCGAGCCGCTTACCACCTTATCTCCCGCGGCAACGTCGCGCGGCAGGCTTTCGCCCGTAAGAGCGGCAGTGTTGACGGTTGTGCTGCCCGTAAGCACCGTGCCGTCAAGCGGTATTTTTTCGCCGGGGCGCACAACAAGGGTTTCGCCCTTTTGCACCCCGTCGGGCGATATTTTTAGCTCTTCCCCGTTTCTGAGAACCGTAGCCGTATCGGGCTTTATATCCATAAGCGAGGCAATGCTCTTGCGGCTCTTACCAACGGCTATTCCCTGGAAGAGCTCCCCTACCTGATAAAAAAGCATAACGGCGACCGCTTCTTTATAATCCTTTAAAGCATAAGCCCCCACGGTTGCAAGCGCCATTAAAAACTGCTCGTCAAACATCTGACCGTGAAAAATGTTTCTCAGCGCTCCCCACAGTACATCGTAACCGATGACAAAATAAGGGATAAGATAAAGAAACAGCTTATATTCGCCGTCAAGCGGCAGCAGCGCCACGGTAACCAGCAAAACCGCCGCAATGATTATGCGAATCAGCTTTTTTTTATGTTTTCGGCTCATAACAGCCAACCTCCGATGCTGTTGTTATTTAATCTTTATCTCGCAGTCAGGCTCAATTCTCTTGCAGGTTTTAACAACTTTTTTAACAATCTCATCAAACTTATCGTCGTCCGCCTCCAGAGTTAGCTTTTGGGAAATAAAGCTTACGTCGGCATATGTAACGCCCTCAATTTTCTTAATACCCTCCGCCATTTTTGCGGCGCAGTTCGCGCAGTCCAGATCCTCTAGCTCAAATACCTTTTTCATCTTTATTCTTCCTTTCTTCAATCAAGTGATCAAATCCCTGACCTATTATTGTTCTTACGTGATCGTCCGCAAGATAATAATATATTGTTTTGCCTTCTCTTCGGCAGGCAATTAAATTGCTCTGCTTAAGAACTTTAAGCTGATGCGATATTGCCGACTGAGTCATACTTAAAAGCTCGGCAATGGCGCAAACGCACATTTCGGACTCAAAAAGCGAAAACAAAATTCTCATTCTCGTTGTATCGCCGAACAGCTTGAACAAATCAGCCAGATCGCAGATCATTTCCTCTTTCGGAAGCTCCTGCCTAACTAAATTAAGCAATGCATCATGGTTATGAATTTTACCGTTCAAATTTCAACCTCCGTTCATATGAACATTCATTCATTTGAATTTACATTCATATGATACGTCATTCATATGTTTTTGTCAAGTCTTTTTTAAAAAAACAGTTTACTTTTTTTCCGAAATGAGTTAAAATTATATGCGAACATATGTTTTTGCCGTTAGTGGGGCATACTGTAATAAAAGGGGAAATTTTTTTGGCTAACGATAAAATAATAATAAGAGGTGCGCGTGAGCATAACCTTAAAAATGCGGATGTTGAAATTCCGCGCGACAAGCTGATCGTTTTTACGGGGCTTTCGGGGAGCGGAAAGTCATCACTCGCATTCGATACAATTTATGCCGAGGGCAGGCGGCGGTATGTCGAATCCCTTTCTTCATACGCAAGGCAGTTTTTGGGACAAATGGAAAAACCGAATGTTGACAGCATTGACGGTCTTTCCCCCGCCATTTCAATAGATCAAAAGACCACATCAAAAAATCCGCGTTCAACGGTGGGTACCGTTACCGAAATTTACGATTATTTAAGGCTTTTGTATGCGCGCGTGGGCATACCTCACTGTCCCGTATGCGGCAAGGAGATAAAAAAACAGACGACCGACCAGATAGTGGACAGGGTTATGGAACTGCCCGAGGGTACAAAAATTCAGATATTATCCCCGATTGTAAGGGCAAGAAAGGGAGAGCACGCAAAGGAGCTTGAAAGAGCGCGCAAGCAGGGCTATGTAAGAGCCAGAATAGACGGAAACATCTATGACCTTTCAGAAGAAATAAAGCTTGAAAAAAACAAAAAGCATATGATAGAGGTCGTTGTTGACCGACTTGTTATAAAAAATGACATCCGCTCGCGGCTTGCGGACAGCATTGAAACCGCCACGGAGCTTTCGGGCGGTCTTGTTGCGGCAGACGTTATCGGCGGCGAAGAGCTCTGGTTTTCACAAAGCTTTGCCTGTGAGGAACACGGGATAAGCATACCCGAACTCACGCCCACAATGTTCTCTTTCAACAGTCCGTTCGGCGCGTGTCCCACCTGTTCGGGACTCGGTATTTTTATGAAGGTCAACCCCGCGCTTGTAATAAACGACGATTCGAAGTCACTTATCGACGGCGCGCTGCGCGCGTCGGGCTGGGGCGTTAACTCATGGTTCTACCCCGATTCCGGTACAATTGCAACAATGTATTATAACGGTTTGGCTGAGCATTACGGATTTGATATAAACACCCCATACAGGGATCTGCCCGAAGAGGTAAAGCACGCCGTGCTTTATGGCACGGGCGATGTTAAGCTTAAGCTTAAACGCGGCGGCGACCTTGGCAGAGGCATCTACGAAGCGCCGTTTGAAGGGGTTATTAACAACCTTGAGCGCCGTTACAAGGAAACCTCAAGCGACTATGCCCGTGCAGAAATTGAAAGCTATATGACCGCTCTGCCCTGCCCCGACTGCCACGGTGCGCGCCTTAAGCCCGAATATCTTGCCGTAACAGTGGGAGGTAAAAGCATAAAGGAATTTTGCGATATGTCGGTTACGGATGAGCTTGAATTTATTTCGACTCTTAATTTCGGCAAGCGGGATGAAATGATTGCAAAGCCCATCATAAAGGAGATACACGAAAGACTTTCATTCCTTGAAAGCGTGGGGCTTGAATATCTTGACCTCTCCCGCTCATCGGGAACGCTGTCGGGCGGTGAGAGCCAGCGCATAAGGCTTGCCACACAGATAGGCTCATCGCTTATGGGCGTGCTGTATATTCTCGACGAGCCGAGCATCGGTCTGCACCAACGCGATAACGAGCGCCTTATCCGCACGCTTAAAAGACTGCGCGACCTCGGCAACACCGTTATTGTTGTTGAACACGACGAGGATACTATGCGCGCGGCGGACTATATAGTAGACGTAGGACCGGGCGCGGGTATACACGGCGGAAACATTGTGTTCTCCGGCACGGTCGAGGAGCTTGAAAAATGCACCGATTCGGTAACTTCCGACTATCTTACCGGGCGCAAAAAAATTCCCGTTCCGAAAAAAAGGCGCAAAGGAAACGGCGCATACCTTGAAATAAAGGGTGCCGAGGAAAACAATCTTAAAAAGATTAACGTTAAAATACCCCTCGGAACATTTACCTGTGTCACAGGTGTTTCGGGCAGCGGCAAATCCTCATTTGTTAACGATGTTGTTTATAAGGCTCTTGCAAACAAGCTTAACAGAGCCAAAACCATACCGGGTAAATATAGGTCCTTTGAGGGAATTGAGAATCTTGATAAGGTTATTAACATCGACCAGGCGCCTATAGGCAGGACTCCGCGTTCAAACCCCGCAACGTATACGGGTGTTTTTGGGGATATACGCGAGCTGTTTGCCTCAACAAAAGATGCAAAAACACACGGATACACAGCGGGCAGATTTTCCTTTAACGTTAAGGGCGGCAGGTGCGAGGCGTGTCAGGGCGACGGCATTTTAAAAATTGAAATGCACTTTCTGCCCGATATTTACGTTCCCTGCGAGGTGTGCGACGGCAAGCGCTACAACCGCGAAACGCTGAGCATTAAATACAAGGGCAAGAGCATTTACGATGTGCTTGAAATGACGGTTGAGGAGGGAATGGCTTTCTTTGAGAGTATACCTAAAATATACCGCAAATTAAAAACACTTTACGATGTGGGACTCGGCTATATAAAAATAGGTCAGCCCGCAACAACCCTTTCGGGCGGCGAGGCACAGCGTGTAAAGCTTGCCACGGAGCTTTCCAAACGAAGCACAGGTAAGACCGTGTATATTCTGGACGAGCCCACAACCGGTCTGCACACGGCGGATGTTCACAAGCTCATTGAGGTCTTACAGCGCTTTGTGGATGCAGGCAACACCGTTCTTGTTATCGAGCACAATCTTGATGTTATAAAAACCGCCGACCATATTATTGACTTAGGACCCGAAGGCGGCGACAGGGGCGGAACGGTGGTATGCACCGGCACGCCCGAAAAAATTGCCGCCTGCAAGGAGTCATATACAGGCAAATTCTTAAAAAATCTTCTTTAATTTAATGCCTGCTGAACAATTCAAAAGTACCTTAACCCGAGCATGTTGGTGTAAACTTTTGAATTGTTCAGGTGCAAGGTTTTTGCGCAATTTTGCGAAAAAACCTTGCACTTTAAAAAGAATCACATTTTGATTCTTTTTAAAATCAGGCGACAATCAATGGATACTGACGGTCAAAACAAAGGTTTTGACCCACAAAATCGAGATTTTAACTCGATTTTATATAATTGCATTTGCTAATACAATTATTCAGTAGACATTAATTTACACATTATTCACCAATGCCTAAGGCTTAAGGTATAAAATACTATGGGGTGAGTAAGCATTGTTCGGATATATAAGAATCGCCAAGCCGGAGCTTAAAATCCGCGAATACGAAACTTACCGTGCGGTGTACTGCACACTTTGCCGCACAATGGGCAGAAGGTACGGGCTATGGTCACGTTTTACGCTAAGCTACGACTT
Organism: uncultured Eubacteriales bacterium; assembly: GCA_934454655.1. GTDB lineage: Bacteria > Bacillota > Clostridia > Oscillospirales > Acutalibacteraceae > UBA737. The sequence continues at coordinate 39,690 of CAKSFK010000007.1, read as the reverse complement.
TACGTTTTTAAGCCTCCTTAATATGTCGCTTAAAAGCGGCTGTGATATTGTCGAGCGTAAGCACTGCACGTTTAACCCGCTTAAAAAATGCAATTTCTGCAAAAACACAGAGCCGTTTGAAGTGCCGTCAGCCGCGGCAATGATAATGTCTTACTACAAGCTGCTTGATAACATTGAGGACGAAAAGGGCTTAAAAAAAGCTTTTTACGTATCTCTTAAACCTCTTTTTTCACGTGCGCGCAAAAAAGCGGCAAAGGATTTTCCCGAAATTGAGAATATTGTTTCCGAATATATAAAACACCAAAACAATATTGAAGCGGGCGGCTGTACCGTTCTTGATGAAGCAGCCGACCCTACCGCCGCCGCATTGGCAAAGCTTTTAAGCCTGTGCGGTGATGAAAAAAGCCAAAAGCGGGTTTTGGAGCGCCTGGGATATTGCTTGGGCAGATATATTTATATTATTGACGCCGCGTGCGACCTTGAGGACGACCTTAAATCAGGCTCGTTCAACTGCCTTAAGGCTGAGTGCGACAAACCTTCGGCTGAATTTTTTAAAAATCGTATCGCGCCGCTGTTATATACGTGTTCAAACGAAGCCTTAAAGGCATTTGAACTTCTTGATATTAAAAAATACAAGCCGATACTCGGAAACATTATATGCTTAGGACTTGAAGATACTTTTAAAAAGGAGCTTAAAATATGACAGACCCATATGCGGTACTGGGCGTTTCGAGAAACGCTACCGATGATGAAATTAAAAACGCTTACAGGGAGCTGGCGCGAAGGTACCATCCTGATAATTATGCGGATAATCCCCTTTCCGACCTTGCGGGCGAGAAAATGAAGGAAATAAACGAAGCGTATGACCGCATAATGGAAGAACGCAGAACAGGAAAGCGTACAGGGGGCGGATACAGCACAAGCGGCACGGCGTCCTCTTTCCCGGATGTGCGTAACCTTATTAACCAAGGCAGACTTGAACAGGCTCAGGAGGTGCTCGACGGCGTACCGCCGCAGTCGCGCGATGCCGAATGGTACTTCTTAAACGGCACGGTTCTCTACCGCCGCGGTTGGTTTGACCAGGCGTTTACAAGCTTTACCACCGCATCGAGAATGGATCCCTCCAACGCCGAATATCAGCACGCGGTGCAAAATGCGGCACGCCAGCAGAACAGACAATATAACCCGTACCGCAGTTACGGAAATACCTCGGGCGAGTGCAGCACCTGCGATTTGTGTCAGGGGCTTGTCTGCGCGGACTGCTGCTGTGAATCAATGGGCGGAAACCTCTGCCCGTGTATAGGCTGCCGCTGATAATATGAAAAACAATACATTCAAGGTGACATTTTGCGGAATTGCCGTTGCTTTATCCACGGTATTTATGCTTTTGTCGTACTTTCCCTACCTTACCTATACAATTCCCGCAATAACAGGTCTTTTAACAATGGTAATAGTAATAGAGATTGGTGTTAGGTGGGCGCTTTGCGCGTATTTTGCGGCAAGCGTGCTGATATTTATTTTTGCGGAGCCCGAAAGCAAACTTATGTACATATGCCTTTTCGGGTATTACCCCATTGTAAAGGCGCTTGTTGAAAGAATAGGCAAAGCCGTTCCCGAGTGGATAATTAAATTTGCCGTGTTTAATGCTTCCGCTTTAACCGTATATTACTTATTGGCGGGCGTTTTCGGCATCTCAACCGAAGATTTCGGTACTCTGGGAAAATACAGCGAGTACATTTTTCTCATAGCGGGGAATATTGTCTTTGTGCTTTACGATATCGCAATTTCAAGGGTATCTGCGGTTTATATGAACCTGATCCACCCGAAAATAAAAAAAATAATGCCGCGGTAACGTTTAAAAAAAGCTTGAAATTTCCACTGAGTTGTGATAAAATATTTCCGTTGCTTGCGGACATAGTTTATCGGTAGAACATTAGCTTCCCAAGCTGAATGGGTGGGTTCGACTCCCATTGTCCGCTCCATAAGAAGGCATAGCTCAGTTGGTTAGAGTACCTGCTTGACATGCAGGGGGTCGGTGGTTCAAGTCCACTTGTCTTCACCATTCGGGTGCCTTGACGTACGGTCAAGGCACTTTTTGTTATTTAATGACTGCTGAACAATTCAAAAGTACCTTAACCGAGCATGTTGGTGTAAACTTTTGAATTGTTCAGGTGCAAGGTTTTTGCGCAATTTTGCGAAAAAACCTTGCACTTTAAAAAGAATCACATTTTGATTCTTTTTAAAATCAGGCAACAATCAATGGATACTGACGGTCAAAACAAAGGTTTTGACCCATAAAATCGAGATTTTAACTCGATTTTATATAATTGCATTTGCTAATGCAAATATTTAGTAGACATTATTTACACGCCGAAAAAACCGCCGGTTAAGCGCGTTAATAATGTTGGCACACTCAACCGACGGTTTTGTTTTTTAATGTTACTTTGTAAGCGTTCCGCCGTCGCTTTTAAGAAGAATCAGTATGTCCTCCTGCTCGCCCGTAACGGCGTTTACGTATATCAGAATTTCCTGCCCGTCCTCTGCCTCGCAAACAAATTCATAACAGCGCACCTCGCCGCCGTTGTCGGTGGGAATAAGTGCCAGTGCCGTTGAACGGACGCTAAGGTCGGGGCTTATGACCTCAGCCGCCTTTTCGGGCGATATTTCAACCGAATTGAACGCCCTTTCGGTGTGGTTTGTAAGATAACCGCTTGCTTCAAAAAGCATTATATCTCCGTTATCCATTGCAACGCCGACCTTAATTAAATCGGTATAACAAACGGTTCTGCCGTCAAGATAAGCAAAGCTTACAACGCAAACTCCCTCATCGGTAAAATAATAGGTTTCCGTAAACCCGCCAAGCTCCAGCTTTTCAAGAAAGCGTTTTGCCTTGTCAAGCACCTGCCTGTATTCAAGTATGCTGTCGCCTACCGCACGGCTTTTCCTCATATAAACGGGATATCCGCCGTTTTTGCTTACGGTTACCGAAACGTTGTCGCCCGAAAAGCGATATACCGGTATTTTACCCTCGGCAGTGCCGTCACTGTTTAATGACTGCGGTTCGGTTCCTGCGACCAGTGCGGCTGTTTTTTGAGCCTGAGTTTCATTAACAGCATTTGCGTTTTTTATCATAAGGGGTTCTTTTGTTGTTATATGGTCGGAATAGGGACCGTCATACACGAGAGTCGGCAAATCCGAAAGCTCCTGTTCAAGACCGTCCAGCGAACCCGCAAGCGACTCCTTATCTATCACCGCGTCCAGCTTTTTATCAATTTCGTAAGCCCACGCGCTCAGGTTGTTATAAGAAATATCCGAAGCGGATATTGCATCGGTTATCTTTTGCGCGGCGTCCTTAAGAACGGCTATATTCTCCGCATAATCCGCCGCGGCGGTTTCGCCGGATATAAGCTGTTTTGAAACCGACATTGCGTAATTACCCACTTGGGATAAAAATCTGTTAAGCACCGTAAGCTCGCCGTTACCGGCCGGCAGCTGCGAAAGAGCGTTTTTAGCGGTCTGCGCTTCCGTGAGAAGGTGAGCCGCCATATTGCTTACCTGCTTTGCACCCGTCATATATTCTGCCTTTCTCAGCGCGGTGTATATGTTTTCCACACTTCCGTTAAGCGTATCCAGCGTACGTGAATATCCGTTTTGAATTTCAAGCCTGTAACGGTCAAGCTGACGCCTTGCCTTTATTGCGTAACCTCCCGCCGCAAGCGCCGCCGCCGCGCAAAAAGATATTATTCTTACGGCAAATCTTTTATTCACACTGCAACACCCTGACATTCCGATAATTTTTATTAGTATTATTTACCGGTAAAACACGGAATATGCAAAATGTTAAAAATTAATGATACCGAGGTGTTCGAGCAATATTTTTATTCCTATAAGTATAAGAATAATTCCCCCGACAATCTCGGCACCGTTTTTGTATTTTGAGCCGAAAATATTTCCGACCTTAAGACCAATACCTGAAATTATGAAGGTGGTAAAGCCTATAAAAAGAACGGCGGCCACTATATTAACGCCAGGCAAAAGCGCAAACGTAATGCCGACGGCGAGCGCATCTATACTGGTGGCTACCGCAAGAACCGACATTGCCGCAAAGCCGAACGAGCTGTTCTGTTCTTCACTTTCTTTTGAAAAGCCCTCGCGCAGCATATTACCGCCTATAAACGCCAAAAGCACGAACGCAACCCAGTGGTCGTATTTTGTTATATTTTTTTCAAATGTCGAGCCGAGGATGTATCCGAGCGTAGGCATAAGCGCCTGAAAGCCGCCGAACCATGCGCCTATAATAAAATAATGGCGAGCGGACAGCCGTCGCGTGGACAGCCCCTTACATACGGAAACCGCAAACGCGTCCATGGAAAGACCCACCGCAATTAAAAACAATTCAACAAAACTCACCCGAAATCCTCTCCTATACAAAATTAAAGACGCAGGCGCGCTTTATCGCGCCTGCGTCCTCAGACTGTCGATAAACCAAAGGTTGACTTTGTTGCGGCGTTTACGCCGCATCTTGTTTTCCGCTGACACGCTCGGCGGAAAAACACCTTGTAAACGAAAAACCGCTAAATAAGCGGTTTTTCAAGAGTACAGGGGTGGTATTGGCGGGGATGCCGTTCGCTTATGAACGCCACCACTCCCTCAAGTATATTGATTTTAGCATATAAGAAAGCAATTGTCAAGGATAATCCTTAGGCAAAAAGCAACCTAATAAACAGTCCGCCCTGAACGCTGCGGTGCTTAAAGCCTACCATATCGGAAGTGTCCGCGTGATACCAGTCGGTCATAGGCACACGGGTATGCATAGTATCATAGGCATTGTAAAGAAGAGAAACAATAAATTCAAAGTCCTGCCTGTTATCCGTAAGGCAGGCAGCCCAAAGTTCCCAATCCGACTTGGTATACTTTGCGCGGCTGTCAAGCGGTATTCCGTATGGCAGTGCTTCCCTTTTGTATCTTTCGATTTCACCTTTATAAAATTCTTCGCCTAACAGTTCGGTATTCCAAAGTCTGTCCCAAACGGCGTTGTATTTAAGGCTGAAGGTGTTTTCCGCATCAAACGCAAGCCTGTAACTGCCGTCGTGGTTCCTTGCTCTTGAAACAATTGACTGTGCATAGCGTTTCGCCGTATCCGATACACGCCCTGCCTCGACTGTTTCACCGATTGCCGACAGTATATCCGCAAATCCCGCAAGACCCATTACAGCCTTGACAGCAAGGTTAACATTGTGCGGCATATGTCCCGCAAAATCGTCGGTGCAAAGCTGATTTTCCGGGTCCTCGCCGTATTTTTCAAGGTAGGCGCTCCACTTTTTCAGAAGCTCAATATTATTCTTTGCAAACGTGTAATCATTATCCTTGCGGCACAGTGCAGAAACCAGCACCAGCATATTTCCGCACTCTTCTACCGGCATTTGTCCCTCAATCCTGTTGCCGGAATATACCTGACCGTTAAGCAGGGGATACGTTCCGACATCGTGCGGCGCAAAATCAAATTCCCAATCACTGCTTGCCGCATATTTGAATATCGGGCGCAGCATTCCCTTTAAAAGCTCGGTATTATAGTACAGATACATCGGCGCGCTCGGGTACGTAACATCTACGGTTGCGGCACAGCCGTTTGAAAAACATTCCTTTGATATGTAAAGGTTATTGCCCTCATTATCAACAACCAGCTTATGCGCCGCCATTACCTGACGGTACGCAAGGGAAAGCAGTTCGGCATATTTAATGCCGCCCGCCTTTTCGGCGTCATTTGTAAGCTTTGCGGCAAATTTATCACACTCAGATTTAACCGTTTCATATTCCGCCGCCGCCTCGCTTATTGCGTTTTCAATTGTTTTTCCGTTATTTTTCCAATAAGCCTTTAAATGCTCTCCAAAGTACACAATACTGTCAATATCGTCATAAGCCGCCAAAAACAGGGCGTCATTTTTAAGCTCGGTTTCGGCATACACGGCATATAGGTCCTCAAAAACCTCAGCACCGCATTTCGCGTCGCCTCGAACGCCAAGATAAAAATATCCCCAATCGATACGAATGTCATCACCCGAACGTGAGAGAACCTTTTGTCCCGCTTTGCCCATTTTAATCGCGGTAACACCGCCGATTGCCGCAGGCTCCGCAAGCGCTCTTCCCTCGCCCGCCTTGTTAAGCACAAGTTCTTCACTGAAGGCAAGCTTTGCGGTAACCGTATGCTCCGCGCCGTCGGTGCTTTCATAAAAAAGGTGAATATAAGAAACAGGGCGCGAGGAATAGTATAAATCGTATGCCAGCATCGGCGAGGTAAATTCGGCGTTCAGTCTTATTCCCGCACCCTCGAAAACAACTGTTGTTGTCAGAGCGTCAACATCAAGGGAAATTTGGGCAAGTTTCTCCTGCTTTCCGCCGCCTAAAAAGCGGTAGTCCTTACCGTCAATTTTAACCGTGCCGAGTATTGCGTTGCGGCTGCCGGTCCAGTGAACGGGAAAATGCTCATTAATGTTATCTTGACTCCACACCGAAAAATATGGGTCAACCGTTATAAGAGGTACAGACGGATATCTCATTTTTAACACACTCCTGATTTTTATTGTATAATAACATTAATAATTATAAAAATAAATGTGGATTTTAAGCATATAATTGAGTTTTTTAAGCATAAACCGTTTTTTCGCTACGGCACCGGGCTGTGCCGGGTTTATGAAGCATTATTTTTTGTATGCTTGACTATCGGTAAAAATTGTGATACTATACAGGTTAGGCGTTGCAACTGATCGCCACTGTACTTTGCGGTGTGCAAAACCAATTTGTATTATTCGGGAGCGGAGCATTATGAATTTTCTAAGAGGAAAGAACAAAGCGGTAACCTTTAGCTTTGACGACGGAAACGCAGACGATAAAAGGGTTATTGAAATACTTAACAAATACGGGTTAAAGGGTACGTTTAACCTTAATTCCGGCAGTCTTTCGGGAACATCGGAATGGAACAGCGGAAGAAAAACGGTTTACCACATCAACTACTGTACCGATTCGGATATATACATAGGTCACGAGGTTGCGTGCCATTCATACCGCCACCCCCACCTTGAAAAGCTTGATGAGGACACGCTTTACAACGAAATACACCTTGATAAAATTATTCTTTCATCACTGTTTCACTGCGACGTTCGCGGAATGGCATACCCATACGGCACATATAATGACAGCGTTATTGAAGCGCTGAAAAAATGCGGGATTGAATATTCAAGAACTGTTAAATCCACATATTCGTTTGATTTGCCCGATAATCCCCTTGTTTTAAACCCGACCTGCCATTTTCAGGATGAAAGGGTTACAGAGCTTGCCGAGCAGTTTTTAAACAGCGGGTCGGACGAGCCGATGCTGTTTTACATATGGGGGCACAGCTATGAACTGGTCACAGAGGAAGAATGGCAGCGGTTTGAAAATCTTTGCCGTATGCTCTCAAACAAAAAGAATGTTTGTTACTGCACAAACATTGAGGTAATAGACGCCGCAAACAACTTTAAGAACGCAAACGCCGCAGAATAACATATTAAATATTACAAAATAACCCCCCGCTGAGCCGCTCCGGGCTCCGCGGGGGGTTATTACGTTCATTCATCGTCATCATTATCCGCAGCGTCGCTGTCAATCTTAAATCCGCCGCTGAATCCGTTATCAATATGCGGAATTTCAATATCCGTATCGTCATCCAGTATGCTTTGTTTTATGTTTTCGGGGAAACGTTCCGAAAGCATTTTTTTTGCTTCTTCAATATCCTGTTCGCGCCATTTCCTTATGAGCGCATCACCCTCGGGGTAACTATTAACCGCAGGATGACGTTTTTTATACAGGCAGAACACAAGAATATAGACCAAAAGCACAATGACGGCGCCGCCGGTTATTTTAAGTCCGTCAACGAGTCCGGGTGTAACATAGTTGAATCTTATTTCACTTGTGCCTGCACCTACTTTAACTGCCATAAACCCGGCGTTGACCTTTTCAATCTCAGCAGGTTTGCCGTTAACATACGCCTCCCAGCCACTGTCATACGGAACGGAGAAGAACACCAGATTATCGCTGTCCCTTGTAACCTTGGCAGTAAAGCCCCTATTATCCCTTTTGAAATAGAACGCCGATGTTTCTCTTAATTGCTCGCTGTCGTAAGCGAGGGTGTCGTCCGTTATTGAAAGCGAGGTTTCATCATCTTCGGAATAGTAAACTGAGTTTCTAAGCTCGGAAATATCGGTCATAAGCCCGCCGTACTTTTTAATCTGTTCATCATCAAGCAGTATCGCCTTAAGCATAAGGGCGGCGCGGTTGGTTTTTGAATACTCCTCGCAAAAATCGTAACTCATATAATAATTGTACGAAAAACCGTAAGGCACGTAATTCTTATTTTCGTAAATATAATATCCGCCGTCGGTTTTAACATACTCGTATCCCGGCATACGCGTTTCGCCGTTATCATCAAGGAAGTCCTCGCCGCCTTTTCGGTTGAGAAGATATTTTACCGAAAGGAGCGGACGAAGCGCCGCCTGATTTGTTTCGGGTCGGCTGCCCACACTGCGTTCAACGCCGATAAAATCGTAAAACTCAAATATTGACGCCGGAACGACCGAATGGAACGCGTTTATGCCGGGCAGACCCAAATACATTGAGGTGTTATCTACACAGTCATAGGTATCCACACGGAATTCGCTGTTATCGTCAAGGTCAACACTGCCCTCGATAAGGCTGTCTGTCATAACCTCTTTGATCTCATACGAATGTGACCTTCCGCAGCCTATGAAAAAGCTGCCGTACACAACCGATATAATGCAAACGCAGGTAATTGCGGTTTTATAAAAGCCTTTTCTGTCGCTTTTCAGCAGTCTTAAAAGCATACCGAGCACTATCAGCGACACAATTGCTATAACGCAGGTTATCCAATAACGGAATACATACATTCCGTCGTCGCTCTGCGAATAAAGACCGAATATAATGTTATCCTTTGAGTCCTTTTGCGGGAAAAATCCGATAGTAAGGGCGGCGGCAACCGTTATTCCGAGCACCCATTTATAGCCTGATGACCAATCAACGCCGCTGTCCTCGGTAAGGGATACCGTGGCAAGGCACATCATCAATATCGGCATATAGAACCAGCGGGCATAATATGCGGTGTTAAAGGCATAGAACGCGCTGTTTAGCACAGGCACCATTGCCATAAATATACATATACCTATTACGCGCTTGAGCCAGTGGCGCTTGCGCGCGCCGAACCAGACGAACACGCCAGTCATACTGAACAGCGGCAGCCAACCGCCGAGCGACGACCATTTAACGTCTGCCCCCGGGAAGAACACAGGTCGCGCGGGAATATCCGGCGGAAAGAAAAAGCACTCCATAATGTTGCCGTATATCTGCTCTTTGCCGTACATCAACGCATTCCACCCGAGCAATACGTTTTCCAGTCTTTTATTGTCCGCAATTGCATAGTAGGACGGAAGAAGTATTGCCGCCGCTATGCAAAGCCCAAGAACCGCCTCAAACCCGATTACAAGAAATCTGCCGAAACGCACCTTAAATGCGCCCGAAAACAGTCTTACAAAGAAGTAGATTACCGTAAATACGACCATTCCGAAGAAAAAGAAGTAATTTACAACGGCGCACAGTGCAACAGTGAGTGCAAACGCAAAGCGGCGGTTTTCGGTTATCAGCAGTTCAAGCGATAAAAGCAACAACGGGAATACAATTATTGCCTCGTGAAAATGGTTGAAGAATATGTTATAAACCGAAAATCCCGAAAAAGCGTAAAGCAGACCGCCGAGCAACGCCGCAAGCGGCGTTCTTGTAAAACGCCTTATATAACAGTACGAGGTAAGCGCGGCGCAGGCAAATTTGAGAATAAGCAGCGGCCCCATAAGGTACGGGACAACCCACGTCGGGAACGGCAGTGTCAGCCAAAAAAATGGACTGCCCAGCAGATAAAAGCTGTATGAACCTATGAAATTTGCGCCGAGGTCGGTAGTCCAGCTCCAAAAAATGTTTCCCGAACGCACCGCCTTGTGGCACTGCATATAAAACGGTATCTGCTGAACATTGAAATCGCCGTAAAAAATAAAATAACCGTTACCCAGGATTATATACGGCACAAAAAGCGCCGCCGCCGTTAAAAGCGCAATAAAAAATGTTCCCAGATATTTTTCCTTTTGCGGTCTTAACGACATATGCTTTGCTGAAGAAAAAACCATTAATTACACCCTTTTCAGTCCTTAACAAGCACTTTTTCAATCTTCCCTATTATTGCGTAATGCAAATCTCCGTTATACCATTTGAGCGGCTCTTTATCAGTAAAGCAATCCTCTTTCATTTGCTGAACATATTGCTTTTTGCAAATAATCACAAGCCTTGCCTCATTAAAATAAACGGTATTATCCGAAAACAGCGGTGTAAGTCCCGCAAGCTTTGCCTTGTCTGTATCCCTGCCGGATTTAGAACCGCAGACTTTATGCACTTCCCTGTTATCGCCGTAAAAGCTGAGTGTGAAGTAATCGTTGTTATCTATAAATTGCATTGTATAGCGCTGCGGGCGCACAACCGTAAGCATACAGTCGTTACCCCACATTTCTCCGGCAAAACCCCAGGACGCCGTCATCATATTATAGCCGTCTCTGTTCCCTGCCGCAACCAGCATCCATTCGTCCGCAATATCCTTAATAAAGTTTTCCTTAAGCTCTTTTGCCGAAATTTCTTTAAACACGGTAGAACACCCTTTCTAATTAATATTAGCCATAACACTGCCGAAATAATCAACAGTCTGACTTTGTTCTTCGTCAATGCGTTTCTTCTTTTCCTCTTCGCTGTTGTCCGATGAAACTATTTCAAGTATTTCAGCCTTTGCAACCTCTGTTCTGCCGAGGATAAGGTTGATATGTTCCCTTGCGTTTATCCCTCCGCCGTTTTCCGAAAGCTTTGAGCAATACCTTGCCGCCTCAACAATTATTTTGCCTATTACCCGCGCGCCGTACTGCATATCGGAATTTACCGCGGCTTGCTTTATAACCTTTTCCTTCAGATTATTTATCGGTGATTTAATATTCTGCTGTTCATTCTTCAGGTTTTCAATTTCCTCTTTAAGAGCGATTATTTCCTTATCTTTTCCCGCAATCTCCGCCTTAAGCTGAGCCGCCGCCGCTTCCGCCGCATTTGCACGGTCAAAAAGCGCTGTGTTTTGCTCTATAAGCTGTTTCTTTCTCATTCTTTACACCCCTTTTTGCAAGCAATATGCGGTTTTACAGCCCGCCGAATAAAATAAAAAATCAAAATTGCCGCCAGTGACCCCGAAAAGTCAATTAAAACATCCCGCAGTTCACAGCTTCTGCCCGGAACAAAATACTGATGAAATTCATCGCTTACCGCATATACAAGACAGACCGCCGCCGAAACAGACAAACGAGTTTTAAGTTTAAGCCCGTTGTAGCTTATAAATGTTAAAAAAGACAGACCGCCGAGCACTGCAAAAATAGTAAAATGCGCCGATTTTCTGACAATGAACTGAATTGACGAAACCAACAGCTTTTGCCTTTCCGCCGAAAGGCTGTTAAAATCGGGATAGAATATCTTTAAAATCTCCGCCGCAAACTGTCCGCTGGTATTGGACGAGGCGGTTGCGTTTTGTGAGGACATATAAAAAATCAGCCCCATCCACATAATAAGCAAAACAGCCGTTACAGTTCTGAAAATTTTAATAATAACATCTCCAAAAAATGCCGCCGCCCAATGCTCTGACCGATTTATGACCGATAGCGCGTCGGGCGACGGCTTACATTTATTTTATTTTACAACTGTATAATAGTTCATCGGGTTTTTCCAGCCCTTGTTAACTATAAGTCCGAAATGCAAATGCGGACCTGTGGAATAACCGGTGCAGCCGACGTATCCTACAGTCTGACCCTTTTTAACGTGCTGACCCGCCGACACCGTAACCGTGGTCATATGCGCGTAATAAGCGGCATACGTATTTCCGTTTGCGTCACGTCCGTGGTCTATAACAACGTGGTTTCCGTAACCTTTTCCCTGTCCCGAGATACCGCAGCAATCACTGTACTTCTTATAGTTATGCTTGCAGTGATTAATTGAACGTGTAACAACACCGTCCGCAATGGCGACAACCTTTGCACCGTATGAGCCGTTTGCGATATCAACACCGTTATGCATCGTTCCCCAGCGCTCGCCGAATCCGGACGAAATGTACTTTTTAGATGCCATTGAAGGAACCGGCCACGCAAATCCCGAGCCGTCGTATATCTGGCCCGAACCGGAATCGGAATCCCTAATAATGCTGTTCAGCTCATTTCGCATTTCCTTTAACAATGCGTCATTTTTATTGATATCCGCCTGAGTATCGTTCTGTTCTTTATTAATGCCTGCAATTACAGACTGAATCTGATTGCTTTGTTCCTTAAGCTTATTTTGTTTTGCGACAATATTGTTTTTCACCGAAACCTGTTCTTCAAGAAGCTTGTTGTTCTCTTCCTGTTTTGCCTCGATTTCCTTTACCGCCGCGGTGATTTCCTCAATCATAAGCTTATCCCTTGCAGATATACTTGCGGTAAGCTGTGACAGCTCCAAATACTGTGAAAAATCCTCCGCGCCGAGCAGCACCTGAACGTTACTGCCCGTGTTGCTCATATAAATTGCGCGAAGCCGTTTTTTAAATGAAAGCTTATTAGACTCTATTTCGGCATTTTTCTTATCAATTTCCGCTTTATTGGCATTGATTTGAGAATTAATAGCCGTAATCTGACGGTTGCACGCGTCTATTTCCTGCTGAACCAAGGACATTTGAGTTTCTATTGCGGTTTTAAGCGCCTGTTGATTTTTTGCATCTTCCTTAAGTTTTTTTATCTTTTGATCGTTGGCAGCCTGTTCTTTCTGCAAACGGTTGATCTCGCTTCTAAGCTCAGATTCCGACTTTGCGGCGCTGACAGGAGAAACAAATACAGCTGATACAGCAACAAAAAGCACCGTTAATATTGTTATTATCCTTATGATTTTTTTATTCATTGTATCCTCCGTAAAAAATGCAATTATCAAATTGCCGCAAACTCACTGCCTTCGTGGCGCAGGTATTTGCTTATCATAATAACACTGCCCAGAACGCCGGCAAAAATGCCTATTGCCACAAATATGAGCAGCAGCCACCAGGCAAGCTCGCTGTAATGAATAATATCGGTTGTGCCGAGGGTTGAAATTATCTTCTCGGTCGCTACCCTGTAACAGAAGTACAAAAGACCCTCTGCAATAACCGCGGAAACAACGCCTATAAGCATACCCTCAACAACAAAAGGTATACGCACAAAAGCGTCGGTTGCACCCACGGCTTTCATTATGCTTATTTCAAGCTTGCGGTTATACATTGTAACGCGAATGGTGTTTGAAACTATAACCAACGCGATAACCAGAAGTATTGCAATTATCCAAAAGCCTGCTATGCCTATTCCCTTTTTGATTGCGGTTATCTTTTCGGCAAGGTCGTTTTGCGACTGCACTGTGTCAATTCCGTCAAGCTTTTTAATCTTCTCAAGCGTTTCGTTAAACCTTGACATATCCTTCATCTGTATTTTAGCCGCCGCCGACATCGGGTTTCCGTATTTATCGTCAAGAAACGTAAAATAATTTTCCTGTCCCTCAAGCATTGACTTTTTAACGCTTGCAAGGCCTTCCTCGCTTGAAACATATGTGACCGACGCGATATTGTCTAGCTTTGCGATTTCATCGCAGAGTTTCTTAGCCTCTTCTTCATTATGAATGACATAATCGCTGCTTTTAATGCCGTTTTCATCCGGCTGTTCCGCCTGCTCGGCGTTTTCGCTTGCCGTCGCGGCGGTGTTTCCGTCCGCAGCGGCACTGCTCTGCTGTGCCGAACCGTCAGCCGTCTGCGAGGACGCCGTTTCGTCCTTTTCGCCGTACAGCGCCCAGTTATAGTCCTTCATATAAGCCATAACAACATTCTGCTGTTCAAGCTGACCTACCGCCTTATTAACGTTTTCGGAAATAAGAATGGCAAGACCTATAATCGTCATACACGCAACAAGAACGCCCACAGAGGCAAGCGTCATAAGTCGGTTGACCCATGCGTTCTTTACACCCTCGCCGGCAAGATATTTCATACTGCTTATTTTCATTTAAAAGCTTCCTCCGGCATTATCTGCAACTATTTTTCCGCCGTCAAGCATAATTACACGGTGTTGAAAATCCCTGACGAGATTGTGGTCGTGCGTTACCATAAGCACCGTTGTTCCGCGGCGGTTTATCTCGCTTAACAGCGCCACTATCTCATAAGACATATTCGGGTCAACATTTCCCGTAGGCTCATCGGCAATGATAAGGTCGGGCGAATTGACAAGCGCGCGCGCAAGACCCACGCGCTGCTGTTCGCCGCCGGAAAGCTGCGCCGGCATTGAACGCGCCTTGTGACCGAGCCCCACCTTTGAAAGGGCTTTTGAAACCTCACGCCTAACGTCCCTGTCGCCGGCGCCGACAACGTGCATTGCAAACGCAACGTTTTGAAAAACGTTCATTGTGGGTATAAGGCGGAAATCCTGAAAAACTATACCCATTGTGCGCCTGAGCATCGGTACTTGCTTGCGCTTCATATTTGTAAGGTTAAAGCCGTTAACGGTAATAATGCCGGTGTTAGCCTTTTCCTCGCGCATAATAAGCTTCATAAACGTGCTTTTTCCCGCGCCCGACGAACCGACGACAAACACAAACTCGCCGTTATTTATTCTTATATTTACATCCTCTAAAGCGTGCGTTCCCGTGGGATATGTTTTTGAAACGCCGCGAAATTCGATTATCGGTCTGCTTTCGGGCATTGCTGCACTGTTAAGGGATACCTCTTCCATTTACTAAAGACTCACTCTTTCGGTTAATACTTAATGGGATTGCTCTTTAAATACTTGTTAACCATAAGCGCAATCTTAAATATGATTGCATGGTCAAACTCGCGCAGATCGAGTCCCGTGATCTTTTTGATTTTTTCCAGTCTGTAAACCAATGTATTACGGTGAACAAACAGCTTTCTTGACGTTTCGGAAACGTTAAGGTTGTTTTCAAAGAAACGCTGAATTGTGAAAAGCGTTTCCTGGTCAAGGCTTTCAATCGAGCCGCGCTTAAACACTTCCTTTAGGAATGTTTCACAAAGCGTGGTGGGCAGCTGATAAATAAGCCTTGCTATACCGAGGTTGTCGTAGGACACAATTGTTTTTTCTGTATCAAACACCTTGCCGACTTCGAGTGCTGCCTGAGCTTCCTTAAACGAACGCGCAAGATCCTTTAAATTATCAACCGTTGTGCCTATTCCGACAACGACGTGAACATAAAACTCGCCCGAAACCGTGTCGGCAATGGTTGAAGCCAGTTTTTCAATCGTCTTTGAATCGATACCGGCACTTGTTTCCTTAACAAGGGCAATGTCCGATTCGTTTATATTAATGACAAAATCCTTCGATTTATCGGGGAACAGGTTCTGAACGATGTCATAAATGGAAACATCATGCCTGTCCACCGCGCGGATAAGAATAACGGTACGCGATACATCCGAATTAAAATAAAGCTCGCGCGCCTTTAAATAAATGTCGCCCGGCAGAATGTTATCAAGAATTATGTTCTTAATAAAATTGCTGCGGTCATACTTTTCGTCATAGTAGAACTTTATATTGGCAAACGAAACCGCTAAAACCGACGCATACTTTGTCGCGAGCAGGTCATCGCCCTCAACAAAAACAATATAATTTGTTCCCTGCGTTGTTCCGACGCTTTTATAAGTAAATCCTTTATTTACGTATGTATCTCCGGCAGGCATAGCGAACCCCTCAATATTTTCGCCGATTCTGCCGAGTTCACTGCAGGCGATTATTGTAAAGTTTTCATCAATAACGCCGAACGAACGGTCAATTGCATCCTTCATCTGGTGAATAACACCCTGAAAAAGACGGTTAGACATAGTTAATGCACATCCCTTAAAAAAATATTATAACCTATTAATTTCTATTTTACACAATTGGGGGTAATTTTTCAAGTGATAATTCATAAAATACACAAAAAAGTTACAAAATCATTACAGATACCAAAAACCACCGTCCCAAGTTTGTAAAATGTGCTTAAATTAATCTCCGTTATCGGTCGGGTTCGGCGTTTTCTTGTCATAATCATCAAGAAAATGATGCTTTACCCCATCTTTTTTGTAAGCAACAACGGTGTTGATATTTACATTTTCAACGCTTTTAAATATACATTTTTCAACGTCCGGATTTTTAAGCCTAAGACTTTTTATCAGTTCTTTTATCTCCACCCGTTTCGACTGATGCTCCCCGCCGCAGGTGGTGCAGGTATCCGTAAATTTGCAGGCGCACTGTATAAAGTGCAGTCCGTTATAATCACGCCATGCTTTAATATCATCCTCGCGGATAAAGTAAAGCGGACGGATAAGTTCCATTCCCTCAAAATTGGTGCTGTGAAGCTTAGGCATCATAGTTTGAACCTGAGCACCGTAGAGCATACCCATTAAAATTGTTTCTATAACATCGTCATAATGATGACCGAGCGCAATTTTATTGCAGCCCAGTCTGCGTGCGAAATTATACAAATACCCGCGGCGCATACGGGCGCAGAGATAGCAGGGCGATTTTTCGACATTGTAAACCGATTCAAATATGTTTGTTTCAAATATTTCAATCGGAATTTTAAGACGTTTTGCGTTTTTTTCTATTATCCTGCGGTTTTCGGCGTTATAACCGGGGTCCATTACAAGGTATTTTACATCAAAATTGACCTTGCTGTATTTTTTCAGTTCGGAAAAAAGCTTTGCCATAAGCATTGAGTCTTTTCCGCCGGATATGCACACCGCCACGCTGTCGCCCTCATTTACGAGTTCGTACTCGCTGAGCGCCTTTATAAAACGGTTGTATATCTGTTTTCTAAACTTTTTGCGTATGCTTCTTTCAACATTTTCGCAAAAATCATCAGCGGCTTTTTTATTCATTTCCTCCTTAAGCCACGCAAGATAGCCGCCTTTCAGGCTGTATGCGTTCAAGCCCTTTTCACAAAGCTTTTCGGCAACATCAACACTGAAAACGCCGTGCGCGCAGTATATTACAATGTTGGCGTTTCCCGTCGGGGGGTTGTTTACCAGCTCCTCGGCGGCGGCAGGAACAGAGCCGGGAATAAAGCCGTATGAGCGGTCATATTCGCTGCGCATATCGTAAAGCGTATAATCCGAGAGGTTTTCAAGTTCCTCTAATGTTATTTCCATTTTCTCACTCCGGGTATTTCATATCATTTTCCGTACGGTTTTCAAGCACCTTTAACATATCGGCGGCAACACCTATCGCACCCGGCAGATCGTGCTCAAGGTAGTTTCCGCACTCGCGTTTTGTCGTGCCCGGTATCACGCCCTTAAAATTACTTATAAATTCAAAGCAATCCTTAACAAGCCGTAATGCCTCAGCCGAAGTAACATTATCCCTCACAATAAAATAAAAGCCCGTTCTGCACCCCATAGGGCCTACGTAAATAATGCTGTCGGCATAATTCGTATTACGGACGTATGTTGCAAAAAGATGTTCAAATGTGTGCATTGCGCCATTGGAAAGGTAATCGCCTCCGTTCGGCTTTTTCATACGTATATCATAAGTCACGGCATCACCATCAACTCTGGAAATATACATTCCTTTATCCAAAGTATTGTGATTAACCGAAAAGCTTGCAATTCTTTTCATTCTTTTCCTCCGACATTTTTAAAATATTGTACCACATTTTTATTTCGTTTTAAAGACTTATTATTGCTTTTTTTTACATTATGGGTTATTATTTA
Organism: uncultured Eubacteriales bacterium; assembly: GCA_934454655.1. Lineage (GTDB taxonomy): Bacteria > Bacillota > Clostridia > Oscillospirales > Acutalibacteraceae > UBA737. The sequence goes on along the minus strand of CAKSFK010000007.1, from coordinate 21,839 downwards.
AATCGGAGTGATGAAATTGGCAGGAAAAAGAACAAAAAGACAACAGGCTATAATAAGGCGCAGGATATTCTTTATTTGCTGTGCGGCGGTTTTGGTTGCGGCAGCGGCGCTTATTGCGTTTACCGTAAATGTGCTTATAAACCGCGGTGCCGAAACGGATAAGGGCGGCAACAGTTCCCAAGGTTCCGCCGCGGCATCAAGCGCGGTGCGGGAAACAACCGCAACCGTGCTTTCAACGGGCGATATTATGGTACACTCAACCCAGCTTGACGGCGCAAAAACGGCAGACGGCGGATATGATTTTACACCGATATTCAAAGAGGTTTCGGCGTATTTCGGCAAAGCAGACCTTTCGGTTGCCAACCTAGAAGTGACATTCGGCGGAACGCAATCGGGCAAATACAGCGGTTACCCCGCATTCAACACGCCGGACAGCCTGGCTGACGCAATTAAGGCGTCGGGACTTAATTATCTGATAACCGCAAACAACCACTGTTACGATACGGGGCTGTTCGGGCTTAAACGAACCGCACAGATGCTTAAAGAACGAGGCATTGAATTTACGGGAACAAAGGAAACGAACAACGACCCTTCCTACACCGTAAAGGAAATAAACAAAATTAAGATAGGCATTGCGAATTTCACCTATGAAACAAGCGGACAGCTTGCCGGCAGGAAATACCTTAACGGCGCTATTATTGCCGAAGAAGCCAACAGTCTCATAAACACATTTAACTACGACAAAATAGATGAGTTTTATTCCGCGGCGCAGGAAATGATAAGCGGTATGAAGTCGGAAGGTGCCGAATTCATACTGTTCTATATGCACTGGGGAAATGAATATCAGCTTACGCCTAACACCTGGCAGAAAACAATTGCGCAAAAGCTTTCAAACCTCGGGGTCGATATGATAATCGGAAGCCACCCGCACGTTGTACAGCCCGTTGAGCTTATCCACTCGGAGGGCGGTGGGACCACGGTATGCCTTTATTCAACCGGAAACTTTGTTTCAAACCAGCGTAAGGAACTTATGGACAGCTGTCCCTCGGGGCATACCGAAGACGGCATGCTTTTCAGCTTCACATTAAAAAAGAACGGCAGCGGAACGGTACTTTCGGACTTAAAGCTGATACCCACGTGGGTTAACAAATACCGCGGAGGTAGCGGATATTTATACACGGTCTATCCGCTTGAAAACGCGGATGACGGGAATACGAAATATTCGCTTGACGCCGCGTCCGCAAGGCGTGCGGCAGACTCTTACGCCCGCACAAAGGCGATTGTTGCCGCAGGGCTTACGGAATGTCAGCAATCCATAGGGTGCGAAATTACGTTTAAATAAACGGCAAAATCGGGCTGCAGCGTTAAAGAAACTCTCCGCACAAAATCATCTTAACGCAGCAGCCCTTTACGGCGCCCGATATGCAGCATCCGGAGATTAACATATTATGTAGAGGCAAGTTAAAATAATCCTAACCTGCCCCAAACTGTGTATTCTCACCTGCCTTGGTTGTCAGCCCGGGTAAATGTGAAACAAATAATATATTATACCGTAAACAATGCTTGCCACCGTTCCGTAGACAATAACAGGACCTGCTATTGAAAACATTTTTGCTCCCACGCCGAGAACAAAGCCCTCTCTTTTAAACTCTATCGCGGGCGAAACAACGGCGTTTGAAAATCCCGTTATCGGTACAAGAGTTCCCGCTCCCGCGCGTTTCGCGATCTTATCAAAAAGCCTGAGCCCCGTAAGCAATGCCGCTATAAAGATCAGGGTACACGGCACTGCCATTTTTACCGCTTTTTCGGACATATCAAGCGATGAATAAAGTTCAAAGAAAAGCTGACCTATAACACATATCAATCCGCCAACACAGTAAGCCCACAAAAAATCGGCTATTTTGGGAGAAGCGGGAGATGCCTTTTTTGTCATTTCCGAGTATTCTTTATCTTCGGGCCGCATAAGCATAACTCCGTTCTTTTTAAATATAAAATTAATTTACAGGTGCCGTACCGTACGCTTTTTTAAGCCCTATTGGTATTGCACCTGTAAACATTATTTGTATATTTTGTTTTTTTATACCGACTTTTTTATTCTCGCTTACCTCGGCAAAACATCATCGCGGTGAAGCTCGGCAAAATCCATATATGCGTTCCAGTCGTGATACGAAAGAAAGTGCTGACCCTTTCTTCTGTGATAACCCACACAGCCTTTAAGCAGTTCCTCGCCCGGTTCTAATATTCTGTCGCCGTGAACAAGTCCCGGCAATCCGTAATGCTTTTCCCACATCTTCCCTGCCGCAAGACAGCATAGCTGCTGCGAATCGGGGTCTGCCCAATCGTCATCGTCGGAAGAGCCGATTTCAACAAACCGCGGAGCGATTGTTGCAAGCAGATAGTGCTGATCAAAGCCTTGGGGAATATTGGTTTCACCGTGGCGGGCATAATTTTTGCAAAACCAGTAGCCGTATTTTGTGGAAATACGCCTTACAGATTCACCAGGATCGCCGTGTTTGCCGTTTACGCCGCGCACGGCAAGTCCGCCGCGGACAAGCGTATCTCCGGCACAGCCTGCACTGTTTGAAATAACGTAACGGAATCTCGTATCCAGCATACCGGTATAAAGCGCGGTTTTGCCCAGTCTTGAGTGACCGAGAACAGCCCCTTGCTCGGGGTCGTTTTCTTCAAGCGTCAGCGCGTAATCCATAACCCGCATAGCGCAAAAAGCCCACAGCCCTATTTTTCCGCAGGTGCGGCCGTCCTTTCGCCCCTCGGGAAGCAGAATTTTTGCCACTCCGCTTTCAAACTCGTTTTTGTCAAGCGTCGCTTCCTCATAGCAGAAGGACAGAACATTAAATCCGCGCTCCGCCGCCAATTCAATAGGATAATAATTAGAGGGACACTCCTTATAAAAATCCATATAAACAAAGAACGGGTGCTTGCCGCCGTTGTGATTAAGAAGCCTGTATACAGGAAATGTATGAGAACCGTACTCGGTGGTAATCGTAAGGTCAACCCTGGAAAGATCCACCCCGCGCGGCGGGAAACGTTCCTCCTCCGTTTTAGGGTCGCTTACGGTAACGGTGTACGGAACATCGGGAAGGTCGCCGTATTCCTCGCGGCAAAGAATTTCCGTCATTTCTTCCACGGATTTAAGCGGAGGCAGCTCTCTGCTTTTTAACATTTCTTCTAACATTACTCGAAACCTCACTTCGGCTAACATTATGACAGCGCCGTGTAACTATTACAAGCTTTTCCGTAGGTTAGCCCGTAATACCAACCCTGTCGATAGACTTGACAAATTTATTCTGAACACACATATACATTATAAGCATCGGCAGCACATACATAAAGCACGCCGCCATAAGCACGGAACCTGCTCTGTTATTAATAATGGTATGCCCAAAGCCCAATGTAGGAAGCAGATCGGGCAGATTTGCTATTGTAAGCGCCAACGGGCTGTTATCGTTCATAAACATTCCCGCAAGATAATAGTCGTTCCAGTGCCACACAAGTGAAAAAATGGTAACTGTAAGAATAACAACACCTGAGGACGGTATTGCTATTTTTAAGAATGTTCTCACGGGTCCCGCGCCGTCTATCCACGCCGCCTCTTCGAGCTCTTTAGGCAGACCTTTAAAAAACTGAATATAAATATATATCATTATTCCTGATTTCAAGCCTATTCCAAACAAAGAAGGCAGATAGAACGTAAGCGGCGTATCCAATATATTAACACGCAGGTCAACGCCGGTAAGCTTGTTTATACCGCCGAGAATTCCGAAAAGATCAAGCTGTGAAAAGTTAAGCATTTGCGGAATTACTATCATCTGCGTGGGGATAACAATGGTAAGAATTAAAATAACCATTGTGAGCTTTTTGGTTTTAAATTCAAATCTTGCTATTCCGTACGCCACTACCGAGCAGCTTGCAATCTCTATAAAGGCGCTTACAATTTCTATAAGAATTGTATTTTTAAAGCTTGTGGGAAATTTTATGGCTTCAAACGCGTCTTTATAGTTTTCCCAGTGATAGTCCTTTAAAAGCCAGATAACTCCCGGGTCGCTGTACGATTCGGTGGAACGCAGTGACGTTACTATCATATAAAGCAACGGATAAATTACAATATATCCTATTGCGGTAAGCAGCACAAGCCTGAAAAGCGTCACAGCCGCATTAATTGCCGCCCTTTTTCGCTTATATCTGCGAAGAACAGCCGAAACATCATTGTTTTTTATTTTTAACATAGACCTTCACCTTACTCCCAACGACGCGCACAGAAACGGTTGAACAGCACAATCAGTATTCCGACCAGCAAGCCGACCGTTAAAAAGTACACCCAAAGCATAGCCGAGGCTGTGCCGTATGACTGCTGCTGTGTATACTGGTATGCCTGAGTCATAATACGGTCGGTCTTGGAGGTGATAAGATCAACCATTGTAAAAACTATAACAAGCACGGTTATACGCGAGAGCATCGGGAAGGTTATAAACCAGAATTCCTCCCATTTTGTGGCGCCCTCAACCTTTGAAACCTCATAAAGCTGATCCGGAATAGCCTGCATACCCGCTATCCACAAAACTATCTGTATTCCGCAGTTCCAAACCAGATTCATTATCTGGTTTAAAATCCTGTCAAGATAAGTTGAAATTGTAGACGGCAGACCAAGCCAATCTATAACGGCTGAAGCGCTTATCATATTATCCCTTACCGACGCGTCCGTTCCCATTGATGAAAGATCGCCCGAGCGCGTTTTGAATATAAGCTCCATAACAACGCCGGTTGCTATTATAACAGGCAAAAAATACACTGCACGGTAAAATATTCTGCCCTTGAATTTTTGGTTAAGCAGTATACCGAGTATAAGGGACAGCACCATTATAAGCGGAAACGAATAAGCAAACGCTCCCATTGCAACGCCCAAATTGTTGGTATAGTCCGCGTCGCGCAGTAGAATTTCCTTAATATTTTCAAGACCGAGAAATTTTATTTGAATTTCACCGGTTTTTATTGACACATCTGAAAATGTATACAGTACCGATTGTAAAAGAGGATAGAAAAAGAAGAACGCCACTCCTACAAGCCAGGGAAGTGTAAAGAAAAAACCGTATTTTGATTTAAGCTTTTCTATGCCGCGGTGTTTTTTAGTTGTTTTCATTACTGTCTTCCCCCCTCTTCAAAAATATAACTGTAAGGTTCAATTCTGCCCAAAGCGGTGTCGGCGGCGATGTTTCCGTAATTCACATAAACCGTAACACCGTTGGCGAACTCCGTTTTCCTTACATTTTCTGAAACAATTTCGTGTGACGCAATCTCTGCGCCCCTAACTGCGTCAAAGAATTTTTTGTTTTCCTTTGCCAGTGATATAACCGGCTCCTTAACACCCTCATATCCGCTTGGGTAAAACAGTATATTCTCGCCGCCGCTTAAGTCGTTATCGGTATTGTACGACACCGCAAACGACATACTTATGCCTGCCTCAACACATTTAAGCAGGTTAACGTTTGAATCGGCACCGAGGTTAACGGGTGTTGACGCCATCGGAATTACACCCTTAAACACTATCTCGTAAAACGGGATATCCTCGTCAAACAAATCATATTTTGAAGATGCCGTGGGAACGTCGGTTATGTATGAAGCGTTTGCCGCCGCGTAGGCGTTGGCGTCGCTTACCATAACATCGCGGCTCTTTCGCAGATTTTTAAATTCTCCGCTTAATTGCTCGCCCATAAGTCCCTTTGAGTAATACTCCTGTTTGCTGTGGTCGGAATAAGCTATATTGGAAAGGGTTGTTACGCTTACTCCGCCAAGCCCCAGTTTATCGGCAGCTTCACCAAGCTTTTCGACAGCTCTGCGTATTTTGCTTCGCTTTAAAAGCGTGAAAGAGCTTTTGTTGTTAAGTCCGCGTGACGACATATCGCGCGTACCCGACCATTTCAAATATTTATACAGTGTTATACGTCTGCCCGTTGCCTCAATCGCAGAGGAGTTGTTAATTCCCGCAAATAAGGATGATTTTGAGAACTGAAGTAAATCAAAATCCGTAAAGAGGCTGTAATTCTTTTCATTGCAGTAATCGGAAAGAGCCTTTATATCTTCCTTTTTTCCGAGCGCGCCCGCAAGCTTGAAGTTGCCTGCCAGTTTCCCGATATCCGTGCCGGACGGGCCAAACCCGTACAGCTGTGCGTTTACCTGCATACCTGTTTTTTCGCCTATTTCGGAAATGATTTGCTGTGCCTGCGGCACCGTTGTTGCCGCTTTCAAAGAATTATAGCTCATTCCCAGAAACGTCTTTTTATACTCCGCCGCTCCGAGAATTTTAAGCGTTACACTGCCGTCTTGTTTATCCGATTTCATTAAATTATCCTTCTTAAGATAATTCCTGTAACAGTTTGCCATTCCAACATAATCGGCATCATCACCGTACAGCGGATAAAAGCCTACCGTCAGCGGCTCTGAGGTCATTTCGTCCGAATATTTGGTGCGTCTGCCGCTTAAATTGTTTGTAAGCACCATCTCGCTGCTGCGGACGTTAAAGGACGCGTAAACCGAAGAATAGCCTATGACCGCATTCCCGACATTGGCGTTAACTGTGGCGGCGCCTGCATTTTCTTCAATAATTGCCGTTATTGCCCTGTCCCCGTCCTTAGCGCCGTATACCGGCAGTCTAACGCTTGACGACAGTGTTTTTATAACGTCGTCCTCAGGTCTTCTTGCGTCCGTTCCGTATACCTCTTCGGAAATGATATTAACATCGTCCGAGGAGTAATCGGCATAAATGAGAGCGCCGCTGCCCGACGGGAAGAACAGATAGCTGTTTTCGGTTTCGTTTTGTACCGAACAAAAGAACGGAGCTATTGCAACGGATATTACCCTATAACCGTCCTCACGTATATTTTTAGGGTCAATACTTACCGCAAGGCTGTCGCCGCGGAGAATAAAATCTACTGTTATTTCAATTTTTTCCTTTTCAAACGATAAGACCGTCCTAAGCCCGTTATCGGTCTTTTTAACTGAATAATTCTTCTTTTTAATTGAGGCGGTTGTTGCTATGGATGTATCCGTAACCGACTTTTCCGCGTCGTAATATGTAACGGTTACGGGCGATTCAAGCTGCGGGTGATTGTTAAGTGCTATGCCGTCCTCGTCAAATTTTTCCGTTTGCGCGGAAACGGGCGTATAGCTCCAGGGGATATTTTTCTCCTTATCGTAAAAAACAACGCGTTTGTTCTTTGCGTCCCACATAAGCCTGTAACGGCTGTTCTCCGCTGCGGTAATATCCTGCTTTGGAATATCGGACTTGAAATCCTCACCGAATAAAAGCGGAGCAGTCTTTGCCTCTTTGCCCGTGCAGGCGCACAGGGAACACACCGTCAGTAAACATATTATAGACAATAAAAACTTCTTCAATTTGCTTTCCCCCTATCTATAAATATATTCCTGATATATTGTTGCGAAAAACGCTATAAGCTGCTGAACCAGAATTATCATAATTATTCCTACAAAGATTACTATAAGTATTCCTATTAACGTAAGAATTGCGGTTCCGACAAATTTTCCGAATGAGAAATCGTGAATAATGACAGAGCCGATTATTATCATAAGCACCGTATACAGCTGTAATACCGTCATAACAACAGATAAAAACGCCACCTCTTCCGGCACAAAGAAATTGGTAAGAACGGTATAAATAACATTGCCTATTATCATCGGAATAAGCGAGTATGTTACAACGCAGAATATTTCCTTTATTTTGCCTATACCGCCGAAAAGCGTGCAGACACCCCAGTTTGAAACGGTCCACAAAAGCACAAGACCGAAGGTTTTAACCATCAAAACCACCGAACTGAACGAGCCCTGCTGTGCCGAAACAAACACGAAACTGCCCAAGAGACTTTTAACGGATTCCGATATATAGAAGAGTATCAGTATACCTATACCCCATTTTACGGACCATCCGCCCTTTTGCTTAAGCTCCGTAAATGTTGCCGCCGGATGAGCCGCAGCCCTCAGCATAAGCTTTGTTTCCCTGCGTTTTATAAAACGGATATTTTTTTTACGCTTTACTCTTAAAAGCGCCCAGACAGCCGCCGACACAACAATAACCATTGCAAGGATAAGCCCGAAATATTTATGGAGAAATTCCGTTCTTATATGCTGGAATGCCACGGAATACGTTATTCTGTCAAATCCTTTTTTGGCGTACTCCATTGCCGCGCGGTAGTTTCCCCTGCTGTATGCCGATTTCGCAAGTCCCTCCAACGCCGGCTGTGAATTGTTATCAAGCGCATACACCTGTTTCCACAGTTCTTCGGAGTTTGAGTAATCGCCTGCCAGCGTCATCTTCTGTGCTTTTTTTAACAGTTTGCCGTATTCGTTTATTCTGAAAACGGTGAGTGAGTTTTTAATGCTGTCGATAACCAGAATATCGCTGTTTAAAACATCTATTCCCGACACACGGCAAAAAACACCGTTCTGTTTTCCGTTGCCTATGCCGCCGCCGAAGGCATTGAGCATATTGCACTGCGCGTCGTACACATATATTTTTCCGTAAGACGAATCATAAATATAAACAAACCCGTCGCCGTCAACGCAAAGACCGTCAATGCTCTGCGTCGGGAGAAAAAATGTATTTCCGCTGCTCGGTATGCTCTGATCGCCGAACACAATATCGCCCGACGGCAGAATATTTGTTCCCGAAGGGCTGAGTTTTCTTACAACACCGGTCTGAACCTGATTGTTTTTTGTCTTACCCGTTGCGGTGTATATGAAATTGTCCTTATCAATATACAAATCGGTAAACTGATACGGCAGTTTGCTTGTCTGCTTTGCTCTTTTTTCATTTGTAAGGGTCAGTTTTTCCCACAGTGACACCAGCACCGCCGAAATTGATGATGTTACGGTGTTTGAACCGTAAAATCCCAAAAATTCACCTTTAGGAGAATAAAGAATTGCTCCGTAATACGAGCCGTCGCTGAGTATATAGGTAAATCCGTCGGAGTCAACCGCAACTTTTGTCGGCTTAAACTTAAAGTTATCGGGAATCAGCGATGAGTCCGGCAGAACAATTTTATTTACAACCTCGCCCGAAAGAGAGCAAACCAATACCCGCGCGTTTTCAGTATCTGCAACGTAAAAATAATCTCCCGCGGCATAAATGCCCTTGGCGCCCGTAAATGTTTCTCCGCCGAGATTTACGTAATCGGCAAAAAGCGAATAATCGCCGTTGAGTATTACCACGCGCGACTGCTCCGAATCAAGCAGAAAAATCTTATCCGATGAAACACATATATCCGTCAGGCTTGAGAACGGACTTATACCTATATCCCTGTTGTTTATTACCTCGGCAGAGTTAAACATAGGCTTAGCATACACCGCGTTCATACCGCTCCCGGATTCAACATAAGTATACGTGGTGTATGCGTCGTTTCCGTGTTCGGAATAAACGGTGGAAGCACCGGCGGAAACGCTGCCGATAAGCAAGCACGAAACAAGGGCGCACACAGCCGTTTTTAATAACTTTTTCTTTTGCACCTTATTTGCCCCCTATTCCTTAATTCCGGCACTGCTCATAGCCTCTATAACATTGCTCTGCGAAATAAGATAAACCAATATCGGCGGTATCATCATAATAACCGAAACCGCCATTGCACTACCCGAACGCGCAATACCGCCCGCAACCACCTGCGACATTATTGTGGGCAGTGTTTTAAGCGCCTCGTCAAAAACAGTACCGCTCGGAATTGCCGCCCATACATCCCTAAAACCGAAGAGCGTAAGAGTAAGCCAACAGGGCTTAACAATTGGCATTGCAATGGAGAAAAACACTTTTATAGGTCCCGCGCCGTCAATTTCGGCAGCTTCCATCAAAGCGTTCGGAATTGCGCTTTCCATATACTGTTTCATAAGGAAAACACCCATTGTGGATGCAATATACGGCAAGATCATTACCCAGTAAGTATCTATCATACCAAACCACGAATAAATAAGGTAAAGCGGAACCGAAAGGGTTGTGCCGTTAAAAAGCAGAGCCAGCTGAACCACAAGAAAGAATACTTTTCTGCCGCGAACCTTTGATTTAGCAAGCGTAAACGCCGCCATTGCCGCTATGAAAACATAAAGAACCGTTGTTACAACCGTGACAAACAAGCTGTTAAAAATATACCTTGAAAGCGGTATTTTTAAGTTTGAAAGCAGATCGGGCAAAGCCAGAAAATTCTGAAGCGTGGGATTGACCACATAGAATTTCGGGGGATAAACCAAAAGCTCTTCCAACGGTTTGAAAGCCGTTACAATACTGTATATAAGCGGCAGAACCGAAAACGCCCCGAAAGCCACCAGAAACAGCACATAGAAAAAATTGCCGACGCGCGACCGCGTATATCTTTTAACCTGTGAGGATCTTGAAACCTTTAGACGAGGCTTTTTCGGCGCATTTAACTTTTTATTGTCATTCTTCATCATAATCACTCTACTTTCCAACCGAATCAAGCAGCTTGACAATCAGTTTTCTTGTTACGATCATTACGACAAAGAGAAAAACCGAAAGTGCCGAGGCATATCCCATTTCATATTTAACCGTTCCCACATCTCCTATGTGAGATACGAGCGTGTCACCCGCATTGCCGATGCTCGGATACCCCGCAAGCTGGACCGCAATGGCGCTTATTGAAAAGCTTGAGGCAATTTGCATAACAGCGCTGAACAACAGCATATCACGCATTGACGGGAGAGTTATGTACCAAAGTTCCTGCCAGCGGTTGCGTATGCCGTCGATAGCTCCCGCCTCAAACATATCGCCGTTTATGTTTTGAAGTCCCGAAATATTTGCGAGGAACGAAACTCCCATACTCTGCCACAGCTGGATTATTACAATAATGGGCATAATGTATGCGCTGTTTTTAAGCCAGCTTATCGGCTCGTTAATAAGCCCTGCCGAAAGTAAAACGCTGTTAAGATAACCGTAGCTGTCGCTTGAAAACATTATCTGCCATATAAAGAGTCCGTTTCCTATAAGTGCCGGGCAGTAAAAAAGGAATGAGAGAACCGTTCTTACAAACGGGCTGAATTCGTTGATAAACCAAGCCAGCACAAACGAAAGCAAAAAACCGGCAGGTCCCGTGATAATTGCGAAAAGCAGGGTGTTTTTCACAACAACCGAAAATGTTTCGTCGTCAACCAACATTCTCACATAATTTTCAATTCCGGTAAATTGCGGAGCATTGACCACATCGTAATCAAAAAAGCTCAAAACAATCGATGAAATAACCGGAAGAACCATAAAAACAATAAAAAACAGTGAAAACGGCGCCAACAACAGATAAAATTGTGCATCTCTGCTGTTTAACCTTTTTTTCGCGCCGGATTTGTTCATAAAAATCACCATATCCTTCTAAGATAAAAATGCGATAGAAAAATACTGCTTCGGTGATTTTTATATCGCATATGTTTCGGCTGCACGACAAATCGCAAAAAGCTAGTTTTCACCCGTAAATTTCCGATCGTACTGCTTAATTTTGCGTTCGATTTCGTTATTGGCAATTTCGCCCCACTTTATCAGAGCGTCCTTTTCGTTGCTCTGACCGTTTACAACCGTCCAGAAAGCCTGATCCACCGCACGGGCAACATAATAGCTTCCCGGCACTTCGGGAATCTCGACAATTTGCTTTCTCTGTTCAAGAAGCACTTTTATCGCGTCGCTGTCCCAAGACATATTTTCAAAAGCCTCAATCGTTGCGGTGCTTGTTCGGCTTATTGAACCGAGTATTGATTCAACGCCGTTATTATAGCTTAGCTGTGTTTCGGCAGATGTCCACCACTTAAGGAACTCCCACGCCTCTTCTTTATGTTCGGATTTGCCGAGTATCCCGCAGCCCGTACCCGAGCCCGAAACTGTGCGGTTTACGGTTCCGTCCTGATTTTTAACGCCGGGAATCAACGCTATGTTCCAAAGCCCGTCGATTTCGGGGGCCGCCTGGCTTATCTGCGTGTACTGTGTATAGGTTTCTATTCCCAGCGGACAGGTTCCCGCTTTAAAGCGGTTGTAGAAGCTCTGAGCCGTAGGAACCTTATACTTGGTATACATTTCGGTCCAGAAGCTGAACGCCGACAACGCAACAGGCTCAAGCAAATTGCTTGCGTTGCGTTCGGAATTATACATTCCCTCACCGTACTGCTGCATAATGCTTGAAAACAGGTTAAGTGCGCCCACGCCGGTATTTACGGTTGTGGTAGCCGTTATCTGGGTGTACGGCAAATAGACCGTCATATTATTACGCATAATTTTTGCCGCAACGTTAAGAAACTCGTCCCACGTGTTCGGTACGGTAAGCCCCAGTTTGTTAAAAATATCCGTGCGGTAGAACATTATGTAAAAGCCCTGTGTATCCGGCAGGGCGTAGTGTCCGTCACCGTATTCGTACGGAATGCCCGCCGACTCACCGAAACGTTTCATAACCTCTTCGTAATCGCTGAATTCCGATAAATCGTAAAGCGCCCTGCGGATCGCAAGGTTCACAGGCTCCGTGCGCGCCATATGCAGCTGCAGATCGGGCTGAGTATTTGAAACAATACCGTTTATGAGGCTGGCGTTTGTAAGCTCCAGATTAACCCCTATTCCGGTTTTTGCCGTAAAGGACTGCTGAATTAAATTGTTGAGGACCATTGCCTGGTCGCGTCCCCAGTTACACCATATTTTAAGCTGTTTCGATTTATCCCCGGTAACCGAAACCGAATTATAATCCCCGATAAACGAAGCCGCAAACCTCTTTATTCCGAAAGCGCAACGGCTAAAGATGTTAGATCGGCTGTTTTCAAACTTTCCGTCGGGAGCGGCAAGCCTTATCGCGTCGAGCTTGAGGGGCATTGCGATCATATCGGACAAAACCGTACCGAGGCTTGTATACTGTGTTGAATATTCGGAGAGGTATTTTTGCGCCGAATACGGATTTTTAAGCATTTCGTTAAGCACGCGCACCATTGAATTGATTGTTGATGTGTACTGACTGCCATCGCCCGAGGTTACCGCCTCCATATCCTTTGAAAGGGCGGCAAGTTCATTTGAGAGCTTTTCAAGTGTTTCGTTGAAGTTCGGAATTTGCTTAAACAGGTCATAGTCCCTGTTGCTGTCGGGGCTTTCACCCGTAATCATAACAATATCCAAATAGACCTGACTTATCTGATACAGTAAGTCGGAAAGCTTAACATAGAAACCGGACATATCTCCGAGAACCGCCGTAAGCGACAAAGTATGCTTTCCCTTTTCAAGGTAAATAAGGCACGGTTCGTTATCCTCCGTACTCAAAGCCTTAAACTGCCAAGATGTTGAGTAATTGAATTTAATTTTGCCTGCCTCTTTAAACGGAGTTCTACCGTCAATTTTCAGGTGCCTGTATACATAGCCGTTTGTAACATCGCTCTGTTTAAAGCTGAAGCCTATTTTATAAAGACCGCTTGACGGAGCCTCAAAGCTCCACGCAAGCTCATCCCCTGCCGATTTCCAGGTTGTTCCGCCGATATAATTAAGCAAAGAAACCGTTGCGCTTGACGGATTGATGTCAAGCGAACTGTTATCCGACTTAGCCATAAGTGACATTGAGCTTTTAAGTTCGGCGTTTTCGCCCTCAATCACTATCGGAGAGCCCGTATATTTACCGTAACTGCCGTATTGCTTTGAAACCTCGGCATAATCGGAGGTGACCTCGGGCGCTGTGAGCGCAATTTCGGAGAGTGCCAGCGCCTGCGTAGGTTCAGCCAATGTTACGGTATGTCTGCCTGCGGTAAGTTCAAACTCATACGGCTCGGTTATTATTCCGGTTGTATCCTTAAGTTCTCTTTTAACAAAACCGTTATACAAAACCTGATCCGCCGAATATTCATTGCCTACGCTGTCGGCGTGTTTCTCGTTGTCGGCATTTTTCCAAAAGCGCTCAAGTTCAATTTTCCCCGCTTCCTCAAAGGGGGAAGCTCCGTCAATTAAAACTTTGAGCCCGGGCCTTAAGCTTGAACTTTCGAGGGGTAAATAGGTTAACGAAATGCAGTAGAACGCCGTTTTGGCAACATCAAAGGAATAACTTATTTCCCCGACGCGGCTTTTTAAAACCAGCGCATTCTCATTTTCGGAAACCGTTTCAACCGTCGCCGCGGCATCTGCGGACGCTGAATATTTATCCGCCGATACGGTAATATCATCGCCCGAATATGCGCCCGCGGTAAATCTTGTCCGGTAGGCGCTGTAACCGCCTGAGTCGGCGGAACTGCCAGTGCTGACCGCACTGCTTTCTGCGGCAACATTCCCCTTTTCGGCTAATAGCGGTAAAACGGATGCGGCACATACGGCCAGCGCCAGTAAAGCCGCAGCAATTTTTCCGTATAATCGGTTTGCCATTATTTATCCCTCTTTGCAATTTAGTATTTTAATCTTCAGCCATTTCAAGGTAGCTGCCCTTTTCGGTCTTATCCTGATACAAATGAACGTAATCAACATAAAGCGTTGTTTCCCGCGGCAGCTTGTTGCCCTCGGCTATCCATTTATTTATGGTCTGTGCGTTGTAGCCGTAAGCCGCCATATATTCGCCGGAGAAGTATGTTGAACCGTAGCTGGCGCCGGTAAATATAAACTGTTTGCTGTTATGCATCATTTCATCCGTGTCAAACTCATTCAGTTCCAGTTTCCAGAATACATTTCCGTCTACCGCAAACTCCATATAATCGGGGGTCCAGCGAACCGAATATATATGGAAAGACTCGGTGAGGTTTTCGTCGGTTGCGAAACAGCGTTTCTTATTATAACGCTCATAACTGTGCGCCACTCTTCTGCCGTTGCTCTTGGGGTCCGGGATGTGAACGTTTGCAAGGAAGGAATATCCCGTGGAATCAGGTTTCTGCGAGCCTTCAACAAGGTCAATTTCAAGCCCCGTTCCTGTGCTCCAAAGCGCTGTGGTTGCCGGAAATTTCGGCAGTTTTGCCTTTATTTCAAGCAAGCCGTAGCGGTAAAGCAATCTGTCCTCGGTAACGGGCTGATGGGTTTCGTAAACCGCTGTTTTATAATTTTCGGTGTCGTGGCATATAACGGGTACCTCCATACAGCTGTTCTTGAGCTGAATACCCTCGGCATCCCTCTGCTTAACAAGCATTTCGGGCAGAGCCTCAGCCTCTTTAACGGTTATGTTGCGGTCGTTTTCCTCATCATATATCTGGAAAATTGAAACACGCTCTTCGGGGTTTGCTGTATAATCGTTCCAGATGCGCCTGTCAAGCTCCTCGCCGTCAAACTCATCGCCGTAAACCAGTGTGTAATCGTCCGATTTTTTACTGCCCGTGCTGTCGGTGAGGTCACAGTCGCCCGAGGAAATTTCGGCAATTATAAAATTCAGCGCCGAGTAAATCGATTCATCGTCCCTGCCGTTTATCACAAGGTTATTTCCGTCAGCCTTTATTTCATAGTCTGCCCCGATTTCCTTTGCACACGGATCGTTTATTACAATTCTGGGGCAGTCCGTACAGCCGCACACTACCGGGAGCTCCAGCCCCGTGTACTTTTTAACGGTGCGTACAAGAACGTCTATCTTTTCGGTCCACAGCAGTGAACATATTTTCGGCCTTGAAACCGCATACGCCGCAAGGCTGTTGCCGTTTACCGTAACCCTGTGGTGTCTTGACGGCATTTTTAAAACGGTCTGCTTTAAATTTTCGGCAGCCGCACTGTTAATTCTCCCGCCGGCAGCCGCTTTGTAAAGACCTGACTTTGAAAATTTATCGCATAAAAGCAATTGATCGCCCGCACACAAACGGTCAAGCAGGGCAATATCGCGCGCGTCAACCGCTCCGTCGCCGTTAAGGTCGCCCGGAACAACAACATATTTTCTGTCGGTTACATAATTGACGTTTTCATCAATTTCATAAAAATTAAGCTCGGCTATATAACCCGTTGCCATAGGCGCGTCCAAATCACAGACAGGGTTGCCGTTAAAATCCTTAACCGTAATTCTGCCGCCGTGCCTTACGGTTGCGAGAAATTCGCTTATGACCGTGTATGAGTTCGGCATAAAAATAAAGTCGCCGTCCACAATATATTTTCCGTTTGTTGATATTTTGTTGTATTCGTGATTGCTAAGCTGTAATTTTTTCATTTCCATCACACCTGTTTGTTTTTATATATATAAAACGAACCGAGATTCGTATTATTCTCAAAATTAACCGAACATCGCCTCCCCGCAAATGCGGGGAGGCATTACGGATAATGCATACCATTACCCGATTTTAAAGTAATTATTTCCCTTTACGTTCTGATTTTTGTTATCCGTGCCATAATTTCTTGACTGATAGAGTCTTACATAATCAACCACCAAGCTGGTTTTTTGCGGCAGAGTGCCACCGCCTTTTACAAAGTTATCAATTGTTTTAGCGTCGCACAAATAGCCGCCGCCGTTTGCCGTTGAGCAATACGACGCGCCCAAAAGCAACATTTGTGTTGCATCCGACATAGTGTTGCAGACATCAAACTCGTGCAGATCAAGCGTCCAGAAAACCTCGCCGTCCACCGCAAATTCCAGAATATCGGGTGTCCACAGCACCGAATAATTGTGGAAGCCCTCGGTTAAGTCCTCATTGGTGCGGAAGGTACGTGAACTGTATTTTGAGTAACTGTGTGCAACTCTCCTGCCGTTTCCGCTCGGAGCCGGAATATGAACATTGGCACTGAAGTAATATCCGTCAGCACCCGCATACTGTCTGCCCTCGGCTAAATCTATTTCAAGTCCGGAGCCGGTCGACCAAAGCGCAACCCCCGCCGGAAACTTAGGAAGCTTTGCACGTATTTCGTAAAGACCGTAGCGGTAATAAAGTCTGCCCTCTGTTACAGGCTGTCTGTTTGTGTATGTAGCATCTCTGTAATTTACCGTATCGCTGCACTCAACCGAAATGTCGGCAACACCGTCCTTTACAACCACTCCCTCTGCGTCGGGCTGTAAGACCTTGCCGTCTGTTTCTTCGGTCAATCCCGCGGTGTTTCCAAACTGGAACACCGACCAGCGTTTTTGGGGATTGCCGCTGAAATTACCCCAAACCGAAGAATCAAGCGCGTTGCCGTTAAACTCATCATTCCACACGAGCTCGTATTCGGAATAATCGGCTGTCGGCACGGCAGCGGCAAGATCGGTATTACCGTCGGTTACATTTTCGGTCATACAGGTAAGATATGCGTAGATATCGCTGTCTGTACCGCTTACCGTAAGGTTATTGTCACTGTCTGCAGAAATCTCGGCTTTGTCTGTTGTATTATCTATTTTAACATATTTTTTCCCCTCGGTCACCTCTGAAACAACAGAAATTTCATAACCGGTATGTTTTTTAACGGCACGGGCGAGGCGTGTAACCTCGCCCGACCAAAGTGCCGAGGGTGTTAAGGGTTTACAATCACATAATCGTTTACAGACTGACCGTTAACGGTAACGCTGTGTGAAACGGCAGGCGCGTTAAGCAAAGCCTTTCTTACGGCTGCAACGCCGCTTGCCCTCAGCTCTGCACCGACCGCCATTTCAAGCAGGGCGCTGTTTTCTATTTCTCCTGTGCCGGAGGTGAGCTTTTTAATTCTTATAAGGTCGCGTACATCGGCTTCACCGTCGCAGTTAACATCATAGGGAACAACAACGGTCTTTTTGTCATAAGAAATTATATTGTCCGCATTGTCAATATCAACATATTTAAGTTCCACGGTATCGCCCGTTGACACAAACACATCTCCGTCAATTACGGTGTCGCCGTGCGTTACAACAAACATATTGCCGTATTTTGCGCCTTCCTTAAGTTCGCTGACATAAGTGCTTGCGCTGTTCATAACAATATAATCGCCGTCAACCGTAAAGTTTGTGCCGCTTACGATTTCAAACTTGTTATATTCCTCAACAACAATATCGTCAATAAACATTTCGCCGCGCAGGAATGCCGCCGAAATGCCGAGGAGCATATTGCCGGTTCCCGCAGCGTAGAACTCATCCGATGTATATTCGTGCCAAGCGCCGTCCTGAATCAGAGCGTCACCCGAAAATGTTTTCATTCTGTGGTCACCGAAATTCCACGCACCGTAACTGCTGCTTAATTCATTTGCGTTAAATGCGGAAAAACTGATAACCGCGTTTTTCCAGTTTTTGCCCAAAAGCACTTCCGACGCCGTGTATTTATACTTAAAGCTGAGTTTATAATACTTACCCATTGTAATTTCGGCAGGAGTTTCGCCATCGTTAAGAATAATGCCTCTCTCCGCGCCGTCATAAAGGCTGACATTCGGTGATAATTTGAGCACGTTTGCCTGTTCGTCGCCCGAATTGCCGATTAGGAACAGCCCGCTTCCGCCTATCTTCTTGCTGTCGTCATATCCGGCTTTCATACCCTTATTTGTACCGTAATCGAAGTTCCAGACATTGTCGCCTGCAACACCGAGCGGTGTAAGGGTAATGTCATCCAAATACCATATGTTTTTAAGCCATTCAACACTTATTCCGAAGTAGATACCGTTTTCATCGGTCACATCAAAGTAATGCTCGGTGTCATACCAAGTTGCTGCGGTCTTACCGTCTGTAAGCGTGCTTTCGTTAATTGAAAGAATTTTTGTGAGCTGCCCGTCGGTTGTGCCTATGAAATTATCCTTGTCGTTTATGCTTCCGAAGGCGATTTTGCCGGCGGAAAATGTGCGCTCGGTTTCTTTAAAAGCATACTTAAACGATAATTTATATGTTCCCTTTTCAAGATGTTTTGCCTCGCCGTTTGATAAAAGCATTGCGGCACGTTCGGCTCCGTTGTATAAGGCGGCTGTCGCAATAACAAGCATTTTATTGTAGTCTGTGCTTACGGATGCATCTGTATCGACAACATATGTGCCGCCCGATTTTTTACTTCCGCCGACGGCGTTCACGCCGTAATCAAAATTCCATGCATTTTCTCCGGGGTCGGCAAAGGCTTCCAGTTTAACGTTATCAAGGAATACTTCCGTAACCCTGCCGCTGCCGCTTTTCGCGGCAATCATAAATCCGAAATTATCCGCATTTTCACTGAGAGTTATAACAGTGTCATACTTAATCCACTCGCCGGTTTTAACCGTGCTTGAGTTAAACACCGAGCAAATAACATCTTCATACTCATTGCCGCCCAAAGCATAGACGCCTGCGTTTCCAATGGTAGAGGTTACATTATATACCGCGTGCAATCTTGCTATCTGTTCTGCGGCGTCGCCCGCAACGTAATACTCAAGTGAAAGTTTATATGTTCCGGCTTTCGGCTTTGCCGCTCCGCTGCCGTTATTAAGGGCAACCGTTCTGCCGACAGGAATATAAGCGGATTGTCCGTTGCCGCCCATACGAAGAACATTATTATGTCCCGCTCCCGCAAGACCGGGGTATTCGTCGGCATTGTTATAAGCAACAGCCTCATTGTTGAGATAATAGGAGCGGCTCTTTCCGTTTTCAACATTTACAACGTTAAACAGTCCGCCGTTCTGGGCAATTAATTGATTGCCGTTGTGATCCGTCTGCCCCGTCATTATTAAGAACGAATCGTTATTGTTAACGGTTGTTCCGTCAAGACCGTCTATTGCGTTTGCCTCATCGGTCTGTGCTATACCGTCGTAAAAATCGTGATTATCAAAATCATAAATCTCCGGCTGGGGTATTTTTGTAATCTTTAAATTGTCAATATAAATATTTACCGTTTTTGTTCGTGCCGTTAAGCCGAACCAACCGGCGCTGTGTCCCGCAAGGTTAACAGTAACTGACCCGGTATGCCACAAATCCTTTTCGGCAGTGCCGTCTACCATTACGCTGTCGCGTCCGATATACTCGCCGTTTAATCCACAGCTCCAGAAGCTGTCGGTTTTCTGTTTAATCTTAGAAAACCACACCACTGTTTCGTCAGTTCCGCCATTATTTGCGTCCGTCAGCATATAGTCATATGTAACGGTATATTTTCCAGGGTTAAGATTAAGCCATTTTTCGGTATCGTTAAACGCTATACTTCTTGTGTTATTGTCGGACAAGTGAATTTTAAGCGCATTACCCGCCGTACCGTCTTTTTGGGTAACGCTTTCAACCGCATACGCTCCGCCGCATACCTTTGTGCCGTCAACAGTGCCGCCGGCGGCAGTAAATCGGTCAAAATCAATGTCGTAAACTATGTCGTCACTGCTTGCGGTGCTGTTTTGGGCGGCCGCGTGCGGAATTACGCAAAACGACATAACCAAGGACAATGCCAGCATACTGCCGATAATCTTTTTAATAAAGTTTTTTCTTGCCATGTAGATTCTCCTTTTTAAATATTTTTTGACAAACCAAGCTCATTATGATAAAATCAATATAGTTCCCAAAAAATCCGTTTTCAAATGAGTAATTTATCAACAATTACATTATAACATTGTGTCAGGGCTTAATAAAGAAACAAAAGCCAACGCACACAGTTCACTTTTTTATCTTTGCATTAATTAAATTGTTTATATTGCACAAAAGTATTTGTGTTTTTGCGTTATCATTAAAAATTCAGCCCCATTTTTATTATTTTCTACAAACAACAGCCGAATATGGATATATTTTCTAAATATAATCTATAACAAATGAGCCAAGAGGAGTATGCTATGCTTTGCGTTATAACCGAGCCGAAAATTATAAACGAATACAAATATACCTATGCCGATATTTTAGAAAAACACTGCAAAAGCAAAGGTGTTAAATACAGCGAAGCGCCGAATTTGTCTGCGGCTTACAATATGCTGGTAGGTTCGGGCGGCAGTGTTTTGCTTTATGCCGCTACCGAAAAATGGGCGCTCAGCGTTATAAACGAAAATTTAAAATACGGATTAAACCTTATTGTATACGGCGTTGTTCAACTGCAATACGGAAGTCGTTTTTCCTCCGTCTGCACCGATGTTTCCTCCCAGATTTCAGAGCTCAGCGCATACCTTAACTATGTCGGCGTTAAAAACATTTCCTTTTTCGGGGTAAGGCCGTACATCGATTCGGAGATAACCGCCGCGGAAGCCGCCGCATACTACATTCCCACAGTCAATCACATCAACGCGGATGAAACGCTTTCAAAAAGTTACCTGTATTTTTCAAAAAAATCCTCTTATCCGGACGCAGTCATCTGCCCTAACGACCTGATTGCGATATACCTTATAAATCATTTGCGGCGCGACAACAGCGGACTTCTTAAAAAAATGCTTATTGTGAGTTTGCAGGAGAAGTCGCTTTCCGCCCATTATTCAAAAAAAATAACAACATTTAAAAATCAGGACGAGCTGACAAGCGAAACAATTGCCGGACTTTGCAAAAAAAGAAACGGTGAAAATATCGGAACACACTTATCTTTTATGCCGCAGCTTCTTACAAAAGAGCACAGCGATTACAGGGCTTTCGGCAAAACGCAGTACAGCGCAATTCTTAATGTGCTGAGAATTACTCACCCGACATTCGTAACCGAGGTGTTACCCGTTTATGATGAGGAATACAGTAATTTGTTAAAGCTGAATTTTCTGCTCCAAAACGCCAGCGAATATGAGCTGAGCATAATTTCGGCGGTTGCGTGTTTAAACAGCTATGACGAAATGGCACAATATATAAGATCAAACGCCGATTCTGTCAAGTACTACACCTCAAAGCTGTATAAACGCGCGGGGTTCGGCTCACGGAGAAGCCTTAAGGCGGTTCTTTCGGAGTATTTCGCGCCGCCGATAAAATAAACGTATATAAATTTGTAAAACCGCCTGTAATTTTTACAGGCGGTCAGTCTGTCGAATAACCCTAAATTCCAAGCGAGATTTAGGGTTATGAGTTTTGTTTTAGCAAAAAATGTATATA
>CAKSFK010000006.1 GCA_934454655.1 uncultured Eubacteriales bacterium | reverse complement strand
TCACCTATCTGTGCGTTAGTAACGATCGGCAGAATTTCATTGACCCTTTCTTCGTTGCTGTCTACCGCCATCACCTCGTGTCCGAGCTTATTCAGCTGTAAAGCAATATGTCTACCGAATCTGCCGAGACCTATTAACAATATGTTTTTCATAATATAGTAACTCCTTTATCCGACTGTGATTTTTTCGAGCGGCAGCTTTGCTCCGCTCTGATTTTTGTTGGAAATCGCCGCGTAAATCAGGGTAAGTCCGCCGACTCTGCCGAGATACATCAAGACGATCAAAATAAGCTGAGAAAGAACACCGAGCTGCGGTGTGATTCCAAGGGTAAGCCCGACCGTTCCGACAGCGGACGCCGTTTCGTAAAGGCAGGTGCTAAGCGGCAGACCTTCTGCCGTGCTGATAACAATGCCGCCGACAAAAAACAGCAGGAAATACATTACGGCAACGGCTGCGGCGTTTTTCACTGCCGAACCGTCAATGCGCCTGCCGCAGACTTCGGCATCGTCCTTTTTGCGACAGACGGAGAATGCACTCAGAATCAGAACGGCAAGCGTGGTCGTTTTCATACCGCCTGCCGTGGAGCCGGGCGATCCGCCGACGAGCATCAGCAGAATCATAATTGCCTTGGAAGAACCGGTCATAGCGGGAAGATCAGCGGTATTGAAACCGGCGGTTCTCGGTGTGACAGACTGAAAAAGCGACGCAAGAATCCTTTCGGCGAGCGGCAGCCCCGTAAAATCGCAGAAGAAAAAGAATACTGCGGGAGCAATAATGAGGATTGCCGTTGTTACCAATATGACCTTACTTTGCATACGGTATTTTTTGAAATGCCACTTGTTTGTGTAAATATCGTCCCAGGTCAAAAATCCAATACCGCCCACAATAATTAAAAGCATAATTGCAATGTTTATTGCAGGATCTCCGATGTATCCCGTAAGAGACGGGTATTTGTTTTCTGCGGTGCCGAGTATGTCAAAGCCGGCGTTGCAAAAGGCGGAAACCGAATGAAACGCCGCCATCCAAATTCCCTTAATACCGTAGTTTCCGCAAAATGTCGGCAGCATGACGATCATCCCGATAAGCTCGATCAAAAAAGTTCCCCGCACAATAAAACGAGTCAGGCGGACGATCCCGCCGACCTTCGGGGCAGAGATGGCATCCTGCATGGTACTGCGCTGCATCAGCGATATTTTTCTGCCGGACAGCATAGCGAAAAGTGCCGCAACTGTCACAACACCGAGCCCGCCTATCTGAATCAGCAGCAGTATTACCGTCTGCCCGAAAGCGGACCAATAACTGCCCGTATCCTGCACGACCAGCCCCGTAACGCAAACGGCGGAGGTCGATGTGAACAGCGCCTCGTGAAACGGCGTAACAACTCCGGCAGTCGATGAAAACGGCAGCATCAATATCAGCGCTCCAAGCACTATGACGCCGGCAAAGCCCAGAACGATCAGCTTAAATGATGACAGCCGCTTTTTTCTATGTGTAATTTCAGGCATATATACTTCTCCTGTTTCTGCTTGTTTATATAGAGTATACCTTGGAATATAAAAAAAAGGTGTAATGATCCGGTATGCTGTATTAAGATTGCATTAAGGCGTTCATTCTTTGAAAAAAGTGCAGAGTATCCGGTCCGTGATATTGTAGATGGTCATATTTACACCGGTCAAATTATGAAACCAACTATTGAGGGTTGCAAAACCGATATTTGTTCCTTTAGGACCTATCGACTGTACATCAACGAATTGAAACAAGGCAGTCCGTAATCCAAATAAAATCAGAGAGATAGGTCCCGCTCTTAAAGTTTTTTTCTTTTTGTTTCATTTCTATTTTCCTTTCTGCATTGCATTTGCTGATAATATGTTAGCTTTCAACAGAAAAAATAGAAAGAAAAGCCCTTTCACATTGATGATACGATTAGTATCATACAGAAATAATTAGTAATTAAGCCATATTACATATTATATATCATAAATACAAAAATTTCTACCCGCCGTCTATTGACCTCTGATTTGAGGGAAATAGGCAGTTTTTTTGCGTTCTAAAAAATTTTTAAGAAATTCTAACCCAAAAAAAAACGCTCTCTTATTTCAAAGAAGAGAAGGGGTTAATTCCGAACCGCAAAATCGGAAGCCTTTTATTTGTACTTTGAAAAGTGAATACACAGGTCACTAAGACTTTATTTCCGATGATTTTAGCTACCTTATCGGGTACGTCTTGACTTATGCTTAAGACAATCTTTGATTTTACGGTTTCCCAAACGCTTGTCGGTTTTGGCATGGAGCTCAAGAACGGCAGCGCGAACAGATCTGTTTTCAAGCTTTCTTACGGGCGGAGAAAGGTGCAGACATTTGTAATATGTGCTTCTGTTTACACGAGTCGGAAAAAAGCCGCATGGAACAGAGAACAAGCACACACTCAAAGAAATGCAAAGGTTGGTAGGTGAAATAATAAGCGTTTAACTGAAATTTGATTTTGAATTGTGATTTAATTGAAAACTATTTCAAGCATAAAATAACTATTATAAACATTTACAATTAAATTTAATATGGTAATATATATATTATTAAGTTAAAAGGGAAGATGTTTAATGTGTTATGAGAAAATAGTATATAACTATATTAAGGATAATTATAACAAAATTCTTCGGGAACCTTCCGGCATACTTAAGCATAAGTTCATCGTTCCCGGGACAGGCTATCAACAACAACTTTGGGATTGGGACTCTTGGCTTACGGATGTCGCTGTTTCTCAGGTTGCAATTAAAGAAAATACACTTGACGCGCTTTTCGAATATCAAAAAGGTTGTATAGAGGATTTTGCCGATCGGTGTGACGCTGAAACAGGACGTATACCGATAGTAATAACAGACAAATTTGCTTTTCCGAATAATTCAGACGGAATAATTACAAATTGCAGCAAGCCGGTTTTAATTCAACATGCACTGTTTATTGCTGAATTGCATAATGATTATTCATGGTTGAAACCGCTGTTTTCGGTATTTGAGAAATTTCTCGGTTATTATGAAAAATACTGCAAGCATGAAAGCGGTCTGTACTTTTTTATAGACGATTCGGCAATAGGAGTTGACAATGATCCCTGCACATTCTACAGACCGGAAAAAAGCTCCGGTTCAATTTATCTCAACTGTTTAATGTATAAAGAGCTTTTGTCAATGGCAGAGCTTGCTGAAAATCTTGAAAATGCCCTTGCGGCAGACGAATACAACAAAAAAGCAAAAGCTTTGGCTATTGCAATTAACGAGCATTGTTATGATGAACGTAACGGATTTTATTACAGTGTTGATCTCAACCTTTTACCGATAGACCCCGAAAAACATATGCATAGCGGCTGCCCGCGACATTGGAATACCCTTATACAAAGAATTGATGTTTGGTCCGGATTTTTGGCTCTTTGGGCGGGGTTAGCAAATGAAGAACAGGCTAAAAGGGTTGTAAATGAAAATTATTTGAATACATTAACATTTAATTCGGGATACGGAGTGCGTTCCCTGTCAAAATGCGAAAAAATGTATGCACCTAAAAAAAGCGGAAATCCGTCTTGTTGGTTAGGCCCGATTTGGGGAGCATCAAATTATTTTGTGTTTAGAGGTCTGCTCAATTACGGATACACCGAGTTGGCAAATGATCTTTATGAGAAAACTTTAAAGCTATTCGGGGAAGATATAGTCGAGTGCGGAGAAATGCACGAATATTATCATCCCGAAACCGGCAAAGGGCTTAACAATCAAGGATTTCAAAGCTGGAATCTTTTATGCGCAAATATGATTGAATGGAAACAAAACGGGAGCTTTGTACACGAGGTATAGTGTATAAAGCTTCCGTTTTGCCATGATTATTTTTTTGGTAAATTCTTTATGGATTGTTTTCGAAATTCTCCTGCGGAAATACCGAAATTCTTTTTGAAAATCCTCATAAAATAGTAAATGTTTTCGTAGCCGACTGTCAGAGAAATATTTTCAATTTTTAAATTCGTCTCTTTAAGAAGCGTTGCTGCAGATTCCAACCTCAATTTAATAATGTACGAATGCGGAGTCATTCCAACCTGAGATTTAAATAGTTTAATAAAATAGTTTTCTTCCAAATCACACATATCAGAATAATAAGAAATCGGATAATTACAGGAATATGTTTTATTCATTTCGTTTATAACGATTTCTATTGCGGGAGAATATTTATTCTCAAAGCCACTGGCTTCCATGGATATATAGCTGTGCAAGTAAGCAAAGAGACGGTATAATTCGGCTGAACAGATATCACGATATCCGGGCCGTTTCTGCCTTAACTCATCTATAATATTTGTGGAAGCGGATATATATTTCTTCGGAGCGCTTTTAAGTGTATGACATCTAAAATCAAAATCAAACACCTTGAGCGTTTGTTCGGCCATTGAACCGTTAAAATGAGTCCAGTATGCTGTGGTTTCATCATTCATTTTGTACTGATATATTTGCGGCTCATGCGGCTTAAATAATATAATTGAGTTGGACTCCGCTTTTTTCGTGCGGTTATCGCGGTCTAAATAGTAGCAACACCCCTGCTGTATATAAATAATTTGATAATCGTCCCGTCCGTGAGGTCTGCTTCGTATAATACTTGATTGCAGCGAATGCATAATATCTATACCGCTTGCACACACATATAAACCGTTAGCGGAATTTGAAACGCTTTTTCTGTATTCCGGAGTTTCCCATGCGCCTTGAAAACTGTTCATTAGTATCACCGTTTAACTTATAACATACATAAGCTGTAATGTCAAGTTATAATAAAAGAGAAATAATGGAAAATAACGATTTTGTATATAAAGAGCGCGTTATGTATATTTACATTTTTTCAATCACGGTATATACTTATTTATGTAAATTGACTATACTGTGTGTGTTTAGTTATTATTACTTTAATATAAACGCTTTGGAAATGGGTGTATTTGTGTTGTTTGGCTTTAATATTTCAATTTTGGGTAAAAATTACGGATTTCTGGAAAACACGATTTTAGCCACATCTTTAAACGAAAGGGATTTTAAACTTTTAAACGGTAAAAATAATAACACCTTAAGATATGTGAATAATGAATTCGAAATTGATGTTATTATGAAAGTTTCCCATGTTTCAAATAATACGGTCAAACTGACAAACGAGATTATAAATCGCTCTGAAAATGAGATAATAATTACACATTTCAGTTCAGGTGTTATAAGAAATATTGCTGATAATGGCGGATGGACGCAGCGTGGACGATTGCGGTTTTATACCTGCAAGAATTGTTGGCAAGGCGAGTTTCAATGGGCTCGACAGGATGTTTCACAGCTTATGATTTATAATGTGTCAACTCATAATAATAATTCAAGCTATAGAATAGGCTCATCCGGTTCGTGGAGCACCGCGAAATACTATCCCTTGATAATTGCTGAGGATACAATAGAAAATCGTTGTTACTATTCGGAAATGTTAAGCCCCGCATCTTGGGAAATTGAGGTAGGAAATTATGCGGAGGAATTAACCGACGGATACATATATATTGAAAATACCGCCGCAAGTGAAAATTGCGACGGTTGGAATTATAAATTAAAAAGCGGCGAATCATATAAAGCCGTTCCCGTTATTTGCGGAATGTGCGACGGCGGATTTTCGGATGCTGTCAAAGAACTGAATTCGAGCAAACGCACAATTAACCTCAACAGATTTAAAAATGATATTATTCCGGTTTCTTATAACTGTTATATGAACTCATTGTGGTCTTTGCCGAGAGCTAATGACTTAATTTCAATTATTGACTCCGCCTCAAATATGGGTGTCGAATATTTTTGCATTGACGCAGGCTGGTATTGCGGTTATGCAGATAAACGCGGACTTGGCTCATGGATAGTTGATGAGAAACATTTTGAGCCGTATGGTCTAAAGGGGATTTTCGATTATATTGTATCTAAAAATATGAAACCTGGAATATGGTTTGAATTTGAGGCTTGTTGCCGCAATGAAAAACTTTATAAGGAAGACTTCCTTTTAAAAAGACACGGAAAGGTTATCGGCGGCGACAGAGCATTTTTGGATTTCAGAAACCCCGAAGTTAAAAAATATTTATTCAATATCGTTGACAGCATGTGTGATATTGGACTCTGTATGATAAAAAACGATTACAATCAAACAGTAGGCTTAGGTATTGATGATGAGCTGTGTTTCAGTGAAGCCCTTAAAGATAATACGCGGGCATTCTTAAGCTTCATAGACGAACTCCACAAAAAACATCCGGGTCTGATAATTGAGAACTGCGGCAGCGGTGCAATGCGTTGTGATTCCGAAACACTCAGTCATTTTGAATTTCAAAGTGTGAGCGACCAAGAAATTTATTATAATATGCCCGCTATTGTTAGCGGAGCATTGGCTTGTATTCAGCCCGAAAAATGCGGAATATGGGCATCACCCTATCCCAGAAGATATAATAACAGATTATTGAACTTTACAGATGAAGAGAAGGAGACTATGCGAATAGCTGCCGCTGACGGTGAAGAAACCGCCTTTAATATGGTGACGGCAATGCTCGGAAACATGTACTTATCCGGGCGGATTGAACTTGCAGATGGATTGAATTGTAATTTAATAAGTGAGGCAATAAGGCTTTATAAAGAAATACGTCCGCAAATCATAAATTCGCACCCCGTATGGTTGGGTGACTTTTTCCATCTTAATGATCAGGGCATATTTTATATGGGACTTGAAAGTAATGACGAAAGATGCCTGTTGCTTTCAGTATGGCGGATTGATGGTGAAAACTCAGAGTGTGTTATATCTTTGGGTGAAAAATATCAAGCGTCACGCATTGCGGAAATATATCCATCCTTGCTTGAAACAGATGCTATTCTTGAAAGTGGGAAATTACATATAAAAATGAGCAAAGATAAAATGGCAAGATTTTTCGTTGTACAAAAAGTTTGATGCGGAGGAATGCAGATGTTGAAAAAATTTAGTGCAATTCTAATTGCGTCAGTATTTCTTGTAAGCACAGTGTTTTGCGTTTCCGGAGAAGAAAGTGGTCAGGAACAAACAAATTTCGATTTTAAGGAAAGTTACACATTTAGTTTAAATTCTGATGCCGGTCAATATTATTTGTACCTTTCCTATCTTATAGGCGATGAGGGCGATGCTGCGGTTGGTCTTGATGTTTCAATTGACGGAAATGTTATAGCAGACGATTTGTTCATCAGGCGCTATTGGAAAAATGACGGCGGTGTCAGAACAGATAACAAAGGCAACGAATTTGCTCCGAAACAAATGCAAACAGAAATTTGTTTGCAGGACTATATTTACAGCTCGGACAATTATGACAATTCTTCCTTAATTGCTTCGCTTGATAACGGACAGCACACGGTAACGGTAAATAATTTTTCCGATAGGGTGTATGTTAAGGACTGTCGTTTGGTTCCCGCAAAAAGTAAAGCATATGAGGATTATGCAGAGGGATTTTCCGAAAAAACGGAATACAGCGGTTTTCCCATATATATACAAGGCGAAGACGCTGTTTATAAAAGTTCAAAGAGCATTATCCCTAAAGCCGATAACAGCGAAGCAGCTTTGATTCCGTCTAATCCTTCCAAGAAGGTTGTAAATTACATAGGATCATCGGCGTGGAGTACACCTGGAGATAAAATTATTTGGGAATTTGAGGCTGAAAGCGACGGACTCTACCGGATAGGCTTTAAATACCGTCAAAATATTGTTGAGAACAGCAGTTCATACAGAAATTTAACCGTTGATGGAATGCAGATGTTTGAAGAATCGTCAAAAATACGGTTTGAATACTCAAGAAAATGGAAATTTTATGAACTGTCCTCAAACGGAGAGCCGGTCAGCATATATCTTGAAAAGGGCAGGCACACGCTTGAAATGACGGTAACCTTGGCAGAAATAGGGGAGTCGATAAAAGAACTTTCAAAGCTACTTGATTCGGTAGGAAGTTTATACCGAAAAATTGTTATGATAACCGGTGAAACGGTTGACAATGCACGTAGCTATAACCTTTTCGAGCAGATACCGCAATTTAACGAACAGCTTGAGAACATATATGAGGGTCTTACTACGGTGGAAGACAATATTGAAAGTATTTCCGGCAAGGGACAGTCAAATGTTTCTACAATACGCTCGTTGGCGGTTGTTATAAAAACGATGCTTGATAATCCCTATATGGCGCACGAATACAAGAACAGCTATTATACACAGTACTGCAGTTTGAGCTCCGGTCTTTATGAAATGATGAATATGCCGCTTGATATTGATTACATTGCGCTTTATTCTCCGAGCAGTAAAAAGCCCGTAAATTCCGCCGGAATTTTTTCAAAGGCATTCTTCGGAGTAAGAAAATTTTTGGCGTCATTTTCTTCTGATTACTCATATGAAAATAAAACCGATAGCGAAGAACTGAAACTGTGGATAAACACCGGCAGAGATCAGGCTCAGATAATAGAAAATCTTATAAACACCGATTTCACGGTTAAGACCGGTATACCTGTAAGTGTCAAGCTGACAGATGCTTCGGTTATTCAAGCTTTACTCTCGGGCAGAGGACCTGATTGTGTATTAAATCTTGCCAGAAGTGAGCCTATCAATCTTGCTATGCGTGGGGCGCTGTGCGATCTTTCAAAATTTGAAGATTTTTCTGATGTTAAGGAACGCTTTATGAATACGGCCTGCGAGCCTTACGAATATCAAGGCGGATATTATGCATTGCCCGATACGCAAAGCTTTTCTATGATGTTTTACAGGAAGGACATTCTTGAAGAATTAGGATGTGAAATTCCTAAAACTTGGGATGAATTCCTGACAACGCTTGCACTGCTTCAAAGAAATAATCTTCAGGCAGGAATCGGCAGCAACGATATAAATATGTTCGCAACACTTTTAATGCAAAACGGCGGTTCACTTTACACGGCTGACAAGAAGAGTACCAATCTTGATGATGAAACATCTATAAAGACCTTTGCCGAGTGGTGCGGATTCTTCACGGATTATAAGCTGCCGGTAACAGCCGATTATTATAATCGTTTCAGGGTTGGTTTAATGCCCGTTATTGTAACAAACTATACAATGTATATCACATTAAAGGTTGCGGCACCCGAAATAGACGGCAAGTGGGATATGTGCCAAATTCCCGGGGCGGTGCAGGCTGACGGAACGGTAAACAATACACAGACATCGACCGGAACCGGTTGCTCAATTTTGGAAAACAGCAGTAACAAAGAAAAAGTTTGGAAACTTTTAAAGTGGTGGACTTCCGCCGATACGCAGTATACATATTCCGAAAATGTTGAAACTATTTTGGGTGTATCCGGACGTATTGCAACGGCAAATGTTGAGGCGTTGCAGAGAATGTCGTGGGATGGAAATTCAAAATCCGAAATAATGGAACAATGGAATAAAATAAACGATATTCCGGAAATACCGGGCGGATATTATGTTCCGAGAGTAATAACTCAGGCATATTGGAATGTAGTTTCAAACGGTCAGGACGCAAGAGACACTCTTTTAAAATGGAGCGATATTGCGAAGGCGGAAATAACCCGTAAGCGTTCACAGTACAATTTGGATAAATAAAGGGAGGAATATCGGTTGAATAAATTAAAAATTAAAAATTCGAAGATGTACCGCAGAATACCGGTATACTGCCTTATAGCGCCGTTTTTAATTCTCTTTTTTGTCTTTACGATTTTGCCTATATTAAGTTCTGTTGTGCTGAGTTTCTTCTTCTACGATACGGTGTCCGCTCCTAAATTTATAGGATTTAGTAATTATCTGCAAATGTTTGCCGGGGACGATGTTTTTCCCTCAGCACTTAAAAACACGGTGTTATTCTCAATTTTAGTCGGTCCTGTAAGCTTTATTCTCTCATTCATTTTAGCATGGATGATAAACGATTTCGGAAAGGGCGCAAGAACATTCCTTTCGTTCCTGTTTTATGCTCCGGCTTTAAGCGGAAATGCATATTACATATGGCAGGTGTTTTTCAGCGGCGACAGCTACGGTTACGCAAACAGTCTTTTAATGTTTTTAGGACTTTCAACCGAACCGATACAGTGGTTTCAGAATGTCAAGTACACATTTGTTATTGTAGCTGTTGTTCAGTTGTGGTTAAGCTTCGGTATTGCTTTTCTCTCTAATATTGCAGGTCTGCAAAATGTTGACCGTGAGCTATATGAGGCTGCGGCGATAGACGGAGTTAAGACCCGTTGGCATGAGATGTGGTATATAACTGTACCGGCAATGAAGGAGATATTACTGTTTGGCTGCGTTATGCAAATTCAGTCGGCATTTTCAATCAGCGCCGTTCCTATGGCTCTTGCGGGTTTCCCAAGCGTTAATTATTCGGTTGAAACCTTGGTGACGCTTATAAACGATGTGGGAAATACAAGGCACGAATTCGGTTATGCCGCAGCGCTTTCCGTAATGCTTTTCGTTCTTATGTTGGCAACAAAAAACCTAATGCAGAAGTTTATCAATATGTCCGGGAAGTGAGGAATTTATGAAAATATTTAAAAACAGCCGTTTTTCTCGCTCTGCCGGAGGAAACACAGTAAGCTTTATTGTATTGATACTTTTCGGCGCATTTTCCGTTTTGCCGATGATTTATTGCATTATTACATCGCTGAAACCGCTTGACGAATTGCTGATTTTCCCGCCGAGATTTTATGTTGTAAGACCGACGCTTAATAACTTTTTCAATTTATCAACATTATTACAAAACTTGGATGTTCCGCTTTCAAGGTATATATTCAACAGTATTTTTATAACGGTTGCCGGAACTGTACTTTCGATAATTATTTCCACAGGCGCGGCTTTTGTACTTTCAAAAATAGATTTGAAGTTTAAAAACACAATATTTACACTGGTTCAATGGGCATTGCTTTACAGCACTGTTACATTGGCGGTTCCGCGCTATTTAATTGAGGCAAAGCTCGGAATGTTGGATACATATTGGGTATATATTATACCTTATTGTGCCGGAACAATGGGCGTATTTCTTATGAAACAATATATGGATAAAAGCGTGCCTGACGCTATGATAGAGGCGGCGTCAATCGACGGAGCGGGTTATTTCCGCACATTTTTTCAAATTGCGGTTCCGCTTGTGAAACCGGCATGGCTTACATTGGGGCTTTTCGCATTCAGAGATTTGTGGTCGCTAAATTCTGCGGGAACAATTTTCAGCGAGCAGCTTAAAACCCTTACTTCTGCGGCAGCTTCGATTTCTGCCGGAGGAATAGCGAGATCCGGTTCCGCTATGGCAATAACGGTTATTATGATGATACCGCCAATTTTTGTGTTTTTAATTTCACAAAGCAGCATAACTGAAACGATGAGTGCTTCAGGTATTAAATAAAGGAGGGACGGTTATATGAAAAGGCAGATACCGAAAAAAATTATTACATTGGCATTAACTCTTGTCGGTGTGTTTTCGGCAGCATTTGCCGTATCGGCTGACAACAATACCGGTCTTTCCTATACCTATTGGAAGTATAACGACTCAAAAAAAGCTGTTGAGTCAAGGGAAATGTTTACATACAAAACCGCACTTTACGGCAGTTCGCTTAATATCGGATCGTTTGCCTCTTTAGCGGATATAGATGTTTCGGCGGACGGTACGGTATATATTGTCGATAAAGATAACGATCAGGTTGTTGTGCTGGATGAAAGTCTTAATTACAGGCAGTCGATAAAGGAAATTATTTTCGGCGCAGAAAGCGTCGCGCTTAATTCGCCTCAAGGTATTTATACGGTCGATAATAAGATTTACATTGCCGATACCGGAAACTCAAGCGTGGAAATATGCGATAAAAACGGTGTTGGCTTAAGCAGAATATCAAAACCGGAATCGGATCTGCTCCCGAAAGACTTTCAGTTTAAACCGACCGGGGTACTGACCGACAGTAAAGGCTATGTATATGTTTTGAGCGAAGGCTGTTATTACGGCGCGCTTCTTTTTACACCGGAGCTTGAATTCTGTTCGTTTTACGGAGCTAACACTACAAACGGTAGTGTTGCAAACGCTTTGGGCAAAATTAAAAATAAGCTGTTCGGCAGTACGGAAAAGCAAAGCGCAAGCCTCAGAAAGCTGCCGTATCAGTTTAATGATTTTGTTGTTAAAAATGACTTTGTATATACAGTTACAAGATTGGTTGAGGTCAACGGATATAACAACAGCTTAGGGCAGATAAGAAAGCTTAATCCCGGAGGAACCAATGTATTATATGCATCGGTTAACGGCGTACATAAGGCCTCAAATACATATAAGTTCCAGGATGAGGGATATTACCGCGGTGAAAACGATACCACGCATACGGTAGGGAATACCGAAACCGATTTTGTTGGTATTGCGGTTGACAGCGCAGGATTTATTTATGCGTTGGATGCCAATTACGGCAAGATATTTGTTTATGACGCCGAGTGTAACTATGTAACTGTATTCGGCGGAGGGTACGGCAAGGGAAATGCCGCCGGTGTTTTTTCCGACCCTACGGCTATTGCCGTGTACGGGGATAAGGTTTATGTTGCGGACGCGCAGAACAAGAGTATAACCGTTTTTGAAAAAAACGAATACGGAAATAAAGTTTTTTCTGCCGAGGAGCTTACTTTAAACGGTAATTATTCCGAGGCTGCCGGACTATGGAAATCTGTACTGTCCTGTGACCGCGCAAACCAGTTGGCATATGCGGGACTTTCAAAGTATGAATACAGCCGGGGCGATTACAAGGCTGCTCGTGAATATGCAAAATTGGGTTACAGCCAAAACCTTTATGCCAAAGCGCAAAGTAAAATACGCGGCGAGTTTATATCTAATAATTTCTTTTGGATATTCCCATCTGTAATAATACTTTTTGTTGCAATTTTCCTATTGTCAAAAGTATTAAATAAAAGTAAATTCAAGCTTCCGAAAGCGGTTAAAAATATTTTTGCCGCTGTTGTTCATCCTTTTGATACATTTGATCAGATTCGTTATTATAACGGCGGTTCGGCAACCGTTTCAACGGTATTGCTTATTTTGTATTATGTATCTTCGGTAATGAAAAATATGTATAACGGATTTGCGTTTCACATATTTCGCGCAAAAGAATATAATTCGGGGCTGACGCTTTTAAGCTCGGCAGGGCTTATACTGCTGTGGGTGTTTGTAGGGTGGCTTGTTTGTTCCCTTATGAACGGCAAAGGAACGCTGAAGGACATTTATATAGCAAACGGATACTGCGTGACTCCGCTTATTGCTATGAATATTTTACTCTGTGCGCTTTCAAATATACTCCTGCCTGAGCAACAAACCGTCTTAAGCATTATAAGCATATTGTTTACGGGATATACTCTGCTGATGATATGTATTGCAACAATGAAAATACATGAATACAACTTTTTCGAGTTTGCCGGCAGCGGTATTGTGACCGTACTCGGTATGACGCTTGTTGTATTTATCGTGTTTATGATATTTATATTGGGGCAAGAGGCAATGTCGTTTGTCACAACGGTAGTAAAAGAATTGGTAACGAGGTGATGCTTAATATGGGTTATATAAAAAGAATTACAGCGGCATTATCTGCTTTTTCAATTCTGTTAATAGGTTGCTGCGGTTGCGGCAAAAAAACAGTTAAACAAGCCTCATACAATCTTCCGGAAAGGTTTAATCAAATATCATCAACGCAGTTGGCTGAAAATGACAGCTATTCTCTCAGTTGGGATAATGAAAAAAATTGCGTATTATTGCTTGATAAAGTCGGTAATAAGCTTTGGTCTTCGGTTCCGGAGGAGATATACCGTTCCGATGATTTCACGGGTCGGGCAAAGGTGACAATGGGTTCCCCCATAATGATTGAGTATATGACTTCGGACTCCGAAATGCTCAATGCGGCATATGCGTCAACATCCGCTATCGATACAGGTAAAACAAATGCGGAAAAAGCGGATAACGGGATTACGGTGACATATTTCTTTGATGAATTTGAAATAAGTGTTCCCGTTACATACAGTCTTACAAGTGACGGACTTGAGGTTTCGGTTGATCCGAGCAAAATAGGCGAGGGAAAGAATACGCTTTACTCCGTGTCTTTGATGCCGTTTATGTGTTCGGCAAAGAACGGCGCCGAAAATTCATATCTGTTTGTTCCTTCCGGGAGCGGCGCACTTATGTATACGGATGAGCGTGTCGAAGGTGTGAGAAGCTTTTCCGGTGAGGTTTACGGAACGGACTATGCAAGAGAAAGAAAAAACGAAATCACGGAAAAATACGGTATCAAGCTCCCGGTTTACGGCGCAAAGTACAAAGAAAACGCAATATTTGCCGTAATAACCTCCGGAGCGGAGCAGGCGTTTATTTCAGCTCAGGCAGGAGATGCAGATGTAGGCTATTCATCGGTCTGTTCCAAATTTTATATACGCGGCTACGATAATATAGAAACCGACGGTGACCGTTCGGCAACCTATAAGCGTTTGAAGCTTGCGGATTCGATTGCATCGGGCGCAAAATTCAGCGTTCTGTTCCATCCGCTTAACGGAGAAAACGCAAATTATTCCGGTATGGCAAAATACTACCGCTCTTTAATAGGGAAAAAACAATCCGACGATGTATTAACCTCGGTAAGAATGGTGGGCGGAATTTCGGTATCCAAAAGTTTTCTCGGAATACCGTATACAGGCGAATATCCATTAACTACTATCAGTGACGCCGAAAAAATTGTATCCGAAATTTCAGAAATAAACAGGGAAAGCAAAATATCGGTTACACTTGCGGGTTTCGGCGAGGGACTTTCATCCATAAGCAAGGTAGCGTCGGGCTTTAAGTTTTCTTCAAAGGTAGGAAATAAGTCGGAAATGAAAAATCTTTCTGACCGATGGAAAGAAAACAATATCAGTTCTTATATCGATTATGATATAATCCGATTTTCAAAAGGCTCGTCGGGTTTCGGTACGGTTGGGTCGGCTGCCAAAAATGTAGTTGGAATAATGGCGCATCAGTATGAAATTTCACCTTTTGTAGGCAGTTATTCGGATGGGAAAATTTCCTATCTTTTAAAGCGCAATTTATTGGATGACGCGGTAAGTAAATTGATTAAGAGCAATGCTTACAGCGGAATAGGACTGCCGACGCTCGGATATATGGCATATTCCGACTATTCAGACACCGAAACATATGCGCGCGGCGGTATTGAAAAGCAGGTTTCCGTTTTGCTTGAAACTGTAACAAAAAATAAAATCTCAGTCAAGACTGACAGTGCAAATGCTTATGCTGCGGCTGACAGCGATTTGGTAACCCAAATACCGCTTTGGTCGGACGGATATAATGCCTTTGATTGTGATATTCCGTTTTATTCCATAGTCTTCAAAGGTGTCACCGCAATGAGCGGTACGGATCTTAACACATCTCCGACGCCTGCTGCGGATGTTCTCAAATGTCTTGAAACAGGGGTAGCATTACAGTATTCGTTAATTTCCGAATACAGCTCCGAATGTACCGAACATAACGAATATAAATACTCCCAAATGCTCTATTCGGATAACAAGGTGCTGATCAGGGAAACAATCGGTAAATCAGCGGAATTTTTAAACGCCGTTGCAAACAGTAAAATACAATCGAATGATATTTTAGCCGACGGCGTTTCGAGAACAATTTTTGAAAACGGTTGTTATATAGTTGTTAACTATAACAAGACTTCGGTTTCTACCGATTACGGAACGGTTGGGGCAGAACAGTTTATTTGGGGAAGGCAGGGATGAAAATGAGAAAAATCGGCGTTGAACAAAAACGCGCAAGGTATGCTTATCTGTTTTTGCTGCCATGGACCTTGGGTGTGCTTTTGTTCTTCCTTGTTCCAATGTTCAAATCCTGCTATTACGCATTTTGCAAGCTGCAGCTTGAAAGCGGGGGCTTTAAAACAAGCTTTATAGGTCTTGAGAACTTTCGTTACGCTTTAAGAGATGATCCTAATTACACAGATAATCTGCTTTCATCTTTTAATTCATTTATAATTTCCCTTCCGCTTATAGTTTCTTTCTCACTTATTCTTGCCGTTGTTCTTAACCGAAAGTTTTTCGGACGGTTATTTTTCAGGTCTCTTTACTTTATGCCGGTTATTATTGCAGGCGGATTGGTCTTGGGCTTTTTAAACGGCGATAGCTTTTCAATGGGTTCTGCGGCTACAAGCGGCGGCGGAGCATACACAACAAATTCGGTTGATTTTATTGAAATATTGCGAGAGCTTAATCTGCCGGATAAGTTTACCGAGCTTATCGCGTCGTATATAAACTCAATCTTCAATTTGGTCTGGAATTGCGGAGTGCCGATTATTCTTTTCCTTTCGGGACTTCAAACAATACCGCCGCAGCTTTATGAGGCTTCAACCGTTGAGGGTGCCAACAGATGGGAGGAGTTCTGGTACATAACGCTTCCGATGATGAGCAATGTTATTATGCTTGTTGTGGTTTATGTTGCACTCGACCTGTTTACTTCCGAGGATAACGCCGTAATCAAGCAGGCTTATGACCTTATGAAAAGTAAGGTTATTTACGATACATCTTCTGCAATGCTGTGGTTTTATTTTGTAATAATTTCGCTGGTTTTGGGAGCGGTGCTGTTTTTACTTTATAAAACCGTATTCAAGAAGTGGCGTCAGGAGGTGCGGTAGAAGTGAAAGATAAGTCGGTTAAAAGACTGCGCGCCGAGAAGATAGGCGGCTCGATAACATTCGGTATTATCCGCTGGGCACTGCTGCTTACGGTGGGGTATATAATAATTCTTCCGTTTTGTGCAATGCTGTCGTATGCCTTTATGCCTGCCGACCAGATGAATGATCCGAGCGTGGTTTGGGTACCCAAGTCATTTACGCTTGATAATTTTAAAACGGCGCTTCAAAAGCTTGATTTTTGGAACAGCTTAAAACAAACGGCAACGGTTCAGTTGTTATCTGCGGTTGTGCAGACCTTTTCCGCCGCTGTAGCGGCATACGGAATGTCAAGATTTCGTTTTAAACTAAAGGGCTTATATACCGTTGTTCTTATGCTTACGATTTTCATTCCGGCACCAATGATAATAGTTTCTCAGTTCGGCAATTTCAGCAATTTTGATGTTTTCGGGATATTTTCGCTTTTAGAGCTTATCACCGGAGTCGATACAACGCCTAACCTTATAAATACTCCGTTGACATTCTATATTCCGGCAATTTTAGGCGTAGGCCTGCGATCGGGACTTTGTATATTCATTTATATGCAGTTCTTTAAGGATCTGCCGAGAGAGCTTGAGGAGGCGGCATCGGTTGACGGCGCGGGACCGGTAAAAACATTTTTGAGAATAATAATACCGTCTTCCGGGGTTATTATATTCACGGTGCTTATTTTCAGCCTTATATGGCATTGGAACGATTATTACCTCTCGGTAATGTATTATAACAATAATTATCCGCTTGCGGTAATGCTATCGCAGTATTTAAAGTCAAATTCGGTGAATATAACCGCAAGACTTTCACAAATGGCGGCGTGTCTGCTTTTTGTAACACCGATGTTGTTGTTTTACATGGTTGTGCAAAGAAAGTTCATTCAAAGCATAGACCGTGTTGGCATAGTGGGTTAAACAAAAGTTAAAAGGAAAGGTGATTTTATGAAAAAAACAATAAGAAATTGTATTGCTGCTTTAAGCGCGTTTTCACTGCTTATCACAATGAGCGCCTGCGGTTCAAAAACCGACAGCAATACTTCATCCGGCAGTAAAAACAGCAATACTGTTTTTACGGATGACCCCTACTCGGATATTCCGTCTTCGTTAAAGGGCTCAACCGTTAAAATGGTTGTGTGGTATGAAATGCCGGAGGAGGAAAAGGCGGTTCTTGACGCGTTTACGGCAAAAACCGGTATTAAGGTTGAGGTTACCGAAACCGCAGGAACAACGGCATATACCGAAAAAATAGTATCGCTTATGTCAAGCAATATGGCGCCCGATATTATTGCGTTCAATTCGGATACAAACTTCCCCGGATGGACCTCATCGGTTTTGCAGCCGCTTGATAAAAATATCTTCCGTCTTGACGATAAGATATGGGACAAATCGGTTATGGACGCGCTCAAGGTAGGAGACAATTACTACGGCGTTAATATTGCCGGAAGCTTTACGAACGACAGTATGTATGTTCTTTATTATAATGACACACTGCTTAAAAATTACGGCATAAAAACTCCGCGCAGCTACTATGAGCAGGGAAATTGGAATTGGGATACCTTAAACGAGGTTCTTGCCAAGATCAAGTCCGGTATCAACGGTGTTGTTCCGATTTCTTTCTTTAAAACATTCCCGGTTATGTGGTCGGCAGGAACGGACTTTGTTTCATATGACGGAAATAAAATGTCCTCTAACCTGACTGATACGAAAATTGTTGACGCATATTCAATGATGTCCGACTGGCTCCATAAGGGCTACTACATTGATAACGGTTACGCGGCGAACGAGCTTTCAAACGGCAAATCCGCAATGCTCTGCGGCATAACATACGGTATGAAATCAAACAACGGTTGGTGGTCCGAAAACAAAGGACTCGGGACCGGTACGCTTGACGCTGTTCCGTTCCCGAGTCCGAAGGGAAGCGAAACAACAGTTCCTACCGATTGTAAGCTTTGGGGGACGGCAAAGGGCTCAGCAAATTCGGAGGGCGCGGCATATTGCCTGCGTTATTTCCTTGACCCTGCTAATTATGATATGGATTCTCTGTTCCTTAACGCAAACCTTAAAAAAACATTTGAGGATATTCAGAAAATGCCTAAGCAGATAAATTACAGCCAGGGCGTTATCAGCTATGTTGACGCGCAGTCATACAATGTCCTTAACTTCCAGCTTATAACGGCAGATTCCTCGCAGGTCAACGTTGCGCTTGACAGCTACAGCAATATAGTAACAAAGGCGGTAAGCCGTGTAAATTCCAACGTTTTCGGAGCAGAATAGCTTGAGTTTTTTAATAAATTTAAGTGATTGGCGGTGATAGATTATATATTTTATCCACGGTTCAGGCGTAATAAAATATGTTTTAGGAGGATTTGAAATGTCAAAATGCAAAAAAGCTTTTTCAAAAGCAATATCAGCAATATTGACAGCAACAATGGTTTTATCGGCTGTTTCACTTCTCGGATCATTCTCGGCAACAGCCGAGGGGGTTCCGACGCATCAGTTTGAGGGGTTTGAGGACGATTTAAATGCTTACAATACCAATACGGTATTTAAGCGTTACGCATCGACCGGTGCGGACGATGAAAATGTACACAGCGGAAATTATTCTTTACATAATTCCGGTACTGAAGCTAATCACACATGGTATTTAAACAGCAATTTAAAGGTTGAATCAGGCAAGAGATATGCCGTATCTTTTTGGTATAAGGGCGGGAACTCTTCTACAACCTCTGTTGCACTTTCTTTGTTTGGTGATCAGTCACTTAATGATTGGATTAACGGAACAGAAAGCGGAAAATGGGTTTATTACAGTAAAATTATAACCGCAACAAACGATAATGTCGGTAAACATCTCGGAATAATGGTATATAAAAACGTCGGCGATATTTATTTTGACGATATTTGCGTAGATGAAGTAAGCAGCTCCTATTATTCTGAAAGTTTTGAAAACGGATTTGCTCCGTATAATGCCTCACAGGTAACCGTAAGCTTTGAAACAGAGAACGGCAACAGTTACCTTAAAGGCGTTGGCGCCGGAAACACAACACTTAATCTGCCTATATTTCTTGACAAATCTAAAAAATATACCGTATCGTTTGATTATAAGTCAAGCGCTTGGTGGTGCTGGTATAACGGTGGAACGCAATACGGATTAGGCGGAGAAACCGAGTGGAAACATTTTGAACAAAGCAATATTTCAGGAAGCGATAATCTAATAAAATTTTATGCGGCAAACGGTGTGACGTTTAATATTGATAATGTTGTCATACGCGAGCATCTCAGCGCGACTTATGAGGCAACCGAATTCGGAACGGTAACCGTTTCAAACTCCGCTCCGCTTTACGGTGACGAGGTGACCTACAGTATAACTCCGAATGCGGGATATACCTTTAGGGGTTGGCAGAATGCGGGCGGCGACATCGTTTCAACCTCCGCAACATATACATTCAAAATTACCGCGAATACTGTTTTAACCCCGATATTTAACGAGGTGTCTCTTTATAACTGCGCCGCAATATCGGCAGACGAAAATATGGGAACGGCAACGGTTGATAACTCCAAGATGTACGGGGAGTCTGCCGCGGTATTCACAGCCGTCGCAAACAACGGATATGAGTTCTCGGCATGGCTTGATGAAAGCGGCGCTGTGGTTTCAACACTTAACCCATACAGAATGGTTATAACCGCCGATACAACCCTTACCG
The DNA here is from genome assembly GCA_934454655.1 of uncultured Eubacteriales bacterium. Classification (GTDB taxonomy): domain Bacteria; phylum Bacillota; class Clostridia; order Oscillospirales; family Acutalibacteraceae; genus UBA737. Next base: position 51,612 of record CAKSFK010000006.1, on the reverse strand, counting down.
CAAAATTCGGTACAGCCGAAAAGGGCGTTCAGAAGGAAGGGTTTGAAAATTTTGATTTGTCAGATATAACCATAGACGGCAGCAGCGGCGGCAGCGGCAGTTACAGTATTTACAACAACTATTCCGAGGGTGCAAACCCTAAGTATGTAAGCTCAGGTTATAATTCGTTATTGATATCAAGAGCCGAAGGCAATTACACCGTAAGGATAGGCTCGGTAGCATTTAAGAAGGATAGAACATACAGTATCTCCTTTAAATACAGAAAAATTGACGAAGATACAACAAACGGATGGTTCTATGTTCTCGGAAATTCGAATTATTCCGCAAATGCAAAAAAAGATTGGCAGACCTATACAAAGACGGTGACTTTTGCAAATGATACGCCGTATCTGCAAATAAATAATAATACCTGCACAGGCTTTATTATAGACGATATTCTTGTTCGCGAGATAAACAAATATGATCAGCGCCAGGGCTTTGAATATGACGACGCTTCAATAAGCAATATAGGCGACGACACAGCCGGAAACGGTAAATCGGTTATATATACACAGGATGCGGAAAATTATGACAGTTCCAATGTTAAAAGCGGTACAAGATCGCTTGAAATAAAACATTCTGCCGATAATGCCAAAAATCTGAGAACAAGAATTAAAGGTTTCACGCTTACAGCCGGAAAGACCTATAATCTTACATTTAGTTATAAAACTCCCGAAAATGCCGTATGGTTTTATGCGATAGACTCAACCGTTGCCCCAATACAAACGGCAAAGTCGAGTGAATGGCAGACATACAGTATTAACTATACTCCGGCTAATGATGCTGCAACAATAGATTTCGGAACAACAACCGCCGGCGCATTGCTTTATATAGATGATGTTGTTTTAAGAGAAAAGGCTAATTGTTCCGTTACCGCAAATAAAGAGTCTGCGAGGATAGACTATGTAAACGTAACCGCAGACACAATATATGTGAGCGATGAAATAGGATTTACCGTTAAGAAAACCAATACAGAGGATACCGTTGAGGTTAAGGTAAACGGTAGTGTATGCACACCCGACGCGAGCGGAGTTTACACTGTTACCGTTCCCGAAACAATGGAAATATCTCTAAATATCAGCGGCACATATTCTGATAGTCTGCCGGCTGCAGGAAAGGGCAAAAACGGCGAAACGCTTGACAGCTATGACGAAGAAACCGCAATGAAAGAAATATGGTACGGCGATACCGTTTACCATGAATCGGTTCTTTTCTATAATTCGGAGATAAGCGGCAAACAGGTTAAGCGCGACAGGGTTAAATTGCTTTACCCGGCTGAAACCGTTGTTTCTCTGCGTTCATACGACCTTAAAACCTATTATGTTTTAGGCGTTGACTATGTTATAGATAACGGCGAGCTTGTACTTACGGATAATTCCGCTATTCCGGTATATACCGGCGCTCTTACTGCCTTACGCAAAGATAAGGACACAGAAGGCGACTCAACCGTGGCAAGCGGTGATTCATCATATGCCGACTATTATTGGATAGATGATACCTATGGGCTTAAGCTTATTGCAAGCGATAAACAGCACAATGCCTGCTCTGTTATGGTAACATATACCCACAGTACAGAATGGTCTGGCGGTGAAGGATATAATTCTAAGGCCGTTAAAGCGCAGGGCTCAAAGCTTACAAACCTTTATAAAAAGCTTGACGGCAGATCCAAAGAAGATATAAATGTATTGGTTTACGGCGCAAGCTCGGCAACCGGTGCTTCCTCAAGCGGGGCTAATATGAACTATGTTCTCTTTGATAAAAACGGCAAGCCCGTTAAATCAAGCGGAAGAGCACCTTATGCTCCGAGTTACTTTGAATTGGCGGTAAATGCGCTTGTCAGGGAATACGGCAATAACAATAAGGTTAATTATTATAATATAGCACTGGGCGGTCAGACCTCAAAATGGGGACTTGATAACCTTGATAGCAGACTTGAAATTCTCAACAAATACTATCAGACTGAAAATAATGATTCTTCATTTGCAGTTGCTCCCGATGTTATCATAATTGCATTTAATGGCAATGATTTCCTTACAGATATAGCTGAATTTAAAGAAAACATCTCCGGAATGGTTATGGCATTTAAGGCTCTTTATCCGAATGCGGATATTATTCTTCCATCGGAGAAAATGAACAATAACGCTTGCTATATGTATTCTGAGGAAAGAGCGCTTGCTATGCAGGAAAAGCTGCAGGAGGTTGCCGATGAAAACAGCAATGTTATTTGCGCTCCTGTCACTGATGTTTTTGCTTCAATAATCGATTCAAAGGTTCCGGTCGATTATCTTTCCAACAATATAAACCACGGCAACGATTTTTACGCAAGAGTATTTGCACAGGTTATCTTTAACGCGGCGGAACGCCATATTCAGGGCGACGCCAATAATGACAATGCGGTTGATATACGCGACCTTGTCCGCGTTAAGAAATATTTGAGCAATACCGCGGATGCTGCATTCAATTACAAGGCGGCGAACATTAACCTTGACAATAAGGTTGACGCAAGAGATTTGGCAGCACTCAGAAAAATTCTTCTGGGAATATTCAGCTAACATTTATGATACCTCACCGGACCTATAAAATCCGGTGAGGAAAGGAGGAATTGTGAGATGAAAAAAATAACGGCAGTATCGTTGTGTATATGCTTTTTTATAATGAGCTGCTTTATACCGGTATCCGCCGACTCCGAAAGCCTACCTCTTGATTGTTATATAGACTTTGAAGGTGAAGTTTTATTCAGCAATCAGGCATCAAGTTTGGGTGATATCGGAATATATAACGAAAAAACAGATGATTTTAATGCCGATAATGTATTCAGCGGCAAAGCCTCGTTTTTTATCAATCACAATTCCTCCAAGGGCAATCTTAATATGCGGTTTCGCGGTATACAGCTTAAAGCCGGAAATAAATATCGGCTTTCTCTCCGCTACAAGGCATCGGCAGACGCTTGGTTTTATTTTGTGAAGCCAAACTCGAAAAGTCCCACTCTTAAAGCCGACGGATGGCAGTATTACGAAACGGATATTACGGCAGAAACCGATATAAACTATTTTGAAATAGGCACAACCGCTATTAACACTACGGTGTATATTGATGAAATGTCAATAAAAGAAGTACACAGCATAAGCGCCGCGTCCGACAACGGTTCACTCGGAACGGTCGGCATTTCTGCGGCGGAATCTCTCGGAAGGGGTACAGTTACATTCAATGCGTATCCCGAATACGGCTGCGGCTTTACGGGATGGACAGATTCAAACGGAAATACCGTAAGCCAAAGCGCAGAATACAGTATAAATAACATAACCTCCGATATATCCCTTACGGCTGTATTTTACGAAAAAGAAAAAGGGATAAAAGAAAATGATTTTGAAAGCAAACCCACCGTTACAGCATCAGGAAACGGAAAATACGAATATATAAATGACGGCAGCTCCACACATTCCGGCAGCGGTGCGTTAAAGCTTGCCCACAATTCGCAAAGCGGAAATTTCAGTATTAAAATTTTCGGCTTTTTACTTGAAAAACAGACGGAATACGAAGTTTCGTTTTATTATAAGGCAAATAAAAGGGTATGGATATATGCCGATTCATCATCCGGCGGCGAATTTGTTTCAGCGGAAGATTGGACGCTTTACAAGGTTAAAATATGTCCGGAGTCGAGGAAAACATCATTACAGGTAGGCGTTACAACTACCGGCGCCGAAATATATATTGATGATCTTAAAATAAAAAAATATTATGAGGTAAATACAAACAGCCTGAACGAAAGCTGCGGAACGGCAACAGTAACGCCTGAAATTGCGGCTTACGGCGATACGGTTTCATTTCACGCCGATGCAAATTACGGGTATGTTTTCTCCGGTTGGAGAGATGAATACGGAAAAATAGTATCGCAAAGCGCGGATTTCAGAACGGCTGTTTTGGATAATATAACACTTACGGCAGTTTTCAGCAATAAAGAAAGCAATGACAGCTTTATAGGTTTTGAAGATGACACCGATATTGCGGTTAAAAATTATTCGGCGGGAAATGCTGAAATCACATCTGAAATTTCCTATAACGGAAATAAATCCTTTAAAATGACAAGCAATTCTGCAAGAGGAAATCTCTATGTATGGTTCGGCGATGTATCGCTTAAAGCCGGACAGAGCTACAGGATCTCATTTATGTATAAGTCGTCTTTGCAGGGAAGCTGGGGATATATTTACGATAACACAAATAACAGCCTCGGAATAAATTTCACTGTATCCGACGACTGGCAAAAAATAGAGAAAACGGTTACCTGTAAAAAAAATACCGATTATTTGGAGCTTGGTACAGTGGCTCCCGGCAATGTGCTTTATATAGATAATATTGAGGTTAAGCAGCTGTATAATATCGCTGTTTCGGCTGACGATTCAGAGCGGGGAACCGTAACGCCCGCAAGCTCAACACAGACCTTCGGGCAAAAGATAAAGCTTAATGCAGTACCGAAAAAAGGTTATGCTTTTGTGGGTTATTTCTATAAAAACAGTAAGAAGCTGAGCAATGAAGCCGAATTTGAGCTTACGGTATACGGCGATATTGATATTACGGCTGTATTTGAAAAGAGATGCGACCCTGATAAGCATACTTTCTATATTTCATCGTTGCAGGCGGACAAAAAGGGCTATATATGCGAAAATTGCGGATATTCATATTTTGTAAATGATATTAACGACGACGGCAAGGTTGATATACGCGATTTGGTGAGAGAAAAGCAGATACTTTCCGGAAATATAAAAAACTATAATCAGTTTTCGGCTGACTGTGATGAAAACGGGGAACTGAACGCAAACGACATCGCGACTTTAAGAAGGGTACTGTTAGGTACAGTAAACTTGAAATATGATGTTCCCGAAGAACAAAGGCGAACATACGATTACGGCTTTAACGGCAATAATTATATTTCGTTTAACACAGATAAGTATTGTTTTAACAATTCCGCGGGTTCATTGTATGTAAACGGTTCCGATTTGAACGGAACGGCATCGTATAAGCTTACCACGATGTATGTAAAGCCGTTTACGGACTACACATTAAGTGCGTATGTGTACGGAATTTCCTGCAAATCGGATATACAGCTTAATCTTTCGGGATACGATGACTACGCATACATCTCCGGCAATTCGGCAACATATTCGGGAAAGTGGAACAAACTTGAATTTAAGTTTAATACGGGAAAGATTGAAACAAACGAAATAACTCCGGTACTTATAGTTTATCCCGGAAACAAGTTTTATTTTGATGAGCTTACGCTTACCGAAAATAAATATGACGGAACATATTCGGAAAAGCTGTATAACGCAGTATCGGGCGGTGACTTTGAAACGGGCGAATTTGCCGCAGATCTTTCGGGAAAGGCGGAAATTGTTAATGACAATCGCGCCGCGAGCGGAAGTAAAATGCTTTCTCTTAATAAAAAATCATCGGTTGCCAAATCCTATATGCTGTGCAAGCCCGGAAGATACCGTTTTGCGGTTTCGTATATTGCGGATGAAAGCGGTACACTTAATGTGACGCTTCTATCGGGCAATCGTAAATATCAGTTCGGTTCCGAAACACAAAGTGTGATGAACAGAAGATTTTTTGATTTCATTGCGGAAGAAGAAAATACAGAAGTCAAAATAAACATTGAATCAGAAAACAACGTTTTGCTTGATGACATATACATTTTTATGTATAATTACGCTTATGCGAAAGACCCGAATGTTTACGTCAAAGAAACAGTTGTACCGATAACAAGGCAAGCGGTTCTGAATGCTTCACCCACATACAGCCTTTCAATAAATTCCGCCGCGCTTATTCAGGATGATTATATGGGCAACACCGGTGTTTATTATGCATTTAACTACATACCCGAAAAGTATGACCGCAAATATTCTTCCGATATTCAGCGGTTAGAGCTTGAAAGAATTAAAAATGCGGGAGTTTCGGTTGTAAGAACGCAGTATTCACCGTGCTGGGCTTGGAATACCGCAGCAAGCAAATGGGATTATGAAACCGAAGAAATGCAGGGCTTTTATAAATACCTTGACGATATGAAGGCGCTCGGTATAGATGTTGCAATTCAGATAGGCTGGGATGTGTCCGATGTGACTTCGAGCAGACTTACTTCATATAGCTTTAATCCGTTTTATATCCTTTCGGGCGGTGACAGCACGAAGGCGGAAAGCTATTACGCCGAATGGGTAAGCAACTCGGTAAAAACACTTCATTCAAAGGGATATGACAATGTTAAATACCTTGTTGCATTCACAGAACCGTCTACCGCTCTTACAACCGAGGACTATACACGGGATATTGAAACATGGAAACACTATGTTATGTTGGCTCACAACAAAATGGCGGCTGACGGAGTAAGAGAGTCGGTTAAGATACTCGGCTTTAATATGGGTGCTTATAACAGAAAAACCTCGCCTGTTGACGATTTCCTCGCTCTTAAATATATGGCAGGCGACAGCGAACTTTGCAGTGCCGTGGATATTTTCACCTACCATATCTATGTTACGAGTGAAAATACGGCAGATAATTATTCCGGATGGTATCATTATATGTCCGAGGCTGTAAAAATAGCGTCGTCCGTCGGAAAAAAGCTTTGGTTTGACGAGGGCGAATGGATATCTGCGGACGATACAGAGTGGAATGAAAAGGCGTCTTACGGTATCTACGGAACACAGCTTGCACTTAAAACCGTAGCCGCAATGAACAGCGGACTCCAGACTTCAATGCGCTGGACGATAGCAGATCAATACTGGACGAATTTAAAGAATACCAATTCGGCGGGTGAGTGGCAAAACGGCTGCCACCTTGACGGATTGTTGCCGAATCTTAATTCCACATCAATTCCGAGGAAGTCATATTACGCATATTCGCTTATAGGCAAATATACCTCCGGAATGAAGAATGTTTATTCGGGAACAAATGAAGGTTCATTGTATATTACCTCTTGTTCTGACGGTAAGGGTGGTTTAACGGTGATTGTAGTCAATATGCAAAATACTGCAGCGGATTTTTCTGTTTCCGGTGTTTCCGGCTTTAATGCAGATAAGCTTTACAGGCATATTTACGATTGCCAAAATATAATTCCGGACAGTGATGCCGAAATTATAAATGCAGATGCGGTTATTGAGGGAATAAGCGATAAATTTACCGACACCCTTCCCAAATACAGCTTTGCAGTATATACAACTATTGGATAGGAGAATTAAAATGTTGAAAATAACGAATGGGAAAATCAGCAAAATTCTTTCGCTTTCGCTCAGTTTACTTTTGCTATTTCAAATGATACCCGGTTTTTTATTATCTGCGGATAATGCTGCGCCGGAAAAGTATTATTTTGACTTTGAAACCGATACAAAGATTTCCAATATGAATTTTTCAAAGGGCAGTGTGCAGAGATACTCTCCCGAAACGAGCGGATATGACTCCGCAAATGTTCACGGGGGAACGGGCTCCCTTGAGGTTTCGCATGTTTCGGGCGGCGGAAATCTTAATTTCAGATTTACAGGACTTTCAATAAAAGCGGGTGTATCATATAAGCTCAGCTTTTACTATAAGACCAATAAATCTATCTGGACTTATTTCCAAGATCCGAACAAGTTTAATGCAACTTTAAACAGCGAGGATTGGGCATATTACAGCCGTATTATAACCTTTTCTTCTGATGTTTCGTATCTTGAAATGGGGCAGACAACCTCGGAAGGCATAACATATTTTGACGATATTACCTTATCTCCTTTATTTAATATAACTGCCGGCACAAATGACAGTGCCCTCGGTAGTGCTGAATCGTCGGTAAAGCAGGCAGAGGCGGGAGAAAGTGTAACATTTACCGCCGTGCCGACCGCAGACGGAGAATTTGTTTCCTGGCAGGATGAAGGCGGAAATACAGTTTCTGCCGAAAACCCGTATAATGTTGCTGCTGTTTCGGAAAATATCAGTCTTACGGCAGTATTTAAAAATATTAACCGAGCATATCAGCAAATTGATTTTGATAATGCGGCAGATGTTAAGAATATGCTTTTAAGTGCGGGTACGGCTGAACTGTACCAAGCAATCGACGAGCAGGATAAAAATGTTTATTCCGGCAGCGGTTCACTTAAAATCAGCCATAATTCAAACGGCGGTAACCTGCGCCTGCTTTTAAACGGCGTTAGCTTTGATAAAAACAGAAAATATCAGGTTGTTTTAAATGTTTATTCCGAGAAAAATGTTTGGTTCTATATAGCCTACAGCAATAAGTACGGTTTTAATTCCGAGCCCGGGAATTGGAAAACGATTACAAAAGATATATTGTTTACAGAGGATAAAGCGTATTTAGAATTGGGTACGACAACGAAGGACGCGGTATCTTATATTGACAATATAGAAATACGCGAGTATCTTAATGTATCTGCTGCATCAAAGGATGCTACACTCGGCAATACAAATGTTTCGACCAATGAAGCTTTGTATGGTTCTTCCGTGGTTTTCTCTGCAACGCCTGCCGACGGTGCAAGCTTTGCAGAATGGCAAAATGCTGCCGGAACCACCGTCAGCACCGAGAATCCGTATACTGTTAACGGCATTAGCGGCGATACGGAATTAACTGCTGTATTTGCCGCTACAATGACAAGCGAAAAATACCTTGATTTTGAAATTGACAGTCCGTTTTCAAATATGAATCTTTCAAAAGGAACAGCAGAGCGTTATATTGCCCAAAGCGAAAACGATGAAAATGTATACGCCGGGAAGGCATCCTTCAAGCTTTCCCACAATGCGGATAAGGGTATATTGAATGTATATTTCCGCAATTTCAAATTAAAGAAAGATACAACATACAGAGTATCGCTGTGGTATAAAACAAATATAAAAGCGTGGACATTTATTGTTGACGGTTCTAAATATTCTATTGATATGATTGCCGGAGGGTGGAAAAAGGCGGAAAAGGTTATAAAGCCGACAAAGGACACCGATTACCTTGAATTCGGAACCAGTCAGGCGCTTTCCGAGATATATCTTGACAATATCTCGGTTGAAGAGGTATATAACATTTCGGCGACATCATCGGATGAAAATCTCGGAAGTGCAACTGTTTCGGCTAAGAGCGCCGCAAACGGTGAGAGTGTAACATTTACCGCAATTCCTCAAAACGGCTGCACCTTTTTAGGATGGAAGTATGCCGGCTCCGAACATATAATAAGCACACAGCAGGTTTATACCGTTTCCGAAATTACTTCGGATATTGCTTTAGTGGCGGTGTTTACAGGAAATCCGTTACCCATTGCAACGCAAATTCTTGATTTTGAAGGCGCTGTTGATTATTCGAATATGAATTTTTCAACCGGTGAGGTAGGCGTTTATACAGCTAAAAATGAAAACGACGAAAATGTTTTTGCGGGTTCAAAATCTTTTTATGCTAAACGCAATAACAACTCCGGCAACCTTAATTTCCGTTTTAAAAATCTTAAATTTTTGGCAGGCTCTACATATCGCGTGTCGTTTAGCTATAAGGTGAACGGCAATGCGTGGATGTATATTGCGGACAGCTCTAGATACGGAATAACCCTTTCCTCGAAAACATGGGCCCGTATTGAAAAGGACATAACCTTTAAGGATAATGTTAATTATCTTGAATTCGGAACTACAACAAAATCTGCGGTTGTATATTTTGACGATATCAGAGTAGATGCAGTTTACTCCACTTCGGCTGAAAGTGCCGACGGCACACGCGGTACGGCGTATGCCGCCGATTCATCGGTTTTTGCAGGCGGTGAAATGACATTTACGGCGCTTCCTAAGAACGGGTGCAGATTTGTCGGTTGGCATACTGTTTCGGACGATACAATTATTTCTACCGAAGCGATTTATACGGTTAAAAATATCTATTCGGATATTTCGCTCGTAGCAGAGTTTGAGGGTACTCCTCTGCCTACGCCGGTACAAAATATAAATTTTGAAAACAACGAGAAAATCCGTAATCGCAATGCTAAGTGCGGAGAAGCAATTTTATACGATTCATCTGCAAAAAATTATACTTCAGCCAATGTTTATGCCGGTGGCGGTTCACTTGCTTTAAAACACAACAATGAAAAGGGAAATTTACAGGTTTTTATTGACGGAGCTGAACTTTATGCCGGAAGTATTTATGAAATAAGCTTTTGGTATAAAACAAATACAGACGCTTGGTTCTATTGCGATAATGTAAAAAACAATACATGGCTTAAAAACACCGAGTGGTCGCTTTACACAACAAGAATAGTTCCCGAAAGCAACAAAAACTACTTGGAAATCGGAGTTACTACGCTTGGCGCAGAGGTTTATTTTGATAATATCACAATAACCTATAAAGAGACCTTTACGCTAAAGGCTGTAAGTGCAGACAGTTCCCTCGGAACGGCGAAGGTATCGTCGGCGGTTGCGGCAAAGGGCGACACCGTAAGCTTTACCGCCTCTCCGATTGACGGTTACCATCTTTCTGCTTGGAAGGATGAGAACGGTAATGTTTTGAGCCGTTCTAAGACATATATTGTAAGTTCTGTTGAAGGCAATATGACGCTTTACGCAGTTTTTGAAAAGAACGGAAAGCCTACCGGAAAACAGGATTTTGAAAATCCCATACAGGATGTTATGGACCGCGGATTTATATGGAATTATGAAACCGAAACGGGATACAATCCTAACGGAGTACATAACGGAAAGGGCTCTTTGAAGTTTGTATCAAATAACAGTTGGCAATTTTATACGGCCGATGCCAGTATCTCGCTTGAGCCTAATACGGCTTATGAAGTAGTGCTTTGGTATAAAACCGAGTCTGCCTCTGATTTAGGTGATAGAACGGTAAGCTTTGTTGATTTAAATGGTATTGAAGACGCAGGCAGCAGAGCTTATTTGAAGGCAACGGGCGGCGAATGGCAAAGAGTTAAAGCAGCGTTTAAAACCAAGGATTTTGCCACTACGGTAAGGCTTGGTATGTATCAGATTGCAACTGATCTTGTTACAGTCTATTTTGACGATATATCGGTTGAGAAAGTGAATATTTACAAGGAAATACCGGCTGTTCAAACTATTGACTTTGATACAAAGGTTCCGCAGACTGCCTATTTCACATGGAATACAGACAAACGTTACACAAGGAATTCTTCAGTAGGTTCTCTTAAATTTGACGGGAGCGGAATGAAAGAAAAACATGCGGGATATACACTGCCGGATTTGGAGGTTGAACCGTTTACTAAGTATAAAGCAAGCATATGGGTAAAAGGTCTTAAAAGCGGAGGCTTCGGCAAAGCACAGTTCTATTTGTCAGGAGCGGGAGCTTATACTTCTATCGGCAGTTGTATGGATGAATGGAAAGAAATGTCGTTCACCTTTACAACCGGCAGTATTGAATCCAATGTGTTGAATCTTCAGATAATCGGATATGCAGACGATAGCTTCTTTGCGGACGATTTTACCCTCACTAAGATTGAAAGCAAAGGAACATATTGCGAGGACCTTTATAACCTTATCAAAAACGGCTCATTTGAGAAAGATATAACAAGCGGAACCATATCCGCGCCGAGCCGCGGAATGGCGGTTACGGAGAGTATATCGCAAAGCGGCACGCACAGTCTTGAAATAACCGAAAAATCAGATGCGCTCATTGTACCTGTACAGATTAAAAAGGCAGGAAGATATATATTTGCTTTTTCGCATAAAAACACTGATTCTGAGCCGATTACTGTTGAGCTTCTGAAAAATAAAAACGGAACGCTTGTTGATACCGTCAGAAACGGTAAGACCGGAAAGATGAATCTTGGAGCAGCAGCCGAATGGAATCGTGAAAGCATTACTTTTGATATGCCCACAGCCGATAATACGGTTTATTTAAAAATATCAGGCAGCAAATCAAATGTTAATCTTGACGATATGGCAATCTTTGAGGTACGTTATGCTTATGAGGAAAATCCGAACGATTATACCGTGTATAAACCGTTCGGTTATGATTTGAAAGAGAATAAACCCACAGATATAAAAAAGGATACTGCTCCCGCAAAGGAGAAGAGTAACATTAAATGGATAATAATACCGTGTTCTGTTGTTGTTTTGGCTGTAATCGCGGGTGTTTCGGTAGTGTTTGTTAGGAGGAAGAAAAATGCAAAATAGAATACTTAAAACATTTTCGGCGTTTTTGGCGTTGCTTATTGCAGCTACCGTTGCAGGATGTGGAAGTCAAAAAACTTCAAGCGAAAACACCGTGACTTCCAAGCCGTCGCAAACCACCGAATTCAAAACAGCTGCAAAGCTTACTATACTTAACGACAATGCGGTTGAGGAAAATTTCATAGGTTTCGGCGGTATATATATGTGCTATAATTATATAGCGGATAATGCGGAAAAATATACCGACGAGATGATGCAGATAGAAATGGATCGTCTTGCGGATATGAAGGTTTCGGTTGTAAGGACACAGTACAGATTTGACTATGCTTTTGATTTCGATAAAAAGCAGTGGAACTGGGAAAGCGAAAATATGAAGGGTTTTTATACCTTTATGGATGAAATGCAGAAACGCGGCATTTCGGTCGCTGTTCAGATAGGCTATTTTGACAACGATGTACTTAAGGAAGGCAACCCGTTTGATGTTCTGTCGGGCGGCAATACCGAGAAGAAATATTCTTTATACGGTGAATGGGTTGCGGAATCCGTAAAACAAATAAGGGCGCACGGGGCAAAGAATTTGGATTATTTGGTTGCATTTACCGAGCCGTGTCAACCGTGGACCGAAAAAGAAAAAACTGTAGAAAAGGCTGCGGAAAAAATGGCTGTTTGGAAAAAGTCGCTTCTGGCTGCCGATTCCGCACTGAAAAAATCCGGCATTCGCGATACGGTTAAGATAATCGGGCCGAACGCCGCAAACAATCAGTTTTTACTTGATTATGCCGTACAGGATAAGGAAGTTTCGGCAGCACTTGATATCTTTTCTCTCCACACATATGTAACCGGTGCTACTATGTATGATGATACATATTATCAGTGGTATGAGGACTTTATGCAGCCTATGAAGGAAGCTGTTAAAGAAACAGGCAAAGAAATATGGATGGATGAATGGAACTTTAAGCTTTCAAACGATCCGGAGGAAACAAGGCTTGATAACTCTTGGCTCGGAACTCAGAACGCAATAGGTATGATTGCCGGCATGAATGCAGGACTTCAAACTATGCTGCGGTGGACGCTTGCCGACCAGAAATGGCCTTATGAAAATCAAACGGCGGGCGACGGCTGGCAGGACGGCGTTCAGCGCTGCGGAATAACGCCGAATTTGCTTACAAGCTCTATACCCCGTCCGGCATATTATGCCTATTCGCTGATAAGCAAATATACCAACGGCAAGAATGTTAAGGTATATAAAGGAAATGGCAGAGAACAAGTGTATCTTACCGCTTGTCAGCTCGATGACGGCAACTGGACGGTAATAGTTGCAAACTCTTCAATAGTTGAAAAGGAATTTAACATATCCTTTAAAAAGGAACTCGGAGTGTCGCTTTACCGTCACGCATACAATCCGCAAACGGTAAAACCGACTCCGACGGCTCACATTGCAGACCCTGATAAGGGATTCGGCAATGTTAAATCCTCACTTTCCGACAAGATACCCGCAGGCGGAGTTTATGTTTATACTTCGGTTAAAGATTAAAAGGAGCTATTATGAACACAGGCAAATTGATTTGGGAAAATGACATACCGGTTCAGGAGAATTTTCTCGGAGTTAACGCGGTATACCATGCTTACGGATTTGTTCCGGATAATGCCGGAAGGCAGTATAACGAGGAAAAGGCGTTATTGGAGCTTGACCGTGCGCAAAAGCTTAATTTGCATATAGCGAGGACCTTTTACAGCTGGTACGCGTATGAAAACGACGGAAGCTGGAATTGGGATAACGATAGGATGAAATGCCTTTACCGTTGGCTTGCGGAGGCAAGAAACAGAAATATTGATGTTGCGCTTAATATCGGGTGGTGGCTTACAAACGATGTTTACGGAAAATCGACCGATTCCACGGCACATTACGGAAAGGCGCCTTTCAAGGTTGAAAACAACTGGGAGAAATCGGTTGAAAACTTTGCAGATTGGGCGTGCGCTACCGCAAGGGAAATTATAGTTAAACGCGGGTTTGACAATGTGAAATACTTTGTTATGTTTACAGAGCCTAATATGGGGTCTTTTGCGGACGGCAGAAATAACCGTGAGGCGTGGCTTGATTGCGTTAGTGCGGTGCATAATAAGCTTAAATCCGAAAATCTCAGGGATCTTGTTAAGCTTGTAGGACCTAACGAGGCAAATTCAAAAGGTCCTATGTTAAAATGGGCTGTGGAGAATGCAAGTGAGTATATAGATATATTCTCAAATCATTGGTATTTGCTTTATTCTTTTGTGCCGGATGATTATTCGCAGGTGAGAAGCGGAAAAATGTCGGTTATGTTTTCAACGGCAGGCTATAAGGTTCAGCAGAAAATCAATCTTAAGCCGCACACAGATTATACTGTTTCGGTATATGCAAAAATAAAAAATACCGAAAGGAAAGAATTAAAAGGCGGAATGTTTTTAGGTGCTTTCAGCACTCATAACGGCTGGATAGAGGCGGGCGGTCAGCCTACAACGTTGCTTTGTGAAAACAGTGTTTACCATTTCCCGGCGGAAGAACTTATTGACGACGGCGATTGGCATTGTTATAAGATAAAATTCAATTCCGGTGAAAATGAGAGCGGATATATCGGCGTTTTCAACGATATTAAGGATAAGATTAACGTGTATTACGATGATGTTGAAGTGTATGAAAACGGAAAGCACGAAAATCTGATTGCCGATGGCAGTTTTGAATTTACCGAAGATTCCCCGTGGCAAATTTTCAGGGAGGGACACGGCGGACCCGAATATGACGATTACGATGTATGGTATTCGTGGGCTAAAAACTCGGTTGACTGTGTTCCGTCTGATAAGGGTTATTGGTTCGATGAGTACAATGTGAATTATGACGAACGTTACAATAATCCCATACACGGAACGAATCTTGCCAATTCTCAGGTCGCAATGCTAAATGCAGGCGTTCAGTGTTCACTTATATGGACGCTGTTTGATCAGATATGGCCAAACAATCACACAACGAATTCAGACTCGTTTGTTGACGGTGATCATCGTTGCGGATTGATGCCTAATTTAAACCGCAGCTTAAAGCCGTATCCGGCTTATTATATGTTTGCCCCCGTTATGAAATATATGGGCGGAGAGGGGACACGTGTGTTTGCCGGAAAGGGAACAACAAGACTGCATATGACAGGTACGGTTCAACCGAACGGTACTGTTACTCTGCTTGTTGTAAATTCCGGTAAGGATGAGGCGGAAATTGAGATAAGCTTTAAAAAGGCAACAAAACTGTTGCTTCACCGCCATCTTTGCAACCCGGAAGATGTTGCTCCCGAAGAAAGCGCTGTCGTAAAAACTGCAGACAAAGATTTTAGTGTGACAGATAAATTGAACGATATTTTACCGGCATATTCCGTTGCCGTGTATACAACCGAAGAATGACTTGAGGTATAATTATGATAAGAAATTTTGAACCGTTTACGATTGGTGATATCAACTCCGACGATTGGCAAAATCCGAAAAAAACAGGTAAAAATACAGTTGCGCCGCACTCTTATTTTGTACCGTTTGAAAATGAGGAAAAAGCGCTCGGGAACGATCGTTTTAATTCCGAATACAGAATATCGCTTAACGGCGAATGGTCTTTTTCTTATTATGATTCTTACTGCAAAATGCCGTTTGATTTTTACTTGGCGGATTTTGACGATTCTGATTGGGACACTCTTGCCGTTCCCTCAAATTGGCAGACAAACGGATATGATAAGCCGCAGTATGTTAATGCAAATTACCCGATACCGGCTAATCCGCCGTTTGTTCCGAGTGATAATCCGGTGGGATTATACAGAAAGACAATTCACGGTTTTAAATCATCGGGGAAAAAGTCAATTCTAAGATTTGAAGGTGTTAATTCATTTTTCTATCTTTGGGTAAATGGCAGTTATGTCGGTTTCAGCAAGGGCTCGCGATTGCCGGCTGAATTTGATGTTACGGATTATTGCGTCGGCTCGGATATAACATTTGCCGTTATGGTTCTTAAATGGAGCGACGGGACATATATGGAGGATCAGGATGCCTACCGTTTTTCCGGAATATTCAGAGATGTCGCACTGTTTTTGAGGGATAAAAACCACATTTTTGATATTGAAATCAGGGATAAATTTGATGTTCGCGAAAATACCGACGCCGATATTTTTTTAAATATCAGTTATAATGACGCTTTTTCGGGGATACTCGGCGTTAAAGTTGTTTCTCCGGATAATGAGATCATCAGCAGCGATAACTTTGAAATCAGCGGAGATAAAGCTGAAATAAAGCTGCATTTGGCTGATGTCGCATTATGGACTGCCGAAACACCTATGCTTTACACATTGCTGTTAAGTTGCGGTAATGAAGTTATACCTATTAAGCACGGTTTCAGAAAAATATCCGTTTCCGAAAAGGGCGCGCTGCTTATAAACGGCAGTCCCGTTAAGCTGCGCGGCGTCAACCGCCACGATTCTTCTCCCGTTACGGGGCAATATGTTTCGGACGAATTTATGAGGGATGAGCTGTTCCTTATGAAACGCCATAATATCAATACCATAAGAACCGCTCATTATCCCAATCATCCGTATTTCTTGGAAATGTGCGACGAATACGGTTTTTATGTTATTGACGAAACAGACCTTGAAACTCACGGCACAAGAACGGATTGCAATATGCACCCGGAAATGCTTTCCTCAAACCCCGACTGGAGTGACGCTTTTCTTGACAGAATTAAAAGAATGGTGGAACGCGATAAAAACCACACCTGTATTATTATGTGGTCTATGGGCAATGAATCATGCTGGGGTTCCAACATTGAGGAAATGCTTAGGTGGACTAAAAAACGCGATTCCGAAAGACTTTTGCACTATGAGGGAGCAAACGAAAGCACAAATGAAAACGGAGGTATAGATTCTCCGCTTGTTGATGTTGTGAGCAGAATGTACTCGCCGTGGAAGGATTGTAAAAAGCTGCTGCGCAAAAAGGATAAACGGCCGTTTTTCCTGTGCGAATATTCTCATTCAATGGGAGTTGGAGCCGGAGGACAGGCAAAGTATAACGAGCTGTTCGAAAAATACGATCGGTTTATCGGCGGGTGCGTTTGGGAATGGTGCGATCATTCAATAACTCAGTACGATAAAAACGGGAAACCCTATTATGTTTACGGCGGCTATTTCGGTGAATTCCCAACCGATAATAATTTTTGCTGCGACGGTCTTACATGGCCCGATCGCACGCCGAAAACCGGACTTAAAGAATTTAAGCAGGTTCACAAGCCTATTTACGCAAAGCTTGAAAACGCTTCCTGCGGAAAAATCAGACTGTATAACAGGTATGATTTTATCGGTGCTGACGATATTGCTTTAAAATGGTGCTTGGTATGTGACGGCAAGACGGTTGCAAATGGGGGAATAGATGTATTGAGCATAAGACCCCATGGCAGTCATTGCTATACAATTCCGTATAATATTGAAAATTATCACGGAAAAGATTTATATCTGAATTTAAGCTTTGTCAGCAAAAGCAATAAACCTTGGGCTGCGGCAGGATATGAGTGTGGATTTGAACAGCTGAAAATATGCGAGGGCTGCAAACCCGAAAAAAGCGAAAGTGATAACAGCAAGGTACAATACAATATTGATAATTGTATATGCACGGTTTCGGGTAAAGAATTTGAGTATAGATTCAATCTTGTGAACGGACAAATTGAGGAGCTTAGATATTCGGGAAAAGCAATATATATTCGGGATAGCAGCGTGTCGGGCTGGCGAGCGCCGACAGATAACGATATGTTTATTAAGAAAGATTGGCTTGAGCAGCATATGCATCATTCTTTTATGAATGTTATCGGCTTCGATTGCAAGGAAGAAAACGGCAACGCTGTTATAACATATCAATATGCCTACGGCGGTCCCTCTGTAATTCCCGTATTGACAGGAAAGATTACTTATACCGTTAAGCCGAACGGCAGAATAGAAACCGTCTTGGACGGGCAGTTGAGGGAGGATATACCTCATATTCCGCGTTTCGGTATGGACTTTGCCTTTGTGAATAAATTTAAAAACCTTGAGTATTACGGTTACGGACCGGGAGAAAACTATCGGGATATGTGTAACAGCGCATATATGGGACACTTTAAATCAAAGGTCGAAAAGGAATATGTTCCGTATGTAAAACCGCAGGAAAACGGAAATCATATAAATACAAAATGGCTTACTGTCAGTGATAACAGCGGAATTGGGTTGCGGTTTGAAGCGGATAATGTATTTGAGTTTTCCTTGCTTCCGTATAGCACAAAGCAGTTGGAAAATACAAAATACGCCTATATGCTGAAACCCGATGGGAAAATACATTTGCATATAAGCTATAAAAGTGCCGGTGTGGGTTCAAGCTTCAGCGGAATTGACCGTATAAATTACCGTGTTGATGAGCGAAATATGCACTTTAAGTTTGCAGTTATGCCGTTTTTAAAAAAGGAAGAGGTGTAATAATGAGCCGATTTTTTAAAAAAGCTTTACCTGTTTGTGTCGAGCGTTTTAAAAATGAAATGAATATAACCTGCGGATACCGTGCCGATTTTGATTATTTGGGCGGAGAGTGCAGTTTAAATATTACCGGAAACAGCTTCTATCATATTTTTATAAACGGCAAATTTTATTCTTACGGTCCCGCAAGAGCGGCGCACGGCTTTTACAGGGTTGACGGGTACGATATTACATCATTCTTGAAGTACGGTAAAAATTCGGTTGCCTTTGAGGTTTGCGGCTATAATATCAACAGCTTTGAATTTTTGGATCAGCCTGCGTTTTTACAAGCCGAAATTACGGTAGACGGTGACGCCGTGTTCAGCACCGGAATTGACAGTATAAACGCTTTTTGGTTGGAAAGTCGCATTCAGCGCGTTCAGCGTCACAGCTTTCAAAGGTGCTTTGTTGAGTGCTATAATTTGGGTGAAAGCTTTTCCGATTGGCGACAAAACGGGAAAGGTACCGAAACTGTTTCAGTGTGCCAAGAGGTATCACTCTTACCGAGGCGTATTCCGAATTTGAAATTCTGCGATAAAAAGCCTACGCGCAATATTGCTTTCGGTAATGTTGAGGTAAGTATCCCGGAATCGTATCACCATGACAGAGCGCAGACTGCGATTTCTTTTGATTTTCCAATACTTAAGGGATACAAATATGAAGAGGAAGAAATACATTTATCCGATGAACTGCAGAATTATGTGTTCAAACCGCTCCAACTGTCCGAATACGGTAATACTTTAAAAAGCAACAAATATATAAGTATGGAGTGGGAAAAGGTTGAGTCCGGATTGGTGGAGCTGAAATTTACCTGCTCGGAGGAATCCCTTTTCTATATCCGTTTTGATGAAAAGCTTATAGGCGGAGATATAGATCCAAACGGCGATTGCGTAAATGCCATTCGTATTAAGGCTCAAAAGGGTACATACAGCTTTTTATCCTCAAATATATATTCCTTTAAATATATGAAAATATTTTGCGTTTCCGGCAGCGTTTCTCTTGATGAAATAGGTCTGAAAACCGTAGAGTGTCCCGTAGAGATTATCAATAATTTTAAAATCGATGACGCTGATTTGAAAAAGGTTTATCAGGCGGCGGTAACTACCTTCCGTGAAAATGCCGTTGATATTTTTATGGACTGTCCGGGTAGGGAAAGAGCGGGATGGTTATGCGATTCGTTCTTTACAGCCAGAACCGAAAAATATCTTACCGGTAAAAATCTTATAGAATATAATTTTCTTGAAAACTATATTCTTAATGAAACTTTTGAATATATACCGAACGGTATGGTTCCCATGTGCTATCCGGCAGACCACGGAAACGGCTCATTTATACCTAATTGGGCTATGTGGCTTATTGCCGAGTTAGGCGATTATTATAAAAGAACTAAGGACCCAAGCTTAGTCAAGGCATTTAAGTCGAGAGTTTACGGTATAATAAACTACTTTGAAAATTTTGAAAACGAATATGGATTGCTTGAAAATCTTGAGGGTTGGATGTTCCTTGAATGGTCGGCGGCAAATACATTTATTCAAGATGTTAATTATCCTACAAATATGCTGTATTGCTATGCTCTTAAAACGGTGGGCGAGCTTTATGAGGATAAAAAATTATCCGAAAAAGCAGAGGCGTTAAAGGCGATCATCCGTGAGCGCTCGTTTAACGGGAAATTTTTTGTTGACAGTGAAAAGCGTGCCGCACACAAGGAAATTCAGCGCAGATATCCTACGCGTATGACGCCGCAAAAAAAGGATTATACGGTTGCGGGCAAACTTGAAAAAGTGAACAAAATAACCGAAACCTGTCAGTATTACGCCTTTTTCTTTGATATTGCAACACCTGAAGAATATCCCGAGCTTTGGGATATGATTATCACGCAATTCGGACCGGGAAAGAAAAACGAAAATATTTACCCTGCCGATGCTTTTGTCGGCAATTATCTCAGATTGGAAATTCTGTCACGGTACGGACTTAAGAAACAGCTTCTTGAGGAATCAATCGGATATTTCGGATATATGGCAGACCGAACCGGTACACTTTGGGAAAAAATTTCCGATAATGCAAGCTGCAACCATGGATTTGCCTCCTATGTTGCTTATCTGATAGGGAATGATTTGCCTCAATAATTTTTTTAAGGAAGATTTGAATTGATCTTAGGTTTTGATATAGGCGGCACAAAGTGCGCGGTAATAAAGGCAAAAGCAGACGGTGAAAACATAGAACTGCTTGATAAAAGGAAAATACCCACACGGCTGGATATTCCGCCCGAGCAAATGATTGAAAGCCTTATTTCACTTGCCGACGAAATGTTAGGCGGTGAAAGGGCAGAAAAAATAGGAATATCCTGCGGCGGACCGCTTAATTCCGTTACGGGTACTATTGAAGGTCCGCCAAACCTGCCGGGTTGGGATAATGTAAAAATCACTGATATTTTGGAAAAGCATTACAAAGTGTCCGCAAAACTTATGAACGACGCGGACGCCTGCGCCGCCGCGGAATGGAAGTTCGGAGCGGGTAAGGGAACACAAAATATGATTTTTCTTACTTTCGGCACGGGGCTCGGCGCAGGGCTGATATTAAACGGTAAGCTGTATTCGGGAACAAACGGCAACGCAGGCGAAATAGGGCATATACGTCTTGAAAGCTTCGGTCCTGTCGGCTACGGAAAAGCAGGCTCGTTTGAGGGGTTTTGCAGCGGCGGCGGTTTGGCTCAGCTAGGCTACATAAAGGCGCTCGAAAAAGCGCAGACGGGCGTATATCCGCTGTATTTTAAAAAGGGTATGACCGCGGCGGATGTTACGGCGAAAACGGTTGCTGACGCTGCAGATAAAGGCGACGAAACCGCAAAAGAGGTATACCGCATATGCGGCGAGCAGTTAGGAAAGGGACTTTCTGTGCTTATAGATATACTAAACCCCGAAAGAATAGTTATAGGCAGTATATTCGCACGCTCCGAAGACCTGCTGCGCGAGGGTATGGAAAGGGTAATAAACAAAGAGGCGCTGCCGCAGTCTCTTAAGTGCTGTAAAACAGTACCTGCCACCTTAGGCGAGAGAATAGGCGATTACGCCGCGGTATCCGCAGCATTATTATAGGTGATAAAATATGTTAAACGAATTGTTAAAAAGATACCCTTGCCTTGAAAAAACAAGGGATGATATTGCAAAAGCCGAAAATGCGCTTATAACAGCCTTTAAAAACGGAAATAAGCTACTTATATGCGGTAACGGCGGCAGCTGTGCCGACTGCGAGCATATAGTAGGCGAGCTTATGAAGGGCTTTTTAAGCAAAAGACCGCTAAGCGAAGAACAAAAAGCGAAAATGAAAGCAAACTGCCCCGAAATAAACGATAAATATCTTTCACTTTTGCAAAGGGCGGTGCCTGCAATAGCTCTGCCCTCATTTACGGCGCTTAACACCGCGTTTTGCAACGACGTTGAACCGGAGCTTGTTTTCGCACAGGGCTTAATGGGGCTTGGCAAAAAGGATGATATATTACTCTGCATAAGCACCTCGGGCAACTCAAAAAATGTAGTTGCGGCGGCGCTTACCGCTAAGGCATTGGGGCTTAAAACAATAGGGCTTACGGGTAAAACGGGCGGAAAACTTAAAAGTGTATGCGATATATGCGTATGCGTGCCCGAAACCGAGACATTTAAGGTGCAGGTGCTGCACCTGCCCGTATACCATTACCTTTGCGCAAGGGTGGAAAGGGCTATATTTGAATAATGAATAATTTTAAAAAAGAAAACATAATAATTTCCTGTCTTGGAGATAGCCTTACCGAGGGGGATTACGGAGTAAAGGGCAAAAGTGGCATTGCAAATGTTCACAATGAAAATTACCCTTATTTTTTATCAAAATTTATTGATGCTACTGTACGCAATTTTGGCAAATGCGGTTTCACATCATCAAGCTATAAGAAGTATTATGACACCGGAAGTGTTACTGTTAAGGGTTCAGACATTATCATAATTATGCTCGGAACAAACGGAGGTCTTGACCCTGAAAATGACACACAGGGAAACCGTGATTATAAATACATAGTTGACAAGTGTAGAAACGACGCACCTAAAGCACGAATAGTATTATGCACACCGCCGCATGTTACCGAAAATCCCGAATGTTCTAATTACGGTTATGCCGAACAGGTGAAAAAAGCTGTATTATTTGTGAGGAACTTTGCCGACAAAAGCGGTCTTAAACTTATTGATGCGGCAAATTGCCCGTATTTTACTGCCGAAAGCGAATATATTATGCAACCGAATGACGGATTGCATTTCAGTGAAACGGGATACAGAAGGCTTGCTGAATATATCGCATTATGTTTGAAAAACAGTGATTTGATTTGAACGGTGAGTATATATGAATAAAATCAACCCCTTTTGGAGCTGGAACGATAAGCTCCGAAAGGAAGAGCTGGTAAGGCAGATAGAGCTGATGAAGGAAAGCGGGATAGAAGGCTTTTTTATGCACGCTCGTGGCGGACTTAAGACCGAATATATGGGGGAAGACTGGTTCGACTGTATAAAAACCTGTATGGATAAAGCCGACGAGCTTGATATGGAAGCCTGGGCGTATGACGAAAACGGTTGGCCGAGTGGTTTTGCAAATGGTATCGTTCCGAAAAAGAGCGTGGATTTTCAGCAGAAAAAGCTTGAAACAGCAATTCTTAATAAAGGCGATATGCTGCCCGAAAATCTGATCGGTCTTTACAGGGTGAACGAAAACGGCTTTGAAAAAATAAGCTCGGGAGAGGACGGCTGCTTTGCGGTGTATTACATTGTAAACCCGTACTACATAGATACGTTTAATCCGGCTGCAATTAAGTGCTTTATAAACGAAACGCACGAAAAATATTATGAGCGTTTCGGCAATAGATTCGGCAGCTCTTTAAAAGGCTTTTTTACCGACGAGCCGCAATACGGCAACGGCGCAACGCCGTGGTCAACTCTTTTTCCCGAACTGTTTTTAAAGAAATACGGATATTCCATTACTGATAATCTTCCGTTTTTATACTTTGATTTTGACGGCGCGGAGAAATTCCGTTCGGATTTTTACAGTATGGCGGCAAGACAGTTCAGAACCTCGTTTATCAAGCAGATGTACGACTGGTGCACAGAGCATAACTGCCGTCTTACGGGGCATATGATGGCGGAGGATACCTTTGGCTCACAGCTCGGCGCCACGGGCGGCGTAATGGCGTGCTATGAGTATTTTCACGAACCGGGTATAGACTGGCTCGGCAGAAAAATAAGCACACCCTTTATACCTAAACAGTTAGGGAGCGTCGCAAGACAGCTCGGCAGGAAAACGCTTACCGAATCCTTTGCGCTCTGCGGTTGGGATGTTTCGCTTAATGAGCTTAAATGGATAATGCAGTGGCAGATGGTAAACGGCGTAACCTCGCTTTGCCCCCACCTTGAGGGATATTCCTTAAGGGGAGAAAGAAAAAGGGATTACCCCGCGTCGGTATTTTATCAGCTGCCGTGGTTTAAAGAGGCATATAAGCCGTTTGCGGAGTTTATCTGCAAAACAGGCACATTGCTTGATACAGGCTTAGAAGAAGCACCGATACTGCTTATTGAACCCATGCAGACCGCATATATAAAGCATAACCCGAAAAATGAAAAGGAAATAAACGAACTGCAAAGCCGTTTTGAGAATATTACAAATGAGCTGAGCGGTAATCATATGCTTTACCATTATGGTGATGAAAGCATTACGGAGCATTTCGGCAGTGTAAAAAATAATAAGCTTGTCATAGGAAAATGCGAATACAGCACGGTAATAATGCCGTATATGCTCTCTTTAACGGAAAGCACGTTAAAGCTGCTCACCGAATTTTCACAAAACGGCGGTAAGCTGTACTTTATAGGCGAAATGCCGAGCCTTGTAAACGGGGTAAAGGATGAGCGCCTAAAGCGCCTTAAAGCCAAGAAGGCAGACCTTGACGCCATTAAAAAGGAATACGGCTTTGCGAACATTACAACCGACGGCAAAGAAAACAAAAATATCCATTATACAAAGCGTATAACGGATAACGGGGACTTAATTTATTACCTTGTAAATCTTTCCGACGAAGAACAGACCGTTACGGTAAACACAAACGAAGATAATGTTTACCTTTATGATGTAATAACCGAAAAGGCGGCAGAATCTGACGGTAAACTGACATTTGCTCCCTACGCAAGCTTTATGCTTATATCGTCCGAAACTGTAAGACCCGAAAAGGCAGACAACAGGGAAACAGAGTATATAAGCATAAACAATAAATTTAAAGTATCTGAAAACACAGTAAACGCACTGACCCTTGATTTTTGCAGGTACAGAATAGACGGGGGAGAGTGGCAGCCCGAAACCGCTGTTATAATACTGCAAAGAAAGCTGTTAGAGCTAAAAAAGCCCTGTAAGATAGAGCTTGAGTTTTCGTTTAATGCCGAAAGCGGTGCATTGACCGATAATGTTTGCCTGTGTGCCGAAACACCCGAAAGCTTCGAGTTTTTTATAAACGGCAAGCCGTTTGAGTTTAATGACGACGAGTATTATGTGGATAAATCCATAAAAAAGAGCAATATTTCGGAGTATGTTATACAGGGTAAAAACACCGTGACACTAAAGGGCGAGTTTTACCAAAGCGAGGATGTATACCGTGTATTATTTACACCGGGTATACACGAAAGCGAATTAAACAAGCTGACCTACGATACCGAGCTTGAAAGCATTTATATAACAGGCTCGTTCGGGGTAAGGGCGGAGGATGAAATAAGCTACGGCGAGCGCAAATCGATATTTGCGGGCAGGCGCTTTACCCTTACAGAAATGCCGAAAACGGTAGATATTTCAAAAATAACCGAAAGCGGATTTTGGTTTTTCTCGGGCGCTATGGAGCTTACGGAAGATGTTATCATAAACAAAAAGGAAAACACAAAATATGTGCTTTCGCTTAAAAGGCTGAACGCCCCCGCCGCAAGGGTAGAGGTGAACGGCGAAAAAGCCGTGGTTTTGATTTTCGCGCCGTACTCTGCCGATATAACCGAATACCTTAAAAACGGCAAAAATGAGGTTAAAATCACCCTGCTTTCCGGCAACCGCAATCTTCTGGGACCGCACCACAAGCCGCAGGGCGAAATTTACAATGTTGGTCCGTCAACATTTACAGATAAATACGGTTGGGCGGACGATAAAACAAAGCCTGCTTGGACTGATAATTACAGTTTTATAAGATTCGGAATATTACAGAAGTTCTGACTTATTGGGATAAAAAATATCCCAAGATTTCACAGTCCCGGCAGTCCAATTGGGCAAATTTAAGCACCTATTTCAAATTTCCGGCAGAATTGCGAAAACTGATTTATACCACAAATGCCATAGAAGGCTTTAACCGTCAGCTGAGAAAGGTCACAAAATCCATATCTGTGTTCCCGACCGACGACAGTCTTTTCAAAATGCTGTATTTGGCAATGATAGACATTACTGAAAAGTGGACGGGCAGACGGCAGGATCGGAGCCAAATTCACGCGCAATCGTCGGTTCTCTATGCTGACCGTATGCCGGATCAGCACATCACGTCCGGTAAGTAAAGGGTAAATGTACGGCTTCGCCGCCCTTGACTTACCTTCCGCTTCTGTGCTATATTATTAATACAGCGACAGCGGATTCACCGCTGCCGCCGGTAAAATATTTATTTCTGTTTTTACCGCATTTCTGCGTTTACACAAAATTTGGGATAGAGCCCTTTTTTGCACAGTGACGTTTAAAACACCCGAACCGCCGTTTTTAAGGCAGTTTGGGTGTTCGGCTTTATGTGGCTGAATTTAGGTTTTTGAGTCTTTCCATATTAATTCTGTTTTTCCGATTTGTTCAGTGGGAAACCGTTGCGCGAAGCCTGCTCCATAAACGGGATAAAGTCGCTCAGCGGCAGGGGCTTTGAATAGTAATAACCCTGAACCACACCACAGCCGAACCCCGTTATTCTTTCAAGCTGTTCGGCGGTCTGCACACCTTCCTGGGTTATTTTCATATTAAGCGACTTGCCGAGCTTTATTACGTGTTCAAGAATAATGTCATCGCGCTTATCGGAAATTCCGCGCTCAATGAAAAAACGGTCAAGCTTTATTTCGTCCATCGGAATCTCTTCGAGAAGATTGTAGGATGAGTATCCTGTTCCGAAATCGTCGATAAGGCATTTAGAGCCGTTTTCGTGAAGAGCGGCATAAATAATCCCGGTTTCATATATTCTTCCGTTTCCGGGTTGTACCGGCGCACAAGTGCTTCCGAGCCGTCGGGACGGTGGTTTGCAATGTTGTACCTCGGCTGATAAAAAACAACAAAGTTCTTCTGCTCCGGCGCGCTGTTCATATGAACCTCTATATACTCGCGCTGTTCGCGGAGCCTATCCATATTTTTATCGTACACCCTGAAAAATCCGAAACTGCACCGTTTCGGGCGGGTATAGGCAAACGAAAATAATCCGAATCCGCACTAAAAAAACGAGTCCTGTCACACTAGACTTGTACCCCGATTGTATTGTCTATATCTATCCTGTGTTACATTTTCTTGTTTTTTCTGTAATTCAAATAATCCTCAAGAATTATTACCGCGGCTACCGCGTCAACAATTTCCTTGCGCTTTTTGCCCCGCGTATCGGTGTAGTTGAGCGCTGTATGGGCTGAAATCGTTGTACAGCGTTCGTCCCACAAAACGGTTTCGGTGTGGCTTGCGGCTTTAATTTCCTCGGCGATTGCGGCACACTCGGCCGCTCTCTGCCCCGCGGAACCGTCCATATTTTTCGGATACCCCACAACTATCAGTTCTGCCGCATATTCCTTTGCGGCGGAGCTGATTTTTTCAACCAGCCTTTGAGACGAATATTCCCGTATCACCTTTTTTGGAAACGCAAAGCTTTCTCCGCTGTCCGAAACGGCAATTCCCGTGCGTGCCTTTCCTAGATCGACCGACATTATAACCATATGCTATTCCTTTCCCATAAACGCCGAAAGGCGGCTGCGGCGCGGAATAAGCTCTTGAGGCAGGTGAGAAACATCGTTGAAATACACAAGCCGGGGCTTAAGGTTTTCGTCAAACTCAATAAGCGCCACTGCCGTGTTATCGCTCCACGGAACGGTAGAAAGATTTTTAATATCGCC
This sequence comes from uncultured Eubacteriales bacterium, assembly GCA_934454655.1. Taxonomy (GTDB): domain Bacteria; phylum Bacillota; class Clostridia; order Oscillospirales; family Acutalibacteraceae; genus UBA737. Next base: position 23,753 of record CAKSFK010000006.1, on the reverse strand, counting down.
CGTTAAAAGGCGGCACATAAGGCAGCGTGTTACACCCCCGTGGGTTGAACAAACAACCGTTTTGCCGCTGTTTTCGGCGGCAATTCCCTTAACGGTGTTCCATATTCTTTCGTATGCGTCGCGCATTTTCTCGCCGCCCTCGGGGGCAAAGTCCTCTGGGTGGTTGTCCCAAGCGTCGGCAAGGTCGGGTATTGCCTCAAAGGTTTCTTTAAACGGTTTGCCCTCAACAATTCCGCCGTCAAGCTCTATAAGTCCCTTCTCGGGTATGGGGAAAAGGCTTCTGTCACCTATAACGGCAAGCGCGGTCTTTCTCGCGCGTATCAGAGGGCTTGTATACACCTTGTCAATGTTAATATCGGCAAAGCGCTTTTTAAGGTGCTCAAGCTGTTTTGCACCCGTTTCGGTAATGTCGGTATCGGTTGTTCCCTGAAACAGCCGCATTACGTTACCCATTGCCTCGCAGTGGCGCACTATATATACCTTTGTCATTGTAATCACCGTAAAAAGTATACCACATAGGGCAGATAAAAACAAGCCCGTTTGGGTGAGGCACCCGTTTTATTATACGCTTATTTCGTTTTTAAGCTCTCTGCCTTCAAAATAGTCCTTAAAGTTATCTGCGGTGGTTCGGGCAATTGCGTCAAGCGCCTCTTTGGTTAAAAACGCCTGGTGCGACGTTACAATAACATTCGGCATTGAAATAAGGGTGGAAAGTATGTCATCCCTTATTATTTCTTCCGAAAAGTCCTCAAAGAACAGGTCGGTTTCCTCTTCGTAAACATCAAGCCCGGCGGCACCCACCTTGCCCGACTTCAATCCGTCCATAAGGGCAGGCGTGTCAATAAGCTGTCCGCGCGAGGTGTTTATAATATATGCGCCCGTTTTCATTTTGGATATTGTGTCGCTGTTTATAAGGTGTCGGTTTTCCCTTGTAAGCGGGCAGTGCAGGGATATTATGTCGCTTTGTGCCAGCAGAGTGTCAAGGTCGGTGTATTTGCCCGCAAATTCCGGGCTTTCAAACGGGTCATACCCCAAAATGTTCATTCCGAAGCCTGTGCAGATATCGGCAAAGCACCTGCCTATTTTCCCCGTACCTATAATACCCGCGGTCTTTCCGTGCATATCAAAGCCGATAAGCCCTTCAAGCGAAAAGTTGTGGTCGCGCGTTCTTATATAGGCGCGGTGTATCTTGCGGTTAAGGGTTAAAATAAGCCCCATACCGTGCTCGGCAACGGCATACGGCGAATAGGCGGGTACACGCACAATCCTTACTCGCCCTGCCGCCGCCTTAAGGTCAACATTGTTGTATCCGGCACAGCGCATCGCGATAATCCCCACGCCGTATTCCTCAAGCCTGTCAATAACCTCGCGGTCTATCGTGTCGTTTACAAAGGCGCACACGCCGTCACAGCACGCCGCCATACTCACGGTGTCGGAATTAAGTTTGTTTTCAAAAAAACGGATATTAAAGTCCTCGCCGCGGTAGCGCATAAAGCTTGCGCGGTCGTATGATTTTGTATCGAAAAAGGCTATTGTTTTCAATTGTATTTCCCCCAAAGCCCGGGCAAAGCAATCAAGAAAAACTGCCGTTTTTAAAAACGGCGCGGCTTACTGCACCGCCCGACTAAAATTAATAGCTAAAATTAATAATAGTATGCGGTGTAAAAATCGTTATATACACCATTGTGATTTTTAACTTTTTTTTGTATAATAATTATATTATTGAATTGTTCGGGGGAGATCGGTGTGAAAAAATATTTAAACCGCCTTTTTATCGACGGACTTACCGGTATGGCATACGGTTTGTTCTCAACGCTTTTAATCGGCACGATTATTTGCCAGATAGGCAAGCTTGTCGGCGATAATATCGCCGGCGAGTATTTAATCGCAATGGGAAATGTTGCAAAAACAATTACCGGCGCGGGAATAGGTGTAGGCACGGCGTGCAAGCTTAAATCTTCTCCGCTTACAACCGTTTCGGCGGCTGTTGCGGGAATGATAGGCGCTTTCCCGAACATTGCCGTCGAGGCGTTTAAAGTAGGTGCTCCGGGTGAGCCGCTGGGCGCTTTTATAGCCGCTTATGTTGCAATTGAAATCGGCGCGCTGGTTTCGGGTAAAACAAGGGTTGAAATAATTGTAACGCCCGTCTGCTGTATTTTAACGGGTGCCGCCGCGGGGTATTTTGTTGGTCCTTACATATCCCACGCTATGAAGTGGGTGGGTCAGCTTGTCAACATAAACGTTGATAACAGCCCCATAATCGGCGGTATGGCGGTTTCGGTGCTTATGGGAATAATACTGACCCTGCCCATATCCTCCGCCGCAATCGGAATTTCAATGGGTATAACGGGTCTTGCCGCAGGTGCGGCGACAATAGGCTGCTGCTGCAATATGGTGGGCTTTGCGGTAATAAGCTACCGTGAAAACAAGGTCGGCGGGCTTATAGCGCAGGGACTGGGTACTTCAATGCTTCAGGTGCCGAATATTATAAGAAATCCGCTTATCTGGCTGCCTTCAATTATTTCAAGCGCCGTTTTGGGACCTGTTTCATCTGCGGTGCTTAAAATGGTAAGCAACCCCGTAGGCTCGGGTATGGGCTCATCGGGTCTTGTGGGTCAGTTTATGGTGTTTGACAGTATGACCGCCGCCGGCGTGACCCCCGCGATAACGGTGCTTGAAATTGCAATTATGCACTTCATTCTCCCCGCGGTGCTTTGCCTCGGAATTTCCGAAGCGATGCGTAAGCTTAAGCTCATAAAACCGGGCGATCTTAAGCTTGGAAGTGCCGATGCGTAAAAAGGAAAGAGCCGAAAAGGCTGTGGAAATTCTGGAAAAGGTCTACCCTGAAGCGATATGCTCCCTTAGATATACCGACGCTTTTCAGCTGCTTATTGCCACAAGGCTTTCGGCGCAGTGTACCGACAAGCGCGTTAACCTTGTAACACCGGCGTTGTTTAACCGTTTCCCCGACGCGGAAAGTATGAAAAATGCCGATGTATCCGAGGTGGAGGAGCTTATAAAGACCTGCGGGCTTTATAAAACAAAGGCTAAGGACCTTGCGGGAATTGCCGAAAAGCTTTGCGAGGATTACGGCGGAAAAGTACCCGATAGCATAGAGGAGCTTACAAAGCTGCCGGGTGTGGGACGCAAGACGGCAAATCTCGTGTGCGGCGATATATACGGCAAGCCCGCCGTTGTTACCGACACGCATTTTATAAGACTTTCAAACAGGCTTCATCTTGTAAACACGAAAAATCCTCTCACGGTTGAAAAGGAAATGCGTAAGCTTTTGCCGCCCGAAAAATCAAACGATTTTTGCCACAGAACGGTTTTGTTCGGCAGGGACACCTGCACCGCGCGAAACCCCAAATGCGGCGAATGTCCGCTCGGCGGCATATGTCCCGAAAGGAATGACGGTTAATTGAAACAGAAAAGGGTAGCGGCAATACATGATATTTCGTGCCTCGGCAGATGTTCGCTTACGGTGGCATTGCCGATAATTTCCGCCGCCGGGGTTGAAACCGCCGTAATACCGACAGCCGTGCTGTCAACCCACACCGGCGGGTTTGAAAATTATACGTTTAAAGATTTGTCCGACAATATTGTGCCTGTGGCAAGGCACTGGAAGAGCGAGGGCATTACGGCGGACGCGGTTTATACGGGGTATTTATGTTCAAGGGAGCAGATATATTTGGCGCTTGAGGCGGCAAGGCTTATAAGTAACGACAAAACACTGCTTATAACCGACCCCGTTATGGCGGACAACGGAAAGCTTTACAAGGGCTTTGCGCGGGATTACCCGAATTATATGCTTAAGCTTTGCTCCGCGGCGGATATAATTACGCCCAACATAACCGAGGCGTCGCTTATGCTGGGAACGGAATTTAAAAACGGGCCGTATACAGAGGAGTATATAAACGGTCTGCTGTGCGGGCTCTATTTAAAAACGGGCGCAGAAATCGTGCTTACCGGGGTGTATTTCGATGACCGCAAGATAGGCGCGGCGGTTTATGACGGCCTCGGCACGTCTTATGTGTTTTCGGAGCGTATGGATAAGATGTACCACGGTACGGGGGATGTCTTTACAAGCACGCTTACGGCGGCGCTTATGAACGGGCGCAGTTTAAAGGCTTCGGCACAGATAGCGGCAAACTTCACCTGTGCGTGCATAAAGAAAACCATGGAGAACGGAACAAAGGCGCGGCTGGGAGTAAATTTTGAATCGCAGCTTCCGTCGCTTATAAGGTATCTGGAGCTTTAAAACAAAACTGTTTTTTTAAATAATAAAAAGTGCCGTGAAAAAATCACAGCACTTTTTATTAATAATATAAGAATGTAATACCTAAAGACAATTAATCGGCAAAACCGGATTCAACAAGCGCAACCAAGCCGTCAAGCGCTTCCTTTTCGTCAGAACCGTCAACAATAATCTTAATTGTTGTACCGCCTACTATTCCGAGCGACAAAACGCCCAAAAGGCTCTTGGCGTTAACCTTTCTTTCATCCTTTTCAACCCAAATGGAGGATTTATACTCATTTGCTTTCTGAATAAAAAAAGTTGCCGGACGGGCATGCAGACCCACTTGGTTTTGAATGACTACGTCTTTAACACACATTGTAATATCTCCTTAAGTTAATGACATTTAATATCCTTGCAATCATTATACCACATTTAATGTAATCGTCAACAATTTGTTAATAAGTTCTAATATTTATCCAACAATTTATTTTTTTGTGATGTTGTATTTGTGCAGAATTTATATGATTATTTCTATTTATTTTCAGTTTTTCACAGATTATCGTGCTTTAAAACTCAATTCCCTGTTTTTTCAGCATTTTTTTGTCCGCATCGGTGAGTCGGTTCGCGTCAAATAAGTCCGGCCTGCGCTGTTTTGTTATAATAACCGACTGTGTTTTGCGCCATTCGTCAACCTTTGCGTGGTCGCCCGAAAGCAAAACCGGAGGTACTTCCTTGCCGTGCCAGACCGAAGGTCTTGTATATTGCGGGTACTCAAGAAAGCCCGAAAAATGGCTTTCCTCCGTAAAGCATGTGTCATCAGACAGAACACCCGGCAGCATTCTGCAAACGGCGTCCGCCACGGTGAGAGCGGGCAGTTCGCCGCCCGTCAACACATAATCGCCGACAGATATTTCCTCGTCAACAATTTCCTCTATAACGCGCTCGTCAACACCTTCATAATGTCCGCAAAGCAGAACGATTCGGTCAAGGCGCGAAAGCTCTGCCGCGCGCTTTTGTGTGAATGTCTTACCCTTAGGTGACATATATATAAGGTGCGGTTTGGGCTCGTTTTCGCCGTAAAGGCTTTTGTAGCAGTTGCAGATCGGGTCTGCCGCCATTATCATTCCCATTCCGCCGCCGTAGGGCATATCGTCAACCTTGTTGTGTTTATTGCCCGAAAAATCACGTATATTTGTGCAGACAATTTCAACCTTGCCGGCTTTTCTTGCCCTGCCTATAATACTTTCGCTCATCACCGTTTCGCACATTTCGGGGAAAAGGGTAAGAATATCAATCCTCATCGTCAAAAATTCCTTTCAGAGGGCGTATGACAATTTTTTCGGCACTTACATCAACCGAAACCACAACCTCATCTATCACGGGAACTAAATATTCCTTACCGTCTTTTTCAATATGCCATACGTCGTTGGCGCCCGTTGCCGAAACGTCCGCAACCCTGCCGTATTCGCGCCCGTCGTCAGCGTCAAGCACGCGGCAGCCGATAAGGTCGTCAACAAAATATCTGCCCTCGGGCAGGGAAACATCGTTGCGGTTTATATATATCACCCTGCCGCGGTATGCTTCCGCCTGTTCTACGGTCTGCACACCCTTAAAGGTTATAATTACAATATTGCCGTGCGGCTGTGCTTTTAACACGTCAAGTTTTTTTTCTCCGCCGCCGTCGAGAAAAAACGACTTAAAGCCTGTAAGAAAATCGCCCGAATCGCTCCATGGCTGAACCCTTACCGCTCCGCGTATGCCGTGTGTTCCCACAATTTTACCGGCTTCAAGATATTGTTTGAGCATATTTCCCTCCGAAATAAAAATATGACCGGACGCAAAAGCCGTCCGGCCGATTATCAGTCTATCTCAACCGATACTTTTACGCCTTCTCTGTTAGCGGCGGCGCGCATTACAATGCGTATTGCCTTGGCAATTCTGCCCTGCTTGCCTATAACGCGGCCCATATCGTTCTCCGCAACGTGCAGGTGATAAACGGTAACGCCTTCGTCATTCGGCTCGTCAGCAGTAACGGTTACTGCATCGGGTTCTTCAACAAGCCCCGAAGCAATAGCTGCAAGAAGCTCTTTCATTTTTTTACCTCACTTTAAAGAACACCGTTTTTCTTAAGCAATGCTTTAACGGTATCGGTCGGCTGAGCGCCGTTGGCTATCCATTTCTTAGCCTTTTCGCCGTCAATATTAACCGCAGCCGGATCCTTTGTCGGGTCATAAGTACCGATCTCTTCAATGAAACGTCCGTCACGCGGATATCTTGAATCGGCAACAACAACACGGTAGAAGGGGGCTCTTTTAGCGCCCATACGGCGAAGTCTTATTTTAACTGCCACTGTAACACACCTCCGTAAATTGATATATTTATTTTAAAAAGAATTTTGCCGAGCCGATAAAACAGTTCCGTCAACCGGGTGCAACACATCTTTTAAAATCAAAAATTTGTTCCTCCGGGCATTTTCATACCGCGCATCATACGGCGTTTTCCGCCCTTGGAGTTCATTTGCTTAAACATTTTCTTCATTTGCTCATACTGGTTTAACAGCTTGTTGACATCCTCAACCCGCATACCCGAGCCCGCCGCAATGCGCTTTTTCCGCGAGGCGTTAATAATTTCGGGCTTTGCGCGCTCTTTTTTTGTCATGGATTTTATAATAGCTTCAATACGGAGCATCTGCCTGTCGTCAATATCAACGTTTTTAAGCTGTTTGTCCATACCCGGCAGCATTGAAAGTATACTTTTAAGCGACCCCATCTTTTTTATCTGCTGGAACTGCTCAAGCAGGTCGTTCATATCAAACTTGTTTTCTTCAAGCTTTTTTGCCGTTTCCGCTGCTTTTTTCTTATCAAGCTCGGATTCGGCGCGCTCTATAAGCGAAAGCACATCGCCCATACCGAGTATTCTTGAAGCCATACGGTCGGGGTGAAATTCATCCAATTCGTCAAGCTTTTCGCCCACGCCCGCAAACATAATCGGTTTGCCTGTAACCGCACGGACCGAAAGCGCCGCGCCGCCGCGCGTATCGCCGTCCAGCTTTGTTAAAATGATGCCGTCAATCTCAAGTATATCGTTAAACGCTTTTGCAACGTTAACGGCGTCCTGACCTATCATTGAGTCAATAACAAGCAGAATATCATTAACCTCAACCGCCTCGGTAATGCGTTTAAGTTCAGCCATAAGCTCTTCGTCAATATGAAGTCTGCCCGCGGTGTCGAGTATTACAAAGTCGTAGCCGTAGTCCCTGGCTTTGGCAACCGCCTGTTTTGCGGTATCTTCGGGCTTTTTCGTACCCATTTCAAACACAGGCACATCCACCGCCTTGCCCACAACCTTAAGCTGTTCAATTGCGGCGGGACGGTAAATATCGCACGCAACAAGCATCGGGCGGTGACCCTTTGCCTTTAAAAACTTGGCAAGCTTTGCGGAATGGGTAGTCTTACCCGAACCCTGCAAGCCGCACATCATAACAACGGTGGGAATTTTATCGGACGTTTTAAGCCGCGCCTGTTCGCTGCCCATAAGCGCGGTAAGCTCTTCCTTTACGATTTTAACAACCGTTTGCGGTGCGGTAAGGCTTTCCATAACATTAGCGCCTATGCACTTTTCGGTAACCGAGTTCGTGAAGTCCCTTGCAACCTTGTAGTTAACGTCCGCTTCAAGCAGGGCAAGCCTTACTTCGCGCATAGCGGTCTTAACATCCGCCTCGCTCAGTTTTCCCTTTGAGCGCAGGCGCTTGAAAACGCCCGAAAGCTTATCTGATAAATTTTCAAACGCCATGGTTACAGCTCCTCTATAATATCGGTAAGTTCCTTAACAACGCCGGTGTCGCCCCCGCTCAGCCGTGACGCAAGCTCTTTAAGCCTTTTAAAGCGTTCGCAGTAACGGCACTCCCGCTCAAGCGAAATAAGCGTTTGCTCGGCGCGTTTAATGCGGTCGCGCACGCCCTGACGGGTTATCCCCTCGTTTTCGGCAATTTCGGCAAGGGAGAGATCGTCGTTATAATAATGTTCGGTAATTTCCCTTTGCTTTGCGCCCAGAAAAGCGCCGTAAACATCAAGCAAAGCGGATATATGCAGATCTTTGCTCACCGAACCACCTCACTGTAAAGAAAAAAGCTTTACAGGCAATATTATATCATCAAAGGCACATCTTGTCAAGCGTTTTTAAAATAATACTCGAAAAAAAACGTAAGGTGTGTTAAAATGTAATAAACAACTTTTCGGCGGTGAGAAAAATGCTTAAGTTCATCTTCGGCAGGGCAGGCTGCGGCAAGACCTGCAATATAATTAAAATGATAGCCGAGGCGATCGGCAGGGGGCGGCGCCCCGTGCTTATCGTACCCGAGCAGTTTTCGTTTGAGAGCGAACGCGCGGTGCTGAAAGCTTTGGGGGACAGTGCCGCGCAAAGTGTGACCGTTACTACCTTTTCGCGGCTGTGCGACGAGGTTGGGAGAATGAAGGGCGGACCGGCGGGAGAAACCCTGAACGACGCGGACAAGGTTATTTTTATGAACCGTGCCTTAAGGCTTATAGGTGATGATCTTAAGCTGTGGAGCCGCTACCACGGTTCGGTTGCGTTTGCGAAAACAATGCTTGATACGGTGGGGGAATTTAAAATAAACGCCGTAACCCCCGGGGAGCTGCGGCGCGCCGCCGAACGTACCGATAACGGCAGCCTTGCGGCAAAGCTTATTGACACGGCGCTGATTTACGAAACCTACGACGCGGTTACGGGCGAAAAGTTTATTGACCCTGCCGATATGCTTACAAAGCTTTACAGACAGCTGGAGGACTGCGATTATTTTAACGAAAGGCCTGTGTTTATAGATTCGTTTAAGGGTTTTACGGGTCAGCAGTTTAAAATTATAGACCGTATTCTGTCCCGCGCGGAGAGCCTTACCGTGGGTCTTACAAACGACCCCGCCGCTGATAAAGAGTACAACATTTTTTCAAATATACGCCTTGCCGCGGAAAAAATAACGCGGTCGGCGCGGCGGCAGGGCGTTACCTGTGACGAGCCGCTCGTTTTAAACGAAAACCGTTATTCGTCACCCGGGATGAAAGCCCTTGAAACGCTTATATCGGGCGGCGTACCCGAAACGGCGGAGAATGCCGACGATATAACCGTTTGCGCCGCCGCGACCTATGCTGACGAGGCGGAGTTTGCCGCGCGGAACATAAGGCGGCTTGTAAGAGAAAATAATATGCGGTACAGGGATTTTGTGGTTATCTGCCGTGATACCGAAACGTATGAGGAGCAGTTTGCCGCGGCGTGCGAAAGAAACGGAATACCCTGTTTTTACGATAAGCGCGTGCCGCTTTCCGCTTTTCCGCAGGTAAGTGCGGTTTCAGCCGCAACGGACGCGGCGACAAGCTTCGGCCGCGAAAGTGTACTGAGATTTCACAAAACCGGGCTCGGCACGCTCACTGCCGATGAAACGGCGGCGCTTGAAAATTATATGTTTTTGTGGAACATAGACGGTAAAATGCTTGAGAATGAATGGACGACAGACCCCCGCGGTTTTGTGTCCGAGCCGCTCGGCAAGGCGGAAGAGGATGAGCTTAAACGAATTAACGTGCTGCGCGAAAAGGCAATAAAGCCGTTGCTTGAATTTAAAGAGGAGTTCTCGGGTACCGCGGCGGATATGGCTGCGGCGGCGGTACGGCTGCTTGAAAAATGCGGAGCCGCCGAAAAGCTTAAGGATATGTCGGGGCGGTTTAAGAAATGCGGCGCGGCATTTTCCGCGGAGGCTTTAAGGCTTTCTTACGATAAATATATGAGCCTGCTTGACAGTATGGCGCTTTGTTTCGGCGGCGAAAACATTAAAAAAACCGATTTTTGCGAGGCTTTAAATCTTTCGGTTTCTCTGGAGTCCGTCGGGGTGATACCCCGTATGCTCGATGAGGTTACATTCGGTGCGGCGGACAGAATTCGCCCGTCCCGCCCGCGGGTTGCGTTTATACTCGGGGCAAATCAGGGCGTTTTCCCTCGCGGCGTGCAGGGCGGCGGAATTTTCGGCGCGGGCGAACGCAGGGCGCTTATAGATTTAGGTGTGGAAATTCCTGATAACTCGGTTTCGTCCGTTACGGACGAGGACTATCTTGTGTACTGCAATCTTTGCTGTCCGTCGGACAGGCTGTTTATATCGTATGCCTGCAATACATTAAGCGGAGAGCCGCTTGAACCTTCGGCGTTTGTTGCGGAAATAAGGGAAACGCTCTGCTGTGCCGAGGTCAGCGAACCAGATTCGGCGCTTTCGGCGGTGAATCTGCCCGAAACCAAGGAAGACGCCTACACGCAGTACTGCCTAAGAAGGCTGAAACCGAATTTCGGCGGTGCGGAACTAAAGGCGGCGCTTTTAAAAACCGATTTCGCGGAAAAGACCGAAAAAACAGGAACGGCGCCGTGGGGTGAAAGAGAACCGCTGCCGACGGATACCGCGCGGGAGCTTTACGGCAAAAAAATCGCTATGTCCGCCTCTAAATTTGAAACGTTCCGCAAATGTCACTTTTCGTTCTTCTGCCGTTATGGTTTAAGGGCGGAAAAACTGAAGCCTGCCGAGTTTAACGTTTTGCAGCGCGGAACCGTTGTTCATTATGTGCTTGAAAGAATTGTCGGTAAATACAAAAAAGGAATATGCTCTTTAAGCGGTGATGAGCTTGATAACCTTGTGGACAAATACATAAGTGAGTATCTTGACGGTATTACGGGCTATCGCTCGGTGGAAACAAAACGCGCGGAATTTCTGGTTTCAAGGATATCGCGCTCACTCAAGGACGTTGTGCGCCAGCTTGCACGAGAGTTTGCACAAAGCGATTTTGAACCCGTGGGCTGTGAGGTTAAAATAGGCGGCGACGGCGAAATACCACCCTTAAACATACCGTTTGAGGGCGGCGAAGTTTCAATTACGGGCAGTATTGACCGTGTGGATAAATACGGCGCTTACATACGCGTTATAGATTACAAAACGGGCAGCCGCAAATTCAAATTGCCCGATGTTCTGTTCGGGCTTAATATGCAGATGCTGATCTACCTCTACGCCGTAACGCGCGCCGCAGGCAATGATGACGAAAAAGCGGCGGGTATACTCTATATGCCCTCAAAACGCGACCTTAATGACGAGGGAATGGCTATGAACGGGCTGCTGCGCGGTGAAAAAGAACTTGTTTCGGCAATGGACAGGGAAATGAACGGCGAATTTGTGCCTAAACTTACACTTACAAAGAGCGGAAGTATAAGTCGGCGCTGCACATCATTTGCATCGGCGGAGGACTTTTCGCGGATATTTGATTACATCGAAAAGCTTATGCGTGATACAGGCAGTGAAATATTAAGCGGCAAAATAGACCGGGATCCGCTTGACGGCAGGGAAACGCCTGCGTGCAAGTACTGCGATTTTAAATCGGTCTGCGGTCGCGAGGACGAGCCGAGCCGACGTGTGCCGGACTTGAAAAACGATGAGGTTTTTGAAAAAATGAGAGGTGAAAAGGAAGATGGCGTTTAATCCGACACCCGAACAGCAGGCGGCGATTGACGCGCGCGGAAACGTGCTTGTTTCGGCGGCGGCAGGTTCAGGCAAGACCGCCGTTTTGGTTGAACGTGTTATAAACCGACTTACCGATAAGGTTTCGCCCGTAAGTGCGGACAGAATGCTTATTGTAACCTTTACAAACGCCGCGGCGGCGGAAATGCGTACAAGAATTGAAAAAAGACTGGACGCCGAGTGCAGGAGCAATCCCGACGACGTAGGGCTTTTAAGGCAGAAAAGACTGCTTGGGAGCGCTAAGATATGCACAATAGACTCCTTTTGCATTGACCTTGTAAGGGAAAATTTTGAAAAGGCGGGTGTATCGCCCGATTTTAAAATGAGCGACGGCTATTCTCTAATGCCCGTTAACGAGGCGGTTTTGAGCAGTATCCTCTCGGAATATTACGAGAGCGGCGACGCCGATTTTTTAAGACTTATGGATATTGTGGGCGCGGAGTATGACGACGGCGATTTTTCGGATTTTGTGCTTGAAATTTACGAATACAGCAGACAGCTTGCCGAGCCGCGAAAATGGTTTGACGGGCTTTATGAAATGTATAATGCCGATAAATTCGCGCCCGGAAACGTGTGGTACGATTATGCCGTTAAACGCGCCGCAAAGGCGGCGGACGAACTTTCGGCGCTTGCGGCAAATGCCGTGGACCTGCTTTTCGGCGATGAAAAGGCGGCAAAGGCTTATGTGACGGCGTTCAGTGACGCCGCAGGGCTTTTCGGCTCACTGAAAACTGCCGCGGAGAGCGGAAAATGGGACGAAGTGTTTTCCGCTGTCGGGGGGCTTTGTTTTCCCGATCTGCCGCGCGCAAACGGTCTTTCGGGTTCAATGCCCGCAAAGGCGGCAAAGCAGGCGTGGGGATATTTCAAAAAGGAAAAAGAGTCGCTCGAACGCATTTTTTACGATGATGAAAAGAGCATATCCGCAGGGCTTTCCGAACTTTACGAACCTGTAAAGCTGTTATCGGAAATACTGAAAAAGCTGGATACGCGCCTTTTTGAGGAATACCTTGCAAGAAATACGTTTACATTTCACAACACCGAGCATCTGGCGCTTAAACTGCTGAGCGGAGAATCGGAAAACGGCGAACTGCTTTCGCGTTACGATGAGGTTATGGTGGATGAATACCAGGATACCAACGATCTGCAGGATATGCTGTTCAGCATTCTTTCGGGCGGCGGAAAACGTCTTTTCGCCGTGGGGGACGTTAAACAGAGTATATACGGCTTCAGAGGGGCAAATCCCGAGAATTTCCTTAAAAAGATAAACGCCGCGAAGCCTGTTTCTTCCGCCGGTGAAAACGAGCCTAAAAGGATAATTCTGGGCTGCAATTTCCGCAGTAAACCCGAGGTCTGCGATTTCATAAACTACTTTTTCGAGAATATGATGACCGAGAAAACCGGAAGCATTGTATATAATGATAACGAAAAGCTTATTCCCGCGGCGGTTTATCCCGCGGCGCCGCTTGAACCCGTACAGCTTTGCATTGTTGAGAACAAAGGCTCGGCGGAGGAAAAGCTTAAGTGCGAGGCGCGCCGTATTGTCGGGATAATAAACGAAACAATGGCGGCGGGGAACTGCATAAAACAGAGCGACGGCACTTTAAGACCTGCACGTTATTCGGATTTTACCGTGCTTTTACGCAGTACAAAAAACAAAGCCCCTGTTCTGGCGGCCGAAATGCGAAAGCACGGTATACCCGTTATCTTCGGCACCGAGGGGTACGCCGAAAAAAGGGAAGTTTCGGCATTTTTGTCATTGCTTAAAATTATTGATAATCCCGATTCCGATGTAGAACTCCTGACGGTGCTTTTGTCGCCCGTGTTCGGCTTTTCCGAATCGGATGTTGCCGAAATGCGGATAAAGCATAAAAAGGGCAGTCTTTATTCGGCTTTGGTGTTCTGCGCCGAAAACGGTGACGGCAAGTGCAAAGCGGTGCTTGAGAGCTTGGAAAAATACAGGCTTTTAAGCGTAACACTGCCCCTGCCGCGGCTTATTACACGGCTGTTGGCGGAAACGGACTACCTTAACCGCGTATCCGCGCTTGAGGACGGTGAGCGCCGCAGAAATAACCTGTTGCTGTTGGTATCTTACGCTGCGCAATATGCGGCGGACAACTGCGGCACACCGGGCGGATTTGTAAACTATGTTTTAAAGCAATCGCAAAGCGGAATGAAGTCTGCAGCGGCGCTGTCGGGCGGGGATACGGTTAAAATTATGAGTATTCACGCTTCAAAAGGACTGCAATTCCCGGTTTGTATTGCGGCGGACTGTGCGGGTGCGTTTAACGACGGCGAATCACGCTCGCCCACGCTCTATTCGGTTTCGGGCGGTATTGGGTTCAGATATTATGATGAGGATAAAAAACAAAAGCGCACAACCGTCGGAAGAGAGGTTATTCTTGACAGCGCAAGGCGGCGTGCGTCGGAGGAGGAACTGCGGCTCTTATATGTTGCCATGACAAGAACCGAGGACAGGCTGATTTTCACCGCGGCGGTGAACGATGCCGAAAAGACGGCGGATGAGGCGCAGGCGTCGGCGGCGCTCTTTGCGGGCAGGCAGGATGAGGCGTCACTCAGACTGCGTTCGTACGCTAAGTGGCTTTGTCTGTCGGCGGTACTGCACCCGAACGGCACGGCTTTAAGAAGCGGCGGGTCGGGCATTATTCCCGCCGGCACAAAAAGCCGTATCGGCGTTTATATTTATTCTTCCGAGGACGATATGCCCGAATTGCCCGACAGCACCGAAACGGATGATTACATTCCGAATGCTGAAATCACCGAGTCAATTATTAAGAACACGGCTTATGTATATCCGTATGCTCCGCTTTTAAGCATTGAGTCGAAAAGCTCGGTTTCGGCACTTGCAAACAGTGCCGAAAGTGAAAAATACGCCTTCTCGGCAAGACCCTCATTTATGAGCGGCGGTCTTTCGGGAGCGGGACGCGGCACCGCGACCCACAAGGTTATGGAGTTTATCGACTTTAACAAAACGGACGACCTTGACGGCGAAATAAACAGGCTTTACGAATGGCAGTTTATATCGGAGCGCGAGGCGGATGCCGTTTCGCGTGAAAAGCTCAAAGTGTTTTTTGAGAGCGATGTTTTCGGGCGCATAAAGAAATCGAAAGATGTAAGACGGGAAATGCGATTTATAACCGAAATCCCCGCAAACCGCATTGAACCGGGGCTCGACAGCGCTTTTGACGGCGAAAACGTTATTGTTCAGGGCGCGGTTGACCTCTGCTTTGAAGAGGACGGCGAAATAGTGGTGCTGGATTTTAAAACAGACCGCGCGGATAACGCCGAAATGCTTAAATCGGCTTACGGGGAACAGCTTGAAATATACGCCGCGGCGTGCGAAAAAATATTCAAAAAGAAGGTAAAGCAAAGAATTATTTATTCGTTTGCGCTTTCCCGCGAAATATCGGTTTAAATTCCTTATATATTTTTACTTGATTATCACGGCAAAAGGAAGTATAATCATTTAAAGGAGGAGTAGGCGTGACAAATTGTGCCGAAGGCTGTAATTATGACGCTTGACAGAATAATAGCCGTAAGAACCGAAAAAACGGTGTACCGTGACTCAGACAGGGTCATTAAAGTGTATTACGGTAAAAACAGGGATTCCGCTGTTTTTGCCGAGGCGTTAAATCAGTCCCTTGCGGCGGAAGCCGGGGTGTGCGTTCCGAAAATATCGGGCGTAACAGACGAGAACGGAAAATGGGCGATTGTGAGCGAGTTTGTCGAGGGTGAAACCCTTGAACAGCTTATCGAGGCCAATATTTTTGAAATTCGGGAATATATGTCAAGCCTTGCCCGCATACACGCGCGAGTTTTTAATAAAAGCTTTAACAAAACCGCCGACCTAAGGGCGAAAATTTCCGAAATACTTGAAAGCGCGGATATAAGCGGAGAAATCAAGGAAAAGCTTTTTTGCCGCCTTGAGAGTATAGACCCGGGTGATAACATTTGCCACGGAGATTTCATGCCCGATAACATAGTAATAACGGAAGACGGCAGAGCATGTATTCTCGACTGGGAAAATGCTTCGGCAGGTCCCGCTTTTGCGGACGCGGCAAATACGTATCTAAAGCTTTGTTACAAATACGGCGAAAAGGCGGCGCGGTTTTATCTTGACGCGGTGTCGAGCCTTGGCATAGACGGGCAAAAAACAGAGGATTTTATTCCCGTTGCGGCGGCTGCGCTTGCGGTACGGGGGAATTTGTCCGAACGTGAATTTATGAATAATTATTTTTTAAATATTTTTTCGGAGGTTAAAAAATGAAAGTGACAGTATGTATCGGAAGCTCCTGCCACCTTAAAGGCTCAAGGCAGGTTGTTGAGGAATTTCAGCGCCTTATTGCCGGAAACGGTCTTAAAGACAGCGTTGAACTCGGCGGCACGTTCTGTATGGGCAACTGCCAGAAGGGCGTGTGCGTTACGGTGGATGACACGATCTATTCCGTTTCGCCCGAAACCGCGGAAACCTTTTTTAATGAGAATGTTCTTGCAAAACAGAAATAATTAAAAGGAAAAAAAGTTATGGCAGAGTTTTTAAAGCTTAAAAAATCAAACTGTAAAAACTGCTACAAATGTATAAGGCACTGTCCCGTTAAGTCAATAAGATTTTCGGGAAATCAGGCTCATATCGTCGGTAACGAATGTATACTGTGCGGTCAGTGCTTCGTGGTATGTCCGCAAAACGCAAAGGAGATCGAAAGCGAAACCGAGCGTGTTCAGGTGCTAATAAATTCCGGCGCCCCGGTCATTGCAAGCGTTGCGCCCTCGTTTATCGCAAATTATGACGGCGTGGGCTTCGGGGGAATGAAAAAGGCGCTTTTGGCACTGGGCTTTGCCGATGCCGAGGAAACTGCGGTTGGGGCTACAATTGTTAAACGCGAGTATGAACGGCTTATTGAGAACGAACACAGAAATGTTCTTATATCGTCCTGCTGCCATTCCGTAAATCTTCTTATTCAGAAATATTATCCCTCGTGTCTTACATACCTTGCGGACGTGGTATCTCCCATGCAGGCGCACTGCGCGAATATCAAGCACCGCAACCCGCAGGCAAAGACCGTGTTCATCGGGCCCTGCGTTGCAAAAAAGGACGAGGCGGATTATTATTCCGGCATAACCGACGCGGTGCTTACCTTTGAAGAGCTTACCGAATGGCTTGAGTCGGCGGGAATAGAGCTTGAAGCGGAAATGGACGGCTGCGAAGAAAGTCTTGAACGCTTTTTCCCCACAACCGGCGGAATTCTTAAGACAATGCAGAAAAATATGCGCCCCGATTATACGTATCTTGCCGTTGACGGCGTTGAAAACTGTATGGCGGCGCTTCACGACATTGAAGAGGGCAAGATAAATAACTGCTTTATTGAAATGTCGGCTTGCTCGGGCAGCTGCATAGGCGGACCGGTTATGGAAAAATACCACCGTATGCCTGTAAGGGATTATATGGCAGTTGCAGGTTACGCCGGTAAAAAAGATTTTAACGTTGAGCAACCCGATGAAAACACACTGCGTAAAACACTGGAGTTTATCGGCAGAAAGCTTCCCTATCCGCCGGAGTCGGAAATAACCGAGGCACTGCACAAAATGGGTAAAATAAAGCCCGAGGATGAGCTTAACTGCGGTTCGTGCGGGTATAATACCTGCCGTGAAAAGGCGGTTGCCATAATTCAGGGCAAGGCTGAGGTTTCAATGTGCCTGCCGTTCTTAAAAGAACGCGCCGAGAACTTTTCGGATAACATTATCAATAACACACCCAACGGTATCGTTGTGCTTAATGATAAATATGAAGTTCAGCAGATAAACCGCGCGGCGCTTAAGCTTATGAATATCACGCGTGAGTCGGACGTTATGGGCGAACCGATAATACGTATTCTCGACCCCAAACCGTTTATGGACGTTCAGCGCACCGGCAGAACAGTCAGGGACAGCAAGGTCTATCTTGCAGAGTATGACAAATATGTTGAGCAGACCATTGTTTTTGATAAGGAGTACAAGGCGCTCATCTGTATTATGCGCGATGTTTCCGATGAAGAACAGCAAAGACAGCGCAAGGAGGAACTTAGCCGTCAGACGGTTGAAACCGCAGACAAGGTTGTTGATAAGCAAATGCGTATCGTGCAGGAAATAGCCTCACTTCTGGGGGAAACCGCGGCGGAAACCAAAATTGCCCTTACAAAGCTTAAGGAGTCGATGAATGATGAATAAGCTTTGCGCGGACATAGGTTTCAGAAGTATTTATCACGACGGCGAGGAGCTGTGCGGCGACCATGTTGACGTTATAGAGCAGGAGGATGGCTCAACCGTTGTGGTTCTGGCGGACGGTCTCGGCAGCGGCGTTAAGGCAAGCATACTTTCAACACTTACATCCAAAATAATTTCCACAATGATAGCGGCAGGGCTTTCACTTGAGGATTGTGTCAATACAATCGCCGAAACATTGCCCGTCTGCTCGGAAAGGCACGTTGCCTATTCAACATTTACAATAATGCGAATTGTAGGCAGTAACGAGGCGGAGCTTATTCAGTATGACAACCCGCTTGTGATCTGTCTGCGCGACGGCGAGGAATACGATTATCCCAAAACCGAGCTAAATATTGAGGGCAAGAAGATTTACCGGTCAAGAATAAGGCTGGAAGAAAACGATGTTTTTGTCCTGATGAGCGACGGATGCCCTCACGCCGGAATAGGAACCGAATATAACTTCGGCTGGCAACGCGAAGATATATGCGAGTTTATGAAAACATTTTATCCCGTCGGTTACACCGCAAAGACGCTCTCGACAATTCTGATTGACGAGTGCAACCGCCTTTACGGCGGAAAACCGGGGGACGACGCCACTGCCTGCGTTGTAAGAATACGTAAGCGCGAGCCGATGAATCTGCTGTTCGGTCCGCCCTCTAACAGGGATGACTGTGATAAAATGATGTCGCTTTTCTTCTCAAAAGAAGGCAAGCACATAATTTGCGGAGGAACAACCTCAACCATAGCGGCGCATTATCTCGGCAAGCCGTTAAAACCGAAACTTGAGTTTATTGATAAGGATGTTCCGCCGATAGCGGAAATTGAGGGTGTCGACCTTGTAACAGAGGGGGTCATCACAATCAATAAAGTTCTTACATACGCCAAGGATTATTTGAAGGATAATGAATCCTATTCACAGTGGGGTGTTAAAAGGGACGGGGCGTCGCTGATATGCCGCCTGCTTTTTGAAGAGGCAACGGATATCAATTTTTTTGTGGGCAGGGCAATAAACCCCGCGCACCAGAACCCCGACCTGCCGATAAATTTCAATATAAAAATGCAGCTTGTAACAGAGCTGTCGGATTGCCTTAAAAAAATGGGCAAGAAAATCAAGGTGAGTTATTTTTAATATTGCCGTGCGGTCGCGGCAGATAGGAGTCCCAAATTGAGAAAGTTTGATACAAAGGTTCAGCATTTAAAGTACAAGGTATTGCGCGAGGTCGCACGTGAGGCATGGAGCGGCACTCTGATGCAGAATATGATCGATATTCCCAAAAGAATAGTACCCGGCAACGAACCTACAATGCGTTGCTGTATATATAAGGAAAGGGCAATACTCGGAGAAAGAATTAAAATTGCAATGGGTGGGGATAAGTCTAACCCCAACGTGATCGAGGTTATTGAAATAGCCTGCGATGAATGCCCCATGGGCGGTTATGCCGTTACGGAAGCGTGCCGCGGCTGTCTTGCGCACCGCTGTGAGGATGTCTGCCGCAGAGGCGCCATTACTTTCGACAGCCAGCAAAAGGCACATATCGACAAAACAAAGTGCGTTGAATGCGGGCAGTGTGCAAAGGTTTGTCCTTACAGCGCTATTATGAATTTCAAACGCCCCTGCGTTAACGCCTGCAAGGTAAACGCAATTTCAATGACCGAAACCAAGGCTGCGTGCATAGATAACGAAAAATGTATTTCCTGCGGCGCCTGTGTTTATCAGTGTCCGTTCGGTGCTATTACCGATAAATCCTTTATTCTGGATGCCGTTGAAATGCTTAAAAACAAGGGCAATCAAAAGGTTTATGCCGTTGTTGCGCCTTCAATATCAAGCCAGTTTAAATATGCGAAGCTCGGTCAGGTAATTTCCGGCATTAAGGCTCTCGGTTTCCACTCGGTTGTAGAGGCGGCTCTGGGCGCCGATATGGTGGCGTACGGCGAATCCGGCGAACTAGCCGAAAAGGGATTTCTTACAAGCTCGTGCTGTCCGGCGTTTGTAGCACTTATCAATCAGCACTACCCCGAACTTCGGGAATATGTATCGCATAACCTTTCTCCCGCGGCGACCATTTCAAAATATATCAAGGAACACGACGAAAACGCCAAGGTCGTGTTTATAGGACCCTGCACCGCAAAGAAAATGGAGTTCCAAAAGGACGAGGTTCGTCCGTATATTGACTGTGTTATAACGTTTGAGGAGCTTCAGGCACTTTTTGACAGCCGTGACCTCGAAATAACCGAAATGGAAGAGGATGTGCTTGATAACGCCTCGTACTACGGAAGAATTTTTGCGCGCTGCGGCGGTCTTTCGGACGCTGTCGCCGAAGCGCTTAAAGAACAGAATATTACCGATTTTGAGCTTAAGGGAATATCGTGCGACGGTGTTGAGGAATGTAAAATTGCGCTTCTTAAGGCAAAACGTAAAATTCTTGACGCCAACTTTATCGAGGGAATGGCTTGTGTGGGTGGCTGTATCGGCGGCGCAGGCTGTCTTACCCACGGTGAGCGCAACAAGGCTGAGGTTGATAAATACGGTAAAGAAGCCTACGAAAAGACTATTACCGACGCGATAAGCCAACTCGGCAAATTAAAATAATATTAAATTAAAGAGGGGACTGCCTTTTTTCGGCAGCCCCTTCTTCACTCTTGTACCCCGTGCAAACAGATACTGTTGCCCGTGTACTTCGGGACAACAGCGGAATTGCCTTATCAGCACCGAATGCATTAATCGAGGCACTGTTTCACGGTCACTCTTATGTTGTCCGTTGTTAGTATGTGCAGTTTTTTAAAATTATTGCACTGTTAAAAAAAGGATAGTGATTAAAATTTTAAATTACAATGACGCCGTAACCCACATCCATTCGCTCGGCAATTTCAGTCGCCCGGCGGGACTTGACAGAATAACCGAGTTGCTCCGCCGCCTCGGCAACCCGCAAAACAAGTTTAGGGCTATACACATTGCCGGCACAAACGGCAAAGGCTCTGTTTCGGCAATGCTGGCGAAAATTTTTCAAACCGCCGGGTATAAAACGGGGCTTTATATCTCGCCGTATATCATTGATTTTCGCGAGCGAGCGCAAATTAACGGTGAGTTTATTCCGCAGGACGCGGTTACAAAATTATCGCAAAGAATAATCGACGCGGGTACAGATGTATCGGAATTTGAATTTATAACGGCTATGGCGTTTTTATGGTTTGCCGAAAGCGGGTGCGATGTTGTTATAGCCGAAACCGGACTCGGCGGAAGGCTGGACGCTACCAACACTCTTTCAAACGTTGCGGCTGCGGTGATAACGAAAATCGGCCTTGACCATATGGGTCTGCTCGGAAACAGTGTGGAGGAAATTGCCGCCGAAAAGTGCGGAATAATAAAGGGATTCCCCGTAATTGTTTCGGCAAATCAAAGTCACGCGGTATATGAAGTTGTAAAAAAATTCAGCAACAACCCCGTTATTCCGGACGTGTCACGTCTTAAAATAATTGAATCCGACACCTTCGGCAACACGTTTATATATAAGGAAAGAAAATATACACTTTCTCTTACGGGCAGTTACCAAATCGAAAATGCGCTTACGGTTATAGAAACAGTGCTCAACTGCGGTTTTAACATACCGTACTCCGCCGTCGAATATGCGCTTAAAAATACATTTTTCCCCGCCAGATGCGAGGTAATATGCCGTGACCCGCTCGTTTTGCTGGACGGCGCACATAATGCGGACGGCGCGGCGGCGCTTTCACGGATAATGGAAAAATTCAGCGGAAAAATAACCGCGGTTATAGGCGTTATGCGGGATAAGGATTATAAGACGGTTTTAAAATACACCCTGAAACACTGCAAAGCGGCGGTTGCCGTAGGCGTTGAGAGTATGCCGCGTTCTCTTGATGCCGAGGCATTAAAGCACGCGGCGGAAATCTACTGCCCCTGTGTAACGGCATCGGATTACGGCGACGCGGTAAAAAAAGCGCGTCAGCTTTCGGCGGGTGAGCCCGTTTTTGTGTTTGGCTCTCTCTATCTTGCGTCGGGAATAAGAAAAAAGTTAAAAAAATTTTAAATGGTTACTGTTTGCGACAATTTTTTTAAGGACAAGCCTTTATTATATAAATAAGGCTTGTTTTTTATTTTTGTTTGCCGAAAGGAGTGAAAATTGTGTCGGTTGAAATAAAAACAAACGGCAATGCGGTAACGGCGTTGCTGTCGGGTGAGCTTGATCACCACTCGGCACGGGAAATGCGCGCGGCAATAGATAACGCGCTCGAACTTAATATGCCGGGTGTTCTTGTTCTTGATTTTAAAAACATCAGCTTTATGGACAGCTCGGGAATAGGTCTTGTTATGGGTAGGTACAGAAACATTTCCAAGACGGGCGGCGAACTCCGTATAAGGGGCGCGTCACCGCAAATATACAAGGTTATGAAACTGGCGGGAATAGAACGTCTTGCAAAACTGGAGGGTAATTATTAAAATGCAGGTTAACAACAAATTTTCAATGAACATACCGGCAAAATCGGCAAATGAGGGATTCGCACGTGCTTGCATTGCCGCGTTTGCCGCTCAGCTTGACCCCACATTAGAGGAAATCGGCGATATAAAGACAGCTGTTTCCGAAGCGGTTACAAACTGTATAGTTCACGCGTATAAGGAAAAAATCGGGAAAATATACATATCGGCAGAACTGTGCGAGGGCAACATAATAAAAATAAAAATACGCGATACGGGCTGCGGAATCGAAAATATAGAAAAGGCAATGGAACCTCTTTACACAACCGTCGGCGGAGAACGCGCGGGGCTCGGCTTTGCGGTTATGCAAAGCTTTATGGACTCCGTAAAGGTGCGCTCCTCTGTCGGCAGGGGAACAAGTATTGTTATGCAGAAAAAAATAAGCAGACGTTACGGGCTTAATGCTTAAAGAAAAAAATGACCGCGACTGCTTTATTGAAAACAATCTCGGGCTGGTACATTCTCTGTGCAAGCGCTTTTCGGGGCGCGGCATTGAGTATGACGACCTGTTTCAGGCAGGGTGTATGGGACTTGTCAAGGCAACCGACGCATTTGACAGCGAAAGAGGTCTTTGCTTTTCCACCTATGCCGTGCCGGTTATTATGGGGGAAATAAGGCGGCTGTTTCGCGACGGAGGAGCGGTCAAGGTATCAAGAAGTGTAAAGGAGCTTGCGCTAAAGGTGGCGCGTGAAAAGCAAATGCTTGAGCAAAAGCTGTGCCGCGAACCCACGGTCGGGGAGGTGGCTGATAAGCTGTCTGTTTCGCCCGAAGAGGTAACCGAGGCGCTGTGCGCCTCACAGCCCACCGTTTCCCTCACGTATGACGGCGATGACGGTGTCTGTGAAACGGATCTGCCCACCGTAAGTACAGAGGATGAAATATCGGATAAGCTTTTGCTTGATTTTGCGATGGAAAAGTTGACGGAAACTGAAAGAAAAATTGTAATTTTGAGATATTACCGTTCCCTGACGCAAAGCAAAACCGCCGCCGAAATGTCAATGACGCAGGTGCAAATTTCCCGCGCCGAGAAAAAAATTCTCGCAAAGCTGCGGGGAATATTAAAATGAGAAAAGCAGAAATATTAATCACGTAAACGCATATATACAACATATTGTGTAAAAATAACCGTCAGAAAAAAACTTAAAAAAAGGATAAAAAAAGTGTTGACAAAGGAGGGGGGATGTGGTATTATAATCTAGCGCTCT